>NZ_JBHUGY010000036.1:0-121507 GCF_042682105.1 Mesorhizobium calcicola
AGCCCTGTTGCTTGCCCGCGCCGGGCTGCTTGACGGTCACAAGGCCACGACCCATTGGGCGTTCGTCAAATGCCTGCAGAGTTTTCCGAAGATCGAGGTCGATACGACGCATGCGCGCTTCATCAAATCCGGCAACCGACTGACCGGTGGCGGCATCTCATCAGGCCTCGACGAAGCCTTGAAACTGATTTCGCTGCTGTTCGATGAGGCGACAGCCGAGGCGGTGCAGGTCACGACCCAGTATTTTCCGCGCCCGCCGGTGGCTGGCAAAATTCCAGCCACGCCACCTTGCCCGGTCAAATGGCGCTCGAGGCGGTCGCACCACGGCAACCCTGAAGCGATTCCAGGAAAAGTGTGAGACGGGCCAAGGGTAGGGTTTGCATTGGCCTCAAGCAGACGTCCGCCCGATGGCCCTGCAAACGAAAACGCCGCCCAATGGGCGGCGTTCGGCATTCGCGGAGGAAACCAGATTACTTGATCTTGGTTTCCTTGAATTCGACGTGCTTCTTGGCGACCGGGTCGTACTTGCGGAACGACAGCTTGTCGGTCTTGGTGCGGCTGTCTTGCTGGTCACGTAGAAGAAAACCGGTGTCGGCGGTCGACAGAGCTTGATCTTGATGTTTGCGGCTTGGCCATGATTTCAGTCCGTTATGTTCGTGGGGTTTTGGCCGCTGGAGCACGGAAACACCCGGACGCGGGAAACTTGGCGCGACACATAAAGAACGTGCCTGGAAAGTCAAGCCCGGCGGTGCTGTCTCTTCCTTCTCCCACAAGGGGGAAGGGAAGGCCGCTCTAAGCTTCTTCCCTAACGGGGGCAACCTTCTCCAGTCCCCGGTCGTGTTCCACCAGCGATTCGGATTGGCGCGGTCGTCCAGCCCCTTGGAGCGGCTGGCGAGGATCGGCTGAATGCGGATCACCGGTTCCTGGTAGCTGTGCGCCTGGAAAATCGCCTCGACCACCCGGGCGGCCAGTGTCTGGTCGTCGGGCAATTCGAACGAAACCTCGACCGTGCCGGGGCGTCGCCGCAACTCGGTTTCGGCGCCGGCGGCCGCACCGTCAAGCGGCCTGTAGCGTTCGATGCCATGCGCCGACTGATAGGCATTGCGGTCGTATTTGCCCATCGCCAGCGGCGCTATCGCAACCACCGCGTCCATGATGCGGTCGACATCGGCGGCCGGCGCCTGGAAGGTCACGAGCAGGGAGCAGTGTCATTCGCAACGAAGTGGTTTCAAAGCCGCTGTCGATCATGGGAGGATCCTCAACTTCAGATGTTTGAGGCAACCTTATAATCGGGGGCTGCTGACACGTTCTGTCAGCAGCGTGTAGTGTCGCCGCGTGAAATGCAGGCTGGAAGAAGTGTCGCGCTAAAGGAGGATCTTGCGGATCAGCCTGACGCTGACCAGGGCGATGTAGGCGGCGAAGAACAGGCCGAGCGACCAGCCGAACCGGATGGACCGACGCATCCATTCCGATGCCGATCGCTTGCGGGCCGAGCACCATGCCGACGCCGTAGCAAAGCACGAAAGCGGCGTTGGCGGACGCCAGTTCGTGGCCGGAAAGCTGCGAGCCGAGGTGGGCAAGGCCGATCGTGTACATGGCAGCGACAACGCCGCCCCAGACGAACAGAAGTGCCGCCATCAGGTGCCAATTCTGGGCAAAGAAGGGCATGAAGATCGTGCCGGCAAGGCCGACGGTGGCGCAGGCAATCAGCAGATAGCGGCGGTCGCGGACGCGGTCGCTGATCATGCCGATCGGGATCTGCAGCAGCACGTTGCCGAGGCCAATCATGGTCAGGAGCAGGGCTGCATCGGCCTCGGAGTAGCCGATACGGTTGCCGTAGACCGGGAACAGCGCAAAGCCGCCGGTTTCGACCGCGCCGAACACCAGCACGGCTGCAGTCGCCGACGGCACCAGCCAGATGTAGCGCAGGAAATTGCTGGTCTCGCCATCGGAGACAATGGTCGGGCTCTCGTTGCGCGCCGCCAGCACCGGTATGGCGGCCAGCGTCACCAGTGCGATGATGACGCCGAACGGCCTGAAGCCGGAACTGCCAAGATGGGCGAACAGCCACGGCCCCGCGGCAAAGCCGAGCGACAGAACAGTGGCGTAGATGCCGAGGACAAGCCCGCGCCGGTGCGGCGGGGCCGAAGTGCTGATCCAGAATTCCGACAGGATGAACAGCACCGTCAGCGCGATATGCAGCACAACGCGCAGCGGAAACCACATCCAGAAATCGGGTGCGAAATGAAAGCCGATGAAGGCCAGGGCGCCAGCGGCGATCATGGCAATCATGGTCCAGGCAACGCCGAACCGCATGGCGAGCGGTGTGGCCAGCGGCGCGCCGGCGATCGAGGCCAGGCCGGCGACAGCCGTGTTGAGACCGATCATCGAGGCCGAATGGCCGCGCGTTTCAAGAATGACGCTGAGCAACGGCATGCCGAGGCCGATGGCGATGCCGACGACGCTGATCGACGAGATCGCCGCCACCATCGGCAGCCAATGTACGCGCTCGTCGGCCTGTGGTTGGGTATCGACCGTCATGGGATGCTGAATACTCGATATTCTACAGAATTTCGCGGGTGAAGCGGTTGCGGACAAGCCGGTAGAAGGGCACGGGGCCACCCGGGCGCAACAGCGGATCATGGGCGAGGCGCTCTTCCAGTTCGCCCAGGATCATTCGGGTGATGTCGGGTATGTCGGCTTCCCTGGCCTTGGCAAGCGGTAGCCAGACCAGCTCTTCGAGTTCGTTTGTCGGGCCGCCCCCCGGCAGTTCGACGGCGACATCGTCGCGCCAGGCGCTGAAGAAGCGCGTGTCGAAGCGGCGCACCCGGTTGGGCGGTGTGATGGCGCGCGCGACGAAACGCAGCATATCGAGAGAGGGGTGCACGCCGTGTTCGGCAAAGCCCTGCCAATCGGCTCTGGCGGTGGCGAAAGCGCCTTTGCGGCCGATCAGCAGCCCGGCTTCCTCATAGGTCTCGCGGATGGCCGACAAGGCGATCGCGCGCGCCCGTGCGACGCTTGTGCGGCCAGGCCCGGCGATCAACTTTGCTTCCTGCTCCGGATGCAATGCGGCGGCGACCGGGACGCGGCTGTCGGCCGGATCAGTGCGGCCGCCGGGAAAGACGAACTTGCCGGGCATGAAGGCGTGGCCGGGGTGGCGGCGGCCCATCAGGACCAGCACCTCATCGCCCTTGCGGTCAAGCAGGATCAGGGTCGCCGCGTCGCGCGGACGAATTGGCTGGCCGCTATGCGCGATCATGCTCCGCTCGATCCTGTCGACTTCCGCCTTGGTCATACCGTCCATGCGCAGGACCTAACGGAAACTTCTGGCAAGCGAAAGCGGCCTTTCACGGTCGGTATGTTGCGCCAGGCGGCGTTTTAGATCCCGGGATGTGGTTCGATCACATCCTTCTCGCCACCGAATCCGTGCATATAGAAGGCCCATTGCAGTCCGATGACGGCACCCTTGACCGGCTGCAGCAGCGCCACCGCCAGGATGATGGTCAGCGGTACCCAGATGGCGATGTGCTGCCACGTGGACAGGGTCGATGTCGCCTCGATACCCATGAAGGCGCCGAGCACGAGGTGGCCGACGATGACGATGACGAGATAGGCCGGAAGGTCGTCGGCGCGATGGTGATGCAGTTCCTCGCCGCAGACGCTGCATGTGTCGACGGTCTTGGTGAAGGCGCGAAATAGCTTGCCTTCGCCGCAATGCGGGCAGCGGCCGAGCATGCCACGCTTCATCGCCGTCCACAGCGGGCGGGCGGCCCGGCCCGAGTGATGTTCTCCGCCGAAAACCTGTTCTTCCATGGCTGTTGTCATCATCGTCTCCTGCCGCGCGAACCCGGTCGCGATTGCGACGCGCGGGCGCGGCCTTTGGCCTTGTGAAACGACCGCTTGGAGTCCGGCAAAGGCTTTGGGTCGGTCAACATCTCGAAGCGAATGGCGCCGGCCATTGGCGCCACTTCGACGAGCCGGACCTCGACGCGATCCGCGAGCTGGTAGCCTTTGCCCGAGCGTTCTCCGAACAGGGAGCGGGCCGTTTCGTCGTATATATAGTAATCGCCATTCAATGTTGACACCGGGATGAAACCATCCGCGCCGTACTGCGGCAATTGGACAAATAGTCCCGATTTGGTGACGCCGGAAATGCGGGCGTCGAACCGGTCGTCGACGCGCTCGGCGAGATAGGCGGCGATCAGCCGGTCGACGGTGTCGCGCTCGGCGGCCATTGCGCGCCGTTCCGTGCCTGAGATCAGCACCGCAACGTCTTCGAGCCGCGCTGCCTCGTCCTGCGTCAGCCCGCCCGGACCGAGGCCGAGTGCGGCAATAAGTCCGCGATGCACGATGAGGTCGGCGTAGCGGCGGATCGGCGACGTGAAATGCGCGTAGCGCTTCAGGTTGAGGCCGAAATGGCTGATGTTCTTCGGCGAATATTCGGCCTGGCTCTGCGAGCGCAGCACCACTTCGTTGACCAGGCCTTCATTGTCGGCGCCGCGCACGCGCTCAAGAATGCCGTTGAACTGGCTCGGCCGCATCTGCGCGCCGCGCGCCAGCGACAGGCCGAGCGTCTGCAGGAATTCGCGCAGCGATTCCTGCTTGGCCAGCGAAGGCGCGTCGTGGACACGGTAGACCAGCGCCTGCTTCTTCGCCTCCAGAGTCTCGGCGGCGGCGACATTGGCCTGGATCATGAATTCTTCGATCAGCTTATGGGCATCCAGCCGATCCGGCACGATGACGCGATCGACGGTGCCATCCGGCTTGAGCAGGATCTTGCGCTCCGGCAAGTCGAGTTCGAGCGGCTGGCGACCGTCGCGGCCACGCTTGAGGATCGCATAGGCGTCCCACAGCGGCTTCAGCACGGTGTCGAGGATCGGGCCGGTCTTGTCGTCCGGCACGCCGTCGATTGCCGCCTGTGCCTGCTGGTAGGCAAGCTTCGCCGCCGACTTCATCATGACGCGATGGAAGGAGTGCCTGAGCTTGCGGCCATCGGCCGAAAAAACCATGCGTACGGCCAGCGCCGGCCGATCCTGGCCTTCGCGCAGCGAGCAGAGATCGTTGGAGATGCGCTCGGGCAGCATCGGCACCACGCGATCCGGGAAATAGACCGAATTGCCGCGCTTCAGCGCTTCGCGGTCGAGTGCCGTGCCATAGCGGACATAGGCGGCGACATCGGCGATCGCCACCGTGGCGACCACGCCGCCTGGGTTGTTCCCGTCGAGGTCTGATGTGGCGAAGACGGCGTCGTCATGGTCCTTGGCGTCGCCCGGATCGATGGTGATCAACGGCAGGTCGCGCCAGTCCTCGCGGTGATCAAGCGTAGCAGGCTTGACCGCTTCGGATTCGGCGATGACGTCGGCCGGGAAGATATGCGGAATGTCATGCGCGTGGATGGCGATCATCGAGACCGCCTTTTCGCTGGTCAGCGAGCCCAGCACGTTGAGCACCTTGGCTCTCGGCAGCCCGTAGCGAGAGGCGCGCGCGGGCTCGACCTCGACCAGGTCGCCGTTCCTGGCGCCGTTCTGGAATTCCTTGTCGACGATCAGTTCGGGCTGGCGCCGTTCCACCGGCTCGATGCGGAAGGTGCCGTCCTGCAGGATGCGAAAGATCCCGAGAACGGCATCGCTGCGCTTCTCGAAGATCTTCATCACCCGCCCGGTATAGGCGGGGCCCGTCGCTTCGTTGGTCGGGAAGGTTTTTGCTAGCACGCGGTCGCCGATGCCTGGCGCCGGGCCGCTGCCGCCGCGCGACACCCGGATCGAGACGACAGGTGGTTCTCCAGTGCCGACGGCCTCCGACGGATGCGCGAGCAAAATGCCATCGCCGTCGCGGCCAAAGATGTCGAGCACGGCGACATGGGGCAGGGCGCCGACGCGGGCGAGCTGCTTGCGCTCCCTGGTCAGGACGCCTTCGTCCTGCAGGTCGCGCAAAATATCCTTCAGCCAGATGCGGTCGTCACCGCGCAGCGCGAACGCCTTGGCGATGTCGCGTTTGCCGGCGCGATCTGGATTTTCGGCGATGTAGCGCAGGATTTCGTCACGCGACGGCCGATAGTCGTCCTTGACCTTGGCCCTCGTGTCGGCGGTGCGCGGATCGCCGTGGCTTCTTCCGGTGATCCTGCGCGCCACGCCGTCCTACCCTTTTTTCTTCGCGGCTGTCTTCTTGGCCGCCGCTTTCTTGGCTGTCGTTTTCTTGGTTGTCGGGGCCTTGGCCGCTGCCGCCTTGCGGAACGGCTTCTTGCCGCCACCGCCCTTGGCTTCCTTCTCGGCAATCAGCGCCAGCGCGTCCTCGACCGTCACCGATTGCGGATCCTTGCCCTTGGGCAGGGTGGCATTGACCTTGCCGAAATTCACGTAGGGCCCGTATTTGCCGTCGCGCACGACGATCTTGCCGCCGCCATCGGGATGGTCGCCAAGTTCCTTGAGGGCTGCCGGTGTGCCGCCATTGCGGCCGCCCTTGCCCTTCGACTGCTTCTCGGCGATCACCGACACGGCGCGGTTGAGGCCGATCGAGAACACGTCCTCGATGCTTTCGAGATTGGCGTAAGTGCCGTCATGCAGCACGAACGGGCCGTAGCGGCCGAGCCCGGCCGAGATCATCTTGGCCGTTTCCGGATGCTGGCCGACATCACGCGGCAGCGACAGCAGGGCGAGCGCCTTCTCGTGGTCGATGGTTTCAGCCGTCCAGCCCTTGGGCAGGCTGGAGCGCTTGGCCTCCTTGCCGTCGCCACGCTGCAGATAAGGGCCGAAACGGCCGCTGCGCAGCGTGATTTCCTCTGACGTGTAAGGGTCCTTGCCAATGACCTTGATGCCGTCCTCGCCGTTGCCGTTCTCGCCATTGGGGTTGGCGGCGTCGCCGAGCTGGCGGGTGAAGGAGCATTCAGGATAGTTCGAGCAGCCGACGAAGGCGCCGAACTTGCCGAGCTTCAGCGACAGATTGCCGGTGCCGCATTTCGGGCAGATGCGCGGGTTCGAACCGTCCTCGCGCGCGGGAAACACCAGCGGCGCCAGTTCCTCGTTGAGCGCATCGAGCACGTCGGTGACGCGCAACTCCTTGATGTCGGCGACGGCGCCGGAAAAGTCTCTCCAGAAATCGCGCAGCACGTCCCTCCAGGCGAGCTTGCCGTCGGAGATCTCGTCGAGCTTTTCCTCGAGGGAAGCGGTGAAGTCGTATTCGACATAGCGCTTGAAGAAGCTTTCGAGGAAGGCCGTCAGCAAGCGGCCCTTGGCCTGCGGCACCAGCCGGCGCTTGTCGATGCTGACATAGTCGCGGTCCTCGAGCGTCTTCAGGATCGCCGTGTAGGTGGAAGGCCGGCCGATGCCGAGCTCTTCCAGCTTCTTGATCAGCGACGCTTCGGAGTAACGCGGCGGCGGCTCGGTGGTGTGCTGGGTGGCGTTGATCGCCTGGCGGGCAAGCTGCTCACCGGCGCGGATCTCGGGCAGGCGGCGGTTTTCCTCGTCTTCCGAATCGTCGTCCTTCTGGTCGGTATAGGCGGCGATGAAGCCGTCGAAGCGCACGACCGAACCGATGGCGCGAAGCTCGGCGGTGCGGGTGCCGTTGACCGCCTCGATCTCGGCCGTGGTGCGTTCGATCTCGGCCGGCTGCATCTGGCTGGCGATGGCGCGCTTCCAGATCAATTCGTAGAGCCGCATCTGATCGGAATCGAGATATTGCCTGACCGATGCCGGGGTGCGCATGAAATCCGTCGGGCGGATCGCTTCGTGCGCTTCCTGGGCGTTCTTGGCCTTGGCGGTATATTGGCGCGGCTTTTCCGGCAGATATTTGGGGCCGAATTCCTTGACGATGGCGTCGCGGGCGGCCGAAATCGCCTCCGGCGCCATCTGCACGCCGTCGGTTCGCATATAGGTGATCAGGCCGGTGGTTTCGCCGCCGATCTCCATGCCTTCATAGAGGCGCTGCGCCACCTGCATGGTGCGGCTGGCCGAGAAGCCGAGGCCCGATGAGGCGGCCTGCTGCAGCGTCGAGGTGGTGAAGGGCGGACCGGGATTGCGCTTGGTCGGCTTGGCTTCCACCGACACCGACTTGAAGGTCGCGCCTTCGAGCATCGACTTGATGTCGTCGGCCTGCGCCTTGTTGGAAATGTCGAGCTTCTGCAGCTTCTTGCGATCGAATGCGGTCAGGCGCGCTTCGAAATTCTCGTTGCGCGGCGTGCCGAGGAGGGCGGCTATCTGCCAGTATTCCTCGCGGATGAAGCGCTCGATCTCGGATTCGCGGTCGCAGACCAGCCGCAGCGCAACCGACTGGACGCGGCCGGCCGAACGGGCACCCGGCAGCTTGCGCCACAGAACCGGCGACAGCGTGAAGCCGACGAGATAGTCGAGCGCCCGGCGGGCGAGATAGGCATCGACCAGCGGCGCATCGATCTGGCGCGGATTGGCCATCGCTTCCAGCACCGACGTCTTGGTGATGGCGTTGAAGACGACGCGGCTGACCGGCTTGTCCTTGAGCGCGCGCTTCTGCTTCAGCACTTCCAGCACGTGCCAGGAAATCGCTTCACCCTCGCGATCCGGATCGGTGGCGAGGATCAGGCCGTCGGCATCCTTGACCGCCTTGGCGATGTCGGCAAGGCGCTTGCCCGAGGCGGTGTCGACCGCCCAGGACATGGCGAAATCCTCGTCCGGACGCACCGAGCCGTCCTTGGCCGGCAAATCGCGGACATGGCCGAACGAGGCCAGAACCTTGTAGTTCTTGCCGAGGTATTTGTTGATTGTCTTCGCCTTGGCCGGCGATTCGACGACGACGACGTCCATGAGGTCTCATATCAGCTGTGGTGCGGCAGAAGCATTCCGCTGCGCGCGACGAAATCTCGTTCTATTTGTCGCTCACATGGCCGCGCTTTTGCATCCGGTCAAGGGGAAGCGCCCAAATTGCAGGGCTGTTCGCAGCGATACACTCTTAGAGTGTATGATGGAAATCACAGAATTCAGCCCGAGGGAGATGGTGGTCCCTGGTCACCAAAACGGCCCCGTTCATTTCAGGCGAGGCGAGGAAAACCAGTCGGACCGCCGCTCCGGGGGAAGGGCGCCACGGTCCACAAAAAAGCTGGCCGCCGGCTGCATGGAGGATGCCCGGCGACCAACTGATGTCCCACCAGCAGGCGGGACATGGCATCGAGGCGCTAGTCGGCCTTGACGACGTGCCAGACGTTGGCGACGCCGTCGCCGCTCATGTCGCCGGCCTTCTTGTCCTTGATGAAGGTATAGACCGGCTTGCCGTCATAGGCCCACATCTTGGTGCCGTCGGTACGGTCGACAACGCTCCATTCGTCATCCGCCTTGGCGCCGGCCTCGGCCTTCAGCGGCGGCCAGTTGGTGGCGCATTTGTCGTAGCAGTTGCTCTTGCCCTTCTCGTCTTTGTCATAGGTATAAAGCGTCATGCCCTTGGCGTCGGTGTAGATCTTGGTGCCATTGACCTCGGCTTCCTTCCACGCGTCGGCGGCGAAGGATGCGGCGGTGCTGAGCAAAAGCGCTGCCAGCCCTACGGTTATGGTTTTCATGGAAATCTCCCTGGCTGATACCTGGAGGCGCACGGGAAATCGCGGCCTCGTTGTGTCAACGCCCTCGGGTCGTGGTTTCTTCCCCGGCCCGCGCATGCGGTGACGACTTGCCACAAAATGGTGATTGGTGGAGAAGCAACGTCGAGCCTATATCGGCGCCGGTACCGTCGGAGTTTTGGAATGGCATTGGACATCGGCTATGTCAGCGCGGTCGGGGCGGGAGCCATCTCGTTCCTGTCACCCTGTGTGCTGCCGCTGGTGCCGCCCTATCTCTGCTATATGGCCGGCGTCTCGGTCGACGATTTTCGCGGCAATGCGGGGATGACGGCGCGGGAAGGCACGCGCGGCGCGCTGCTTTATTCCTCGATTGCCTTCGTGCTCGGTTTCTCGACCGTGTTCGTGGCGCTCGGCGCCGGCGCCTCGACCATAGGCCATTGGCTGCGGGTCTGGCAGGAGCCGCTGGCGATGGTGGCCGGTGTGCTGATCATCCTGATGGGCCTGAATTTCCTCGGCATCCTGCGCATTCCGCTGTTGTCGCGCGAGGCGCGCTTCCAGTCGCAGGGAAAACCGGCAAGTGTGGTCGCCGCCTATGTCATGGGTCTGGCCTTCGCCTTCGGCTGGACGCCCTGCATCGGGCCGGTGCTGGGACCGATCCTGACGCTGGCCGGCGGTCGTGAGACCGTGGGCGAGGGCGCGCTGCTGCTCGCTGCCTATTCGCTCGGTCTTGGTATCCCGTTCCTGATCGCGGCGCTGTTTTCCGGCGCCTTCATGCGCTTCCTAGGCAAATTCCGCGTCCATCTCGGCCGCGTTGAAAAGGCCATCGGCGCGCTGCTGGTCGTCGCCGGTGTGTTTTTCCTGACTGGCGGCGTGCAGACGGTATCCTATTGGCTGCTGGAGAATTTCCCGGTGCTGGGACGGCTGGGGTAGTCCCATTGCCCAAAAATGCTAAATGCGCGCCGTGGGCCAGCTGATTAAGAGTCCGCTGCTTCCGCCATCTCACCGGAATTTAACCGCATTGGTGCAGCATGGCGCCACTGCTATCCTGTCTTGATTCCCAACCCTTTTCATATGGTTGTCCGTCCATGAGCCAGAGATCCTGCCTGTCCGTCATCCTAGCCGCCGGCGAGGGCACACGCATGAAAAGCGCGCTGCCGAAGGTGCTGCACCAGATTGCCAGCCTGCCGATGGTCGCCCATGTGGTCAAGGCGGCCGAAGCCGCCGGTGCCGGCAGCCAGGCGCTGGTGATTGGTCATGGCGCCGACGAGATGCGCAAGGCAGCGGCAAAATTCGCGCCGACAGCCGAGACCTTCGTGCAGGAAAAGCGCCTCGGCACCGCGCATGCCGTGCTGGCCGCGCGCGAAGCGATATCAAAGGGTTACAGCGATATCCTGGTGATGTTCGGCGACACACCCTTGATCGACGCCGACGCGCTCACCATGGCGCGGCTGAAGCTGGCGGAAGGCGCTGCCGTCGTGGTCATCGGTTTCCGCCCGCCCAATCCGACCGGCTACGGCAGGCTGATCGAAAAAGGCGGCAAGCTGATTGCCATTCGCGAGGAGAAGGACTGCTCCGAGGAGGAGAAAAAAATCGGCTTCTGCAATGCTGGCATGATGGCGGTGGCCGGCAGCCAGGCGCTGACGCTGCTCGACGCTGTCGGCAACAAGAACGCCAAGGGCGAGTATTATCTCACCGACATCGTCGAGATTGCCAGCGCGAAGGGACTCGATGTCGTCGCCACCGAAGCCAGTTTCGAGAGCGCGCTCGGCATCAACAACCGCGCCGAACTGGCGCAGGCCGAAGGCATCTGGCAGGCGCGCCGCCGCCATGAAGCGATGCTGTCGGGCGTGACGCTGATCGCACCGGAAACCGTGTTCTTTTCGCACGACACCGAAATCGGCACTGATACGATCGTCGAGCCCAATGTCTGGTTCGGTCCAGGCGTGAAAATCGCTGGCGGCGCCAAGATCCATGCCTTCAGCCATATCGAGGGCGCCACCATCGCATCGAATTGCGATGTCGGGCCATTCGCGCGGCTGCGACCGGGTGCCGATCTCAGGAACAAGGCCAAGGTCGGCAATTTCTGCGAGGTCAAGCAGGCGACCATCGAGGAGGGCGCCAAGGTCAACCACCTGACCTATATCGGCGATGCGCGCGTTGGCGCGGGCGCCAATATCGGCGCCGGCACCATCACCTGCAATTATGACGGCTATTCGAAATTCTTCACCGACATCGGCGAAGGCGCCTTTGTCGGCTCGAATTCCTCGCTGGTGGCGCCCGTGTCGATAGGCAAGGGCGGCTACATCGCTTCGGGCAGCGTGATCACCGAAAGCGTGCCGGACGATGCGCTGGCCTTCGGCCGCGCCCGCCAGAAGACGATCCCCGGCAAGGGCAAGGAATTGCGCGAGCGCTTTGCTTCGGCCGCGGCGGCGAAGAAGAAGGCCGCTGGCGCCGACCACTAGCGCAGTTCGCCGTTTCACGGAAACCGCGAACCGCGCTAACTCTTTGTTTTGACGCAATTCCGGACGGAAAACCGTTTCACACTTTTCCTGGAATTGCTCTAGCGGTCAGCCGGTCATGTCCCTGCCGAAGATGGCTGTCACCTCGATCTTTCCGACGATAGCCTTGTTGAAATCATCGAGATCCTCGGCGGGTATCCAGTATCCCAGATGGGCCTTGCTGCCGGCGTGCTCGACCCGGTAGCGGTCGACAAGGCTTTTCAGCACGTTAAACCGCGTCACGAAGCCTGCTCCGCTTGCCGGCACGTTCCAGTCGCGCGCGATCTGCACGGCATTGGCTTCCGACAGGACCGGATAGAAATCGGCTGTTCGGGCCGGCGTGGCGGAAATGCCCGCATGTCCGAAGCCTCGATGAGCTTGAGCTCTTCAGGCCCGACCGGGCGCCAGAGTGCAATGGTTGATAGGGTTTCATTCATGGTCGGAGCTTAGCCAAATGTTTCCCGAAGGGAAACCGAATGGCTGAAAAACCGAACGATTGCAGTAACCGGATTGCAAGAGCGGTCTGTCATGGTGCATGCGTGCAAGAGCGTTCCGTTACATCGGACGAAATGCAATGTGACTTTCGCGGCAGGCCGGCCATCCCTAAATAGTGCTGGTTTTCCATGGGGAATTGGGGACTGTCTGCATGTGCGGTATCGTTGGAATCGTCGGCCACTCGCAGGTTGCGCCGCTTATCGTCGACGCGCTGAAGCGGCTCGAATATCGCGGCTATGACTCGGCCGGTGTCGCCACCATCGAACATGGTGAGCTTGCCCGCCGCCGCGCCGAAGGCAAGCTGATCAACCTTGAGCGCCGGCTCAAGGACGATCCGCTTGATGGCACGATCGGCATCGGCCACACGCGCTGGGCAACGCATGGCGTGCCCAACGAGACCAATGCGCATCCGCATTTTTCCGACGGCGTCGCCATCGTCCACAATGGCATCATCGAGAACTTTGCTGAATTGCGCGACGAACTGGAGCGTGACGGCTACAGTTTTTCTTCGCAGACCGACACCGAGGTCGTCGCCCATCTGGTGGCGCGCGAACTGGCCAGGGGGCTGAAGCCGGTCGAGGCCGCGCACCAGGCGCTGAAGCGGCTGGCGGGCGCCTTTGCACTGGCGATCATGTTCAAGGGCGATGAGGACCTGATCGTCGGCGCGCGCAATGGTCCGCCGCTGGCTGTCGGCCATGGTGACGGCGAGATGTTTTTAGGTTCCGACGCCATCGCGCTCGCCCCGTTCACCAATTCGATCACCTATCTCGAAGACGGCGATTGGGCGGTGGTGCGCCGTGAAGGCGTCACGATCTTCGACATTGACGGCAAAAAGGTCGACCGCAAGCGCCAGCAGTCGCTGTCGACCAGCTTCATGGTCGACAAGGGCAACCGGCGCCATTTCATGGAAAAGGAAATCCATGAACAGCCCGAGGTGATCTCGCACACGCTGGCGAATTATATCGACTTCGTCGGCGGCGTGTCCAAGCCGCTCGATCTGCCGTTCGATTTCGCCAAGATCGAGCGGCTGGCGATTTCGGCCTGCGGTACCGCCTATCTCGCCGGCCTGATAGGCAAATACTGGTTCGAGCGCTACGCACGACTGCCGGTCGACATCGATGTCGCCTCCGAATTCCGCTACCGCGAAATGCCATTGTCGAAGAACGACGCGGCTTTCTTCATCTCGCAGTCGGGCGAGACCGCCGACACGCTGGCCTCGTTGCGCTACTGCCGCAAGGCGGGGATGAAGATCGGCGCCGTCGTCAATGTGCGTGAATCGACCATGGCGCGCGAATCCGACGTGGTGCTGCCGACGCTCGCCGGCCCGGAGATCGGCGTCGCCTCGACCAAGGCCTTCACGTGCCAGCTTTCGGTGCTGGCATCGCTTGCCGTGCGCGCCGGCGTGGCTCGCGACACGATCTCGCGCGAGCAGGAAAAGACCTTTGTGCGCGAACTGGCGGAAGCGCCGCGCTACGCCAACCAGGTGCTGAAGCTCGACCATCAGATCGAAAAGATCGCGCGCGACCTCGCGCACTACAAGAACGTGCTCTATCTCGGCCGCGACACCAATTTCCCGCTGGCCATGGAAGGGGCGCTAAAGCTCAAGGAAATCTCCTATATCCACGCCGAGGGCTATGCCGCGGGCGAGCTAAAGCATGGGCCGATCGCCCTGATCGACGAGAACATGCCGGTCATCGTCATCGCGCCGCACGACCGCATCTTCGAAAAGACCGTGTCGAACATGCAGGAAGTGGCGGCGCGCGGCGGCAAGATCATCCTGATCACCGACCGTAAGGGGGCGGCACTGACGAGCGTGAAGACGATGGAGACGATCGTGCTGCCGGACGTGCCGGAAATCATCTCGCCGATCATCTACGCGCTGCCGATCCAGATGCTCGCCTATTTCACCGCTGTGTTCATGGGCACCGATGTCGACCAGCCGCGCAATCTGGCGAAATCGGTGACGGTGGAATAGCTCTCGGCAAATCTCGATCTGCCACCGATCGACCGATATCATACTCGTATCGACCGGCGCCTTGCGCACCGTCTTGTATCAGTGTATGATACAGAGCGAGGGCGTGTATTTGATCGTTTCCTTCAAAGGCAAGGCGGTGGAAGCGGTTGCCGAGGGGAAGGCACCAAAAGGCTTTCCGCCGGATCTGGTCGCCCGTGGCGAACGCCGCCTTCGTGCGATCGAAAATGCCGTGCAACTGAATGACCTTCGATCGCCACCGGGAAACCACCTTGAAGCCCTAAAAGGGAGCCGAGTTGGACAGCATTCGATTTGCATCAACGACCAATGGCGCATCTGCTTCAGATGGACCGCTGCTGGCGCCGAAGACGTGGAGATCGTTGACTGCCACTGAGCGGGCTCTTGCCCTGAACCCTTGAGGATCCTGAACTATGCTCAAGTTCACACGTCCAGTTCATCCTGGAGAATTCCTGCGCGAAGAATATCTTGTTCCGCTTGGCATGAGTGCCGGCGCACTGGCGAAAAAGCTAAATCTTCCGCGCACCCGTATCGAGCGTATCGCCAAGGAGGAGATCGGCTTGACCCCCGATACGGCTCTTCGCCTCGCCAGATTTTTCAACACCACGCCCGAATTCTGGATGAATTTTCAGCAGGCCTATGAACTTGAAATCGAAGCCAGGAAACTGGCGCCGGAACTTGAGAAGATTGAGCCGCTGGAAGCGGCGGCATAATCAGCCCTTTAAAAACGTCGCAGCTCCAAAGCGCCTTCCGGTTCACGAAGCCGCTGTGATGGCATTTGCATCACAGCGGCTCTTTTTCTTTTTGAGCATGATCTTTTTCCGAAAACCGGTTCCCACTTTTCGGGATCATGCTCTAATGTTGCGCTGCAACCCGCGTCTCCGGTGAACCATGTCCGACGCTCCCAAGACCTCCGGCATGACCCGGCTGAGAAACTATTTCCTCACGGGCTTCGTCGTCTGCGCGCCGCTGGCGATCACCGCCTATATCGCCTGGTCGTTCATCGGCTGGGTCGATTCCTGGGTGAAGCCCTATATTCCGGCACGCTACAGCCCGGACACCTACCTGCCGTTTCCGGTCCCGGGTTTCGGGCTGATCGTCGCCTTGATCCTGATCACGCTGATCGGTTTCCTGACGGCCAACATTGTCGGCCGCGCCATCGTCAACTTCGGCGAGCGCCTGCTTGGCCGCATGCCGCTGGTGCGCGGCATCTATGGCTCGCTGAAGCAGATTTTCGAGACCGTGCTGTCGAACAAGGGGGATATGTTCCGGCAGGTCGGGCTGGTCGAATATCCGCGCAAAGGCGTCTGGTCGCTGGTGTTCGTCGCCAGCGAGAAGGAGACCGAGATCAACCAGAAGCTCGACCAGGCCGGCGATCCGCTGATCGCGGTGTTCATGCCCTGCACGCCGAATCCCACGACCGGTTTTCTCATGTATGTGCCGAAGTCCGACATCGTGCTGCTCGACATGACGATCGAGGACGGCGCCAAGCTGATCGTTTCCGCCGGGCTGGTGGCGCCCGAGGTCAAGCAAATGGTCGTCGTGAACGGCGAGCCGATCGATGGAGTGCTTGCCAACCCGTCGGTTGCCGCCTTGGCTCAGCCGGCGCGCAGCAGCCGCACGGCTTCGTCGCGGCCGAACAAGTAAAGCAACAGGCGCAACGCCTCGCCACGCTCGGATTGCAGCTCCGGGTCGCGAGACAGGATCAGCTTGGCGTCGTCGCGGGCGGCCTCTAAAAGGTCGGCATGCGCCTCGATGCGTGCCACCTGGAAACCCGGCGTGCCTGACTGGCGGGTGCCCAGCAATTCGCCTTCGCCGCGCAACTTCAGGTCTTCTTCCGCGATCAGGAATCCGTCCTCGGTCTCGCGCATCACCGACAGCCGGCGTTTTGCGGTCTCGCCGAGCGGGTCCTTGTAGAGCAGCACGCAAGAGGAAGGCTTGTCGCCGCGCCCGACCCGCCCACGCAACTGGTGCAACTGGGCAAGGCCGAAGCGCTCGGCATGTTCGATGACCATAACCGTGGCGTCCGGCACGTCGACGCCGACCTCGATCACGGTGGTGGCGATCAGGATGCGTGTCTCGCCCTGCTTGAAGGCGCGCATCGCCTCGTCCTTGTCGGCACCCTTCATGCGGCCATGGACAAGGCCGATCCGGTCACCAAACAGCGGCTGCAGCGAGGCGAAGCGGTCCTCGGCCGACATCAGCTTGATCTCTTCGGATTCCTCGACCAGCGGACAGATCCAGTAGATCTTCTGGCCGCCGGCGACGGCATCCACCATGCGGCCGACCAGTTCGTCGAGCCGCTCGAGCGGCAGCGTGACGGTGCGGATCGGCTGGCGGCCGGCCGGCTTCTCCGTCAGCTTCGACACGTCCATGTCGCCGAAGGCGGTCAGGACCAGCGTGCGCGGGATCGGCGTGGCGGTCATCACCAGCATGTCGGGCGCATCGCCCTTGGCAGTGATGGCGAGCCGCTGGTGGACGCCGAAACGATGCTGTTCGTCGATGACGGCGAAGACCAGATCGTGGAATGTGACGGTCTCCTGGAACAGGGCGTGCGTGCCGACGACGATGTCGATCTCGCCGCTCGCCAGACCGGTCAGCGTGTCGGTGCGCTCGCGGCCTTTCTCGCGGCCTGTCAGGATAGCGATGCGCAGCCCGACCTTGGCGGCAAGTGGCGCGATCGTCGCCAGATGCTGGCGGGCCAGGATTTCGGTCGGCGCCATGAGTGCTGCCTGGCCACCGGCCTCGACCGCACGCGCCATGGCCAGCAGCGCGACGACCGTCTTGCCGGAGCCGACATCGCCCTGCAGAAGCCGCAGCATGCGTTCGGGATCGGCGAGATCGGCATTGATTTCGGCCAGTGCGAATTCCTGGCTCGCGGTCAGCGAATAGGGGAGTGCGGCACGCAGTTTCTCGACGATGCTGCCGTCGCCGACCAGGGGGCGGCCGGACAGGCGGCGGATTTTTGCCCGCACCAGCGCCAGCGAGACCTGGCCCGCCAGAAACTCGTCATAGGCGAGGCGCCGCCACGCGGCGCCGTCAATGGAGACGTCGATCGGGTCGGCCGGGTTGTGGATGCGGGCGAGCGCATCGCCAAAGGCCGGAAAGGTGTGCCGGCGCATGAAGGCGCCGTCCTGCCATTCGGCCAATGCGGGCAAGCGCGCCAGCGCCTGGCCGATCGCCCGGCGCAGCACCTTGCCCGAAAGCCCGGTGGTGAGTGGATAGACCGGCTCAACCAGCGGCAGGTTTTCCGCTTCGCTGGCCAGCGCGATATGGTCGGGGTGGACCATGGTCGGGCGGCCGTTGAACCATTCCATGCGACCGGAGACCACGACATGCTCGCCCTCGGGCATCGCCTTTTCGAGATAGGAGGCATGGGCATGGAAGAAAGTCAGTGCGATCTCGCCGCTGTCGTCATGGGCGTAGACCCGGTAGGGCACCGACCTGTTGCCACGCGGCGGCGGCTGGTGGCGGTCGATACGCACCTCAAGCGTGACGATCGCGCCTTCGGCGGCGAGCGCGATGCCCGGCCGGTTGCGGCGGTCGATGACGGTGTGCGGCAGCACGAACAGAAGGTCGCCGGCGCGCGCGGCGCGATCACCGAGATCGGCCGTCACGACTTTCTCGATCAGCGCGCCGACCTTCGGTCCCACGCCGGCCAGCGAGGTGATCGGGACAAACAACGGATCGAGGATGGAAGGACGCATGATGTCAGCTTATGTCGCGACGGCCTCAGCGCAAGGCTGACAGCCCCTTCTATCCACGCTATATGCGCCGCAGCAAGTGAGGATGCAGCACGATGACCGGGACGACGAGATCAAGCGAAGGGCTGGACGCCCGCCGCCGCAAGCTTTTGTTTCGCTCCTGGCATCGCGGCATGCGCGAGATGGACCTGATCCTCGGCACCTTTGCCGACGCCGAGATCGGCGCCTTGACCGGCGACGAAATCGACCAATATGAGAGGCTCCTCGACATTCCCGACACCGAATTCCTGCCCATGGTCACCGGCGAACGCCCGGTTCCCCAGGATATGGATAGTGCCGTCCTGCAAAAGATCCTGGCTTTCCGCCACTCCATGACATTCTGAACACAAGCAATTCCAGGAAAAGTGCGAAGCGGTTTTCCGCCCGGAATTGCGACAAACAAGACCGTGATTTGATGAGCCTCATTCCCACCATCGGTCTGCCGAAAGGTCGCGCCGGCCAGTTCATCGTCGACGGCGTCGCCGACGGTTACGAAGCCTTTGCGCTGGTGCAGGCGGCACTCGAGATCGCGCCCGACAAGCCGGTGCTGTTCGTGGCGCGCGACGGCCAGCGTCTGCCGGCGATCATCGAGGCGCTGTCCTTCGCGGCGCCCGGCCTGCCGGTTCTCGAACTGCCGGCTTGGGATTGCTTGCCCTACGACCGCGTTTCGCCCGGCTCGGATGCCGCCGCCAAGCGGCTCGATGCATTGACGGCGATGATCGCGCTGGAGAAGAAGCCGCACCGCGCCGTCATCCTGACCACCGCCAATGCATTGCTGCAGCGCATTCCGCCGGCCGGCCTGGTCGAGGCACAGACCTTCCACGCCAGGCCCGGCAACCAGATCGACATGAACGCGCTGGTGTCGCGGCTGGAAACGTCCGGTTTCGAGCGCGTGCCTACCGTGCGTGGCATCGGTGAATTCGCCGTGCGCGGCGGCATTCTCGACCTGTTCGCCCCCGGCTGGACCGAGGCGCTCAGGCTCGATTTCTTCGGCGACACGCTGGAATCGATCCGCGTCTTCGACGCCGCCACGCAGCGCACCACCGGCCAGCGCAAGTCGATGGCGCTGCAGGCGATGAGCGAAGTGGCGCTGACGCCCGATACCATCAGCCGCTTCCGCCGCTCCCACATCGAAGCCTTTGGCGCACCCCAGCGCGACGACGGGCTCTATGCGGCGGTCAGCGAAGGACGACGCTTTGCCGGCATGGAACACTGGTTGCCGTTCTTCTACGAGCGGCTGGAGACTGTGTTCGACTATCTGCCGGACACACCTGTTGTGTTCGATCATCTGGCGCATGAGGCGCTGGCGGAACGACACACGCTGATCCTCGACCACTACGAAGCGCGGAGAAAGCAGGCCGACGGCGCGCTCAAGGATGCCGTGCCCTACAAGCCGGTGCCGCCGGACCTGCTCTATCTCTCGCCGGAAAACCTGATCGCGTCGCTCGGGCCGCGTGAGGCGATCGATTTCACGCCGTTCGACGCACCCGATGCCGGCGCGAAGAAGGTCTATCACGCCGGCTCGCGCCATGGCCGCAGCTTCGTCGAGGAGCGTGCCGATCCCGGCGTCAATGTCTTCGACGTCGTCGTCAGGCACATCGCCGACGAGCGCGCGGCGCGCCGCCGCGTCGTCATTGCCGGCTGGACCGAAGGTTCGCTCGACCGGCTTGGCCAGATCCTTGGCGAGCACCATCTCGGCAATCTCAAGCAGGTCGCCACGCTAGCGGAAGCCGAACAGCTCGAGCCGGGGCAGGCGGCTCTTGCCGTGCTGCCACTGGAATCCGGTTTCGAGACCGGAAGACTGGTCGTCGTCGCCGAACAGGACATTCTCGGCGACCGGCTGATCCGGCGTTCGAAGCGCAAGAAGCGGGCCTCCGACTTCATCGCCGAAGCCTCCGCACTGTCGGCCGGCGACATCGTCGTCCACGCCGACCATGGCATTGGCCGTTTCATCGGCCTGCGCACCATCGAGGCGGTCGGCGCGCCGCATGACTGCCTGGAAATCCACTATGCCGGCGACGACCGGCTGTTCCTGCCGGTCGAAAACATCGAGCTGCTGTCGCGCTACGGCTCGGATTCGGCCGAGGCGACGCTGGACAAGCTCGGCGGCGGCGCCTGGCAGTCGCGCAAGGCGCGGCTGAAGAAACGCCTGCTCGACATGGCCGGGCAACTGATCCGCATCGCCGCCGAACGGCAGATGCGCGCCGCACCGGCGCTGGTGCCGGCGGACAGCCTCTATGGTGAGTTCGCCGCCCGCTTCCCCTACGAGGAGACAGACGACCAGCAAACGGCGATCGATTCGGTCCGCGATGACCTTGGCGCCGGCAAGCCGATGGACCGGCTGATCTGTGGCGATGTCGGCTTCGGCAAGACGGAAGTCGCGCTGCGGGCCGCCTTCATCGCGGCGATGGAAGGCTTTCAGGTGGCGGTGGTGGTGCCGACCACGCTGTTGTCGCGCCAGCACTTCAAGACCTTTTCGCAGCGTTTTTCCGGCCTGCCGATCCGGGTCGCCCAGGCGTCGCGGCTGGTCGGCGCCAAGGAACTGGCCGAGACCAAGAAAGGCATCACCGAGGGCCAGGTCGACATCGTCGTCGGCACCCACGCGCTGCTTGGCGCCTCGATCTCGTTCAAGAACCTCGGCCTTTTGATCATCGACGAGGAGCAGCACTTTGGCGTCAAGCACAAGGAACGGCTGAAGGATCTGAAGACCGATGTCCACGTGCTGACGCTGTCGGCGACGCCGATACCGCGCACGCTGCAACTGGCGCTGACCGGGGTGCGCGAACTGTCGCTGATCGCCACGCCGCCGGTCGACCGCATGGCGGTGCGCACCTTCATCTCGCCCTTCGATCCGCTGGTCATCCGCGAGACGCTGCTTCGGGAGCGCTATCGCGGCGGCCACTCCTTCTATGTCGTTCCCCGCATCAGCGATCTGGCGGAAATCCATGATTTCCTGAGAGAATCCGTGCCGGAGTTGAAAGTGGCGGTGGCCCATGGCCAGATGCCGCCGGGCGAACTCGACGACATCATGAATGCCTTCTACGACGGCCAGTACGACGTGCTTTTGTCGACGACTATCGTCGAATCCGGCCTCGACATCCCGACCGCCAACACGCTGATCATCCATCGCGCCGACATGTTCGGGCTATCGCAGCTCTACCAGCTGCGCGGCCGCGTCGGACGCTCGAAGGTGCGTGCCTATGCGCTGTTCACGCTGCCGGCCAACCGCAAGCTGACCGACACCGCCGAGCGCCGGCTGAAGGTGTTGCAGTCGCTCGACACGCTGGGCGCCGGCTTCCAGCTGGCCAGCCACGACCTCGATATCAGAGGCGCCGGCAATCTTCTCGGTGAAGAACAGTCCGGCCACATCAAGGAGGTCGGTTTCGAGCTCTACCAGCAGATGCTGGAGGAGGCCGTTGCCGAGGTGAAGGATTCCGGCGAAGTCCAGGACGGCGGCTGGTCGCCGCAGATCGCCGTCGGCACGGCGGTGATGATCCCGGAAAGCTATGTGCCGGACCTGCAGCTCAGGCTGGCGCTCTACCGCCGCCTCGGCGACCTCGAAAACACTGAGGAGATCGATGCCTTCGGCGCCGAGCTGATCGACCGCTTCGGCCCGCTGCCCGAGGAGGTGAAGCATCTCTTGAAGATCGTCTTCATCAAGGCGCTCTGCCGCAAGGCTAATGTCGAAAAACTCGACGCCGGGCCGAAGGGCGTCGTCATCCATTTCCGCAAACGCGAATTCTCCAACCCGGTCGGGCTGGTCAGGTTCATTGGCGAGCAGGGTTCGCTGGCCAAGATCCGGCCCGACCACAGCGTCGTGTTCGCGCGCGACTGGCCGACGGCCGAAAAGCGGCTGGCGGGCTCAGCGGTCGTCATGACGCAACTGGCGCGGCTGGTGGAGAAGGCTGCGTAAAA
The DNA here is from genome assembly GCF_042682105.1 of Mesorhizobium calcicola. Lineage (NCBI taxonomy): Bacteria > Pseudomonadati > Pseudomonadota > Alphaproteobacteria > Hyphomicrobiales > Phyllobacteriaceae > Mesorhizobium > Mesorhizobium calcicola. Next base: position 22,159 of record NZ_JBHUGY010000036.1, read on the forward strand.
CAGCGATCGGGACACCGCTCTCGCCAGGCGCTGCATTCGCCACGCGGCCAAATCCGGTCTAGAATAGGAAATCGGCTTCGTGTATGGAGCCGCGATCCCCATATGGGGCGGATTGGCGGGCGATGGTGCCCGCTTTGTTGTTTGACGCAATTCCGGACGGAAAACCGTTTCACGCTTTTCCTGGAATTGCTCGGAAAGAGCGTTGGGTGCAGCGATGACGAAATGGTCGCCGAATTCGTGGAGAACGATGCCGATCAAGCAGGTTCCTGCCTATCCGGACCTTGCCGCGCTGAAGAACACGGAAGCCCAGCTCGCCACCTTTCCGCCGCTGGTTTTTGCAGGTGAGGCGCGCAAGCTGAAGAAGCAGTTGGCGGCGGTCGCTGCCGGTGACGCCTTCCTCCTCCAGGGCGGCGATTGCGCCGAGAGTTTTGCCGAACATGGCGCGGACAACATCCGCGACTTCTTCCGCGTCTTCCTGCAGATGTCGGTGGTGCTGACCTTTGCCGGCGCGCAGCCGGTGGTGAAGGTCGGCCGCGTTGCCGGCCAGTTCGCCAAGCCGCGTTCGTCCGACAACGAGACCAAGGGCGATGTGACGCTGCCCAGCTATCGCGGCGACATCATCAACGGCATCGAGTTCGATGCCAAGTCGCGCATTCCCGATCCGGCCCGGCAGGAAATGGCGTATCGCCAGTCGGCGGCGACGCTCAACCTTTTGCGCGCCTTCGCCCAGGGCGGTTATGCCAGCCTGGAGAATGTGCATAGCTGGATGCTCGGCTTCGTCTCCGACAGCCCGCAAGGCGAGAAGTATGAGTCCCTCGCCAACCGCATCACCGAAACGATGGACTTCATGAAGGCTGTAGGCATCACCTCGGAAACCAACTACGCGCTGCGCGAGACCGATTTCTACACCAGCCACGAGGCGCTGCTGCTCGGCTACGAGGAGGCGCTGACCCGTGTCGATTCGACCTCCGGCGACTGGTACGCCACGTCGGGCCATATGATCTGGATCGGCGATCGAACCCGCCAGCCCGACCATGCGCATGTCGAATATTGCCGCGGCATCAAGAATCCGCTTGGCCTGAAGTGCGGTCCGTCGCTGACGCCGGATGGATTGCTGGAGCTGATCGATCTGCTCAACCCGGAGAACGAGCCTGGTCGGCTGACGCTGATCGCACGCTTCGGCTCCGACAAGGTTGCGGACCATCTGCCGAAGCTGGTGCGCGCGGTGCAGAAGGAAGGCCGCAGCGTGGTGTGGTCGTCCGACCCGATGCACGGCAACACGATCGAGGCCGCCGGTTACAAGACCCGGCCGTTCGACCGCATCCTCAAGGAGGTGCAGACCTTCTTCGAGGTGCACCGCGCCGAAGGCACGCATCCGGGCGGCATCCATGTCGAAATGACCGGCAAGAACGTCACCGAGTGCACCGGTGGCGCCCGCGCCATCACCGCCGAGGAATTGCAGGACCGCTACCACACCCACTGCGATCCACGCCTGAACGCCGACCAGGCGATCGAACTGGCGTTCCTGGTCTCGGATCTGTTGAAGAAGAGCCACCCGGTGCAGCACAAGCAGGTTGCGAACGGTTGAGCTCGATTTCGGCCTGAAGGTTGACGCCAGGTCTGTCGCTCGATTGGCTTGGCCTTGGCAAAGCCACGGCACGTCAGCAACGCAATGTTGGCGCCCTTGGGGTCACGCGCGGAACGGTGGCGGATCGAAAGACGAGCGGCGCTCAGTCCTTCTTGTAGAGCAGCCAGCTCTTGCCGGCGCGACCGGCCATCGTCGAATGCTTGGTCACGCGGTTGCGGCCGCTGACCTTGGAGCGATAGAGCGCCCGGTCGGCCTTGGTGTAGAGATCCTCGGGCCCCTCGGCCTCGGATGCCATGCAGATGCCCATCGAGACGGTGACGGTGCCATAGTTCGTGCCGGTCTGGCTGCTGGTGAACGGCGTCTGCTCGATCAGGGCGCGGATACGCTCCGCGATCTCGTAGGTGGCGTCCTCGCTGGTACCCTCGATGATCAGCGCGAACTCCTCGCCGCCGGTGCGGGCGACGAACATGTCGCCGCGAATGCTGGTCCGAAAAATGTCGGCGATGATCTGAATGATCTTGTCGCCGACCGGGTGGCCGTAGCGGTCGTTGATGTCCTTGAAGCGATCGATGTCGGCAAGGATCAAGGCGTTGAACAGGATACCCTTGTTGCTGTTGTAGATCCTGGTGATTTCCTTATCGAAGGCGCGGCGATTCCAGATATGGGTCAACGGATCGGTGTCGGCCAGCCGCTTGTATTCCTCGAGCTTCGACTTGACGCTCTCGAGTTCGGCCGTCTTGTCGCGAAGCGTCGAGGCCACCTGCTTGCCGTGATCGATCGTCGAATCGGTGGCAATCGACATGGCGTTGGCGATCTTGTGCAAAAGATCCTGGGAGAGAAGGCTGCGGTTGCTTAGTCCGCTCGACGTCTCATCGAGGATCCTGCCGTATTTCTCGATGTGGCTGCGCTCGCTCCTCAGCAGCGAAGCGACCTCCTCAAGCTCCCTGGCAATCACGTCCCTGGCATGCTCGACGATCCCGGGGCCATGGTTATGGGCAAAGAAGGCGCGGCCGATCTGGTCCAGTTCATCCTGTGTCGGCCGGTTGCTCAGCGAAACGACGGCGAGGCTGAGCTCGCGATTGGTGCCGCTCAGTGCCTCATAGAAAATCTCGTAGTTGCGCGGCAGGCCGAGTACGCCCAACTGGCGCATTGTGGCGACAACAGTGGCCGCCATATCGGCGCTTCGTTCGGTCGGGACGGCTGCCGGCTGCATGTTCTGAGCACTCTTCCCCTCGGATTCCGCGCAGAATTAGCGGGTTCCATTTGTCGCCGACATGGGAACACTATCCGATAGTTCAGAACACCTTGCGAAGGGATGCGTCCCCACCCACGACCTTCGCTCGCCGTGACAATAAATGCGGGAGCGCTAAAGTTTCCTTAATCCGTTGAGCCTCGACAGGTTTTTCTCTCCCCGCGGCTGTAGAAGCATTAATTTGCGTACCAACAATCCGGGATGAACGCCAGCTCATCCGGGATGATGCCAGTTTGGTGGCTTCGAATGCGAAATTCGAGCATCACGCTGCTGAAAAATGAAACTTAATTTCACCAGCAAATGTCGCATTTGCTTGCGTATGGCCATCGCAAAGCTGGAATCCTGACGACGATGCTGATGTCAGGCAGAGTTTTCTTCAAGGAGGGTCGAAATGAGTGACAGTCACCTGGGATCGTGTCTGTGCGGAGCGGTTCGCTTCAGAACGCGTGGAGCGCTGCGCGGCGTCGTCTATTGTCATTGCTCGCAATGCAGGAAGCAAAGCGGACATTTCTACGCCGCGACCAATGTCGCGGACATCGACATCGCGATCGAGGGCGCGGAAAGCATCACTTGGTACGAAGCGTCTACCTTCGCCAGGCGTGGTTTTTGCAAGGCATGCGGGTCGCTGCTGTTCTGGAAGCCAAGAGACCAGAACTACATTTCGGTCATGGCGGGATCGTTCGACAGGCCGACGGGCCTGGAGGGCGGATGCCATATCTTCGTCGGCGACAAGGGCGACTATTACTCGATCAACGACGGGCTGCCGCAGTTTGAAAAGTCGACGCCGTCCATACCGGTCGCCGAATGAATCTTGGACAACTCGCCTTATTCCATTGATCTGGCCAGCCATTGCATTATCCCGTGCCGGTGATTCGGAAAGGGGTTTGGCATGCAGCGGCTGATCGACGCTTTTTTCAATTCGGTGCGGGCGTTTCGCAAGCTGGCTGTCAGCGAGAAGGCTTTTCAGCAGGAGCTGATGCTGCTCGCGCTCGCCTTGCCGCTCGGCTGGTTCGTTTCGATCTCGTGGCGCGGCTATGCCTTGCTGATCGGCGCGGTGCTGTTGCTGATCATGGTCGAGGTGCTGAACACCGGCATCGAGGCGGCCTGCGACGCCTTCAGCCGCGAGTTCAATGTCGATATCCAGCTGGCCAAGGATTGCGGTTCGCTGGCGGTGCTGATTTCGGTGGTCATCGTCGCCGGCGTCTGGGGCATCGCCATCATCGAACGCATCATCGGGCTACCGATCTAGCATCCCGGCTCCTATATGACGGTCACCACCACCTGATCCCGACCATGATCCATCCCGAAAAACCCATTTCTCGGGATCATGGTCTGAGGAGACTGTCATGTCGGACGCCACCGTTCTTCCCCTGCTCGAGCGAGCCGGCCTGCCGGACGATCTGCGCTGGCTGGCGCAAAAATACCCGCGTGAAGACTGGCAGGGCCACGCCAACATCCACGGCATTGCCAATATGTGGCTGCAGCGGCACGACATGTTCCGCGAACTCGGCGGCATGCTGACCAAGGGCATCGGCGACTACCGCGAGGGCAGGCTGACGGCGCCCGACTTCGCGCGCTGGTTCGCGCCGCGCCTCAACCATTTTCTCGGCAACCTCGATGGCCACCACAATGTCGAGGATCATCACTATTTCCCGGTGTTCGCCAAGGCGGAAACACGGCTGAAGCGCGGTTTCGAGATCCTCGATGCCGATCACCACACCATCCACGAAGGGCTGGAGCGCAATGCCGAGGCCGCCAACGCCTTCATCAAGACGCTTCAGGAGAGCGAGGACAGACAGCGCTTCGCCGCCGACGCCTATGCCGATGAAAACAGCCGGCTGATCGCCATGCTGACCCGGCATCTTGCCGACGAAGAAGATTTGATCATCCCTCTGATCCTCGATCGGGGTGATCAGGCGCTCGGCATCGACTAGACGTGCTAGATATTCAGGTGATGCCGGCCTGCGAATGCCGGCTTCCTGCGCTTCCGGTACTCACGTACCCAAAAGTACGCTCCGTTCCGGTTCTCGGAATCCGCCATTCTCGGCGCGGCCTGACCTGAATCTCAAGCACGTCCGGATCAAGTCTCTTTGGCACGTTCTTTCCTGGCGACATGCCGGGCGACGAACCAGGCAAGGATCGCCACCGTCAAGCCGATGCCGAGCCCGACCAGCAACCGCTCGTGACGCATCAATGCCTGGCCGATGAAGTGTTCGGCCCCCAGCCCAAAGACATAGCCGATGGTGCTGAACAGCACCGCCCAGGTCGTCGATGAAATGGCGTTGAGGATGACGAAGCGGGGTGCTGCGATGTTGGAAAGGCCGGCCGCGACGCCACCGACAAGGCGCATGCCGTAGACATAGCGGTTCGACAGCACGAAAATGTCGGGATGGGTATTGAGCAGGCGAAAGGCACGGCGAAAGCCGGGCCGCTTGCGCAACCTGACGACATAAGGATGGTCGGCAAAGCTTCGTCCAAGAATGAAGAAGAAGGTGTCGCCGACGAAGGCGCCAAGGGCGGCCGCGAGGAAGGCGTGCCACAGCACGAAGACTTGCTGGTGCGCGAAGAAGCCACCGAGGATGGCAGCACTTTCGCCCTCGGCGACGCAGCCGAGAAAGACGGCCAGCAGGCCGTATTGTTCGATGAGGTGATGGACCGTGTCGGTCATGAAGGCGATTGCTGCTGCGACAGCCTTTCGTCGATCTGCCTGACGAGGTCGGCCAGCCGCACGATCTCGTCGCGCATGCCGAGAATCTGGCCGTGGCGGAGTTCGTCCAGCTTTTCATGCAGCGCCATGATCTCGATCTCGGCCTTCAGGTTGACCTCATAATCGTGGGCGGCGTCGATGCGGTCGCGTTCGGTCTGGCGGTTCTGCGCCATCATGATCACCGGCGCCTGCAAGGCAGCGATCATCGACAGCACGAGGTTGAGGAAGATGAACGGGTAGGGGTCGAAAGCGTCGCGCGACAAGAGCCAGACATTGCCTGCGGTCCACAGGATCAGAAAGGCGATGAAGGTCAGGATGAAGGACCACGAGCCGCCGATCCGCGCGATCGTATCGGCGAGACGGTCGCCGAAGGTCTGGTGGAAAGCTACAGCCTTGTTGGTGTCCCGCGAGATGGTGGTGCGTTCGAGCGTCGATTGCAGCACCCGGTTTTCGAGCTGGCTGAGCCCGTCCGGCTGTCGCTTGAGCCAGCGGTTCGCCAGGTCGTCGATCGTCTTGTTCATGGCCGTCTCCAAGGGCTTGGCTTGCCCTAAAGCGTCGCGTTGAAACGGATTCAGGCGACGCGCTTTAGGTCTTTGTTCTTGTGCATGTCGTTGCCCCAAAACCGGGGCCACTTCTGAGCGACATGCACCAAGAGGTAGAGGCTGCCGGCTCCCACGGGAAGTGTTACATTGTCGCGAACAGCGAGGGATCGATGGCCGATTTTCAGAAAATTCGCCTGCGCGCCGCAAAACGCAAGGGCGGCGAGGCGGAGCTTTCCTCGCTTTTGGGGCCGGCGCCAGACAATGCGGACGTGGCTGACATCGCGGACGATCGCATTCTGTCTGTCATGGCCGAGCGCGTCTTTGCCGCCGGTTTTGTCTGGCGCGTCATCGAGCAGAAATGGCAAGGCTTCGAAGAGGCCTTTCTCCATTTCGAGCCGAAGCGTCTGTTGTTCCAGCCAGACGATTTCTGGCACGATCTGGCGTCCGATCAGCGCATCGTGCGCAACCCGCAGAAGATCAAATCAGTTCGCGACAACGCGGCCTTCGTCGAACGCGTGTCGAAAGAGCATGGCGGCTTCGGCAACTTCCTTGCCGAGTGGCCGGCCGATGATCAGGTCGGGCTGATGGCCTATCTCGGCAAGCATGGCAGCCGGCTTGGCGGCAACACCGGCCAGTATTTCCTGCGCTGGCTCGGCTGGGATGCCTTCGTCATTTCGGCTGATATGGCGGCAGCCCTTCGTGACGCCGGCCTCGACATCGCCGAAAGCCCCACTTCGAAGAGAGACCTCGACAAGATCCAGGCCCAGATCAACGAATGGGTGGCGCAGACGGGCCTGCCGCGCCGTCACATCTCACGCATCCTGGCGATGTCGATCGGCGAAAACCATTCGCCGGCAGCGTTGCGCGAATATATGGGCGACGACTGATCCGTGGTCGCCCAGCCACGATCTGACATCTTTAAGCGGTAAGCCACGATCGACATTCGTCGATCGGTAAGCCACGAATGACAGATGGTATTCGGTCCGGACACGAATGTATTCGGTCTGGAGTGGTCCAACCGAACGCCATTGCCCGGCGAATTCTGCCGCGCTAAGTCAGCAGGCATGACCAAAAAGCTCGACATCCTGCGCATAGCCGTCGCCCAGCTCAACCCGACTGTCGGCGACATATCAGGCAATCTCGCCAAGGCGCGCGAGGCGAGGGCGGATGCCGCCCGCCAGGGCGCCGATCTCGTGCTCTATACCGAGCTTTTCCTCGCCGGCTATCCGCCGGAGGATCTGGTGCTGAAGCCGGCCTTCCTGAAGGCCTGCGAAAAAGCGGCACAGGATTTTGCCGCCGACACCGCCGATGGCGGCCCCGGCGTCATCATCGGCACGCCGTTGAAGCGCAAGAGCGGCACGCACAATTCGATTGTCTTCGCCGATGGCGGCAAGATCATCGCCGAGCGCTACAAGCTCGATCTGCCGAATTATGGCGAATTCGACGAGAAGCGCGTCTTCCAGGCCGGGCCCGAGATCCAGGGGCCGGTCAATTTCCGCGGCGTGCGGATCGGAGTTCCGATCTGCGAGGACATCTGGGGCGATGTCGACATCTGCGAGACGCTGGCCGAAAGCGGGGCGGAAATCCTGCTGGTGCCGAACGGGTCGCCCTATTATCGCGCCAAGATCGATGTCCGCCATCAGGTCGTCATCCGCCAGGTCATCGAATGCGGGCTGCCGATGATCTATGCCAACCAGCTCGGCGGCCAGGACGAGCTGATCTTCGACGGCGCGTCGTTTGCCATCGGCTCCGACAAGACGCTGGCGTTCCAGATGAGCCAGTTCGAGGAAGCGGTCGACATCACCACCTGGAAACGAACGGATGGCGGCTGGATCTGCTCGGAAGGGCCGATGTCGAAGATCCCGGACAGGGAGGAGGCAGACTACCGCGCCTGCATGCTGGGCCTGCGCGACTACGTCAACAAGAACGGCTTCAAGAACGTCGTGCTCGGCCTGTCCGGCGGCATCGATTCGGCGATCTGCGCGGCCCTTGCCGTCGATGCGCTTGGCGAGGAACGCTTGCGCGCAGTGATGATGCCCTACCGCTATACTTCGAAGGACTCACTCAAGGATGCCGAGGACTGCGCCCGCGCGCTTGGCTGCCGTTATGACATCGTGCCGATCTTCGAACCGGTCGAAGGCTTCCTGCACGCACTGACGCAGATGTTCGAAGGCACCAAGGAAGGCATCACCGAGGAGAATTTGCAGAGCCGCGCGCGCGGCACCATCCTGATGGCGATCTCCAACAAGTTTGGCTCGATGGTCGTCACCACCGGCAACAAGAGCGAGATGTCGGTCGGCTATGCCACGCTCTACGGTGACATGAATGGCGGCTTCAATCCGATAAAGGACCTTTACAAGATGCAGGTCTATGCGCTGTCGCGCTGGCGCAACAGCCACGTGCCGCCGGGCGCGCTCGGGCCTTCGGGCGAGGTGATCCCGAAGAACATCATCGACAAGGCGCCGTCGGCGGAGTTGCGCGAAAACCAGACCGACCAGGATTCGCTGCCGCCCTATCCGGTGCTGGACGATATCCTCGAATGCCTGGTCGAGAACGAGATGGGGGTCGACGACATCGTTGCACGCGGTCACGACCGGGCGACGGTGACGCGCATCGAGCACCTGCTCTACATCGCCGAATACAAGCGCCGGCAGGCTGCACCCGGCGTGAAGATCACCAGGAAGAACTTCGGCCGCGACCGCCGCTACCCCATCACCAACCGTTTCAGGGATCGCGGCTAGTCTTCGCGGCAGAGCAAGGGTAGCATCGATGTGACGACCGCGATTGCCGATCGGAAGGCCCATCTCGTGGTGCCGTAAGAACTGCTCGCCGAACCATTGTTGCAAAATAACCTCAGTGCCTGGACCAGATGAGCTTTTGGCGAGAGCTCGTCTTGGCGATGCATCAGGGCATCTCTATAAGGACCGTTCCGCGATTCTCAGCGGGAGGTCCGAATGGCAGTATTTCAAATGGTAATGCGAGGCCGCGAAGCCTAGGTCTCATCAGGCGTTCCGCGAAGGTTTACCCTTCGCACGGATGCCGGATTGAGCACAGGCTTATGCCGATGCCGGTCGCCGCCCGCTAACGGGCGAGACGCCAAATACGCCACTCCGCATTCTGGGCAACCATTGGCCCCTTGCGCGGCTTCTTCAATTTTCGACCTTACTGGGATCGGGCTCGTTTGCGCCCGAATGACATCATGGCTCGTTTTAAGATCGATTTGCGCGCGAGCGCCTTTCGCAGCGTTCTTGGTTTCACGCTCACCCATTGGCGGCGCCAGCCATGGCGGCTTTCGCTCATCATGGGCGGCTTCCTGCTGTCGACGCTGGCCGACGTCTTGACGCCGCTCTATTCCGGCCGGCTGGTCGACGCCGTCGCCAGCAGCGCCGGCGCCGACGCGGTTGCCTGGAATGCGGCGATGACATCGTTTTCGATACTGATGGTCCTGGCATTGACCGGCGTCGTGCTGCGCAACCTTGCGTTCATGGCGATCGTCGAGTTGACGCTTAAGATGATGGCGGATATCGCCGCTGACGCCTTCCATCGCGTCCAGCGCTTCTCCACCGACTGGCACGCCAACAGCTTTGCCGGTTCGACCGTGCGCAAGGTGACGCGCGGCATGTGGGCGCTCGACCTGCTCAACGACACGATCCTGATCGCGCTGCTGCCGTCCGTCATCATGCTAGTCGGCTCGACGCTGCTGCTTGGCTGGTTCTGGCCGCTGATGGGCGCGGTCGTCGCCGCCGGTTCGGTACTGTTCATCACGGTGACGGCGATGCTGTCGCTTGGCTATGTCGCACCGGCGGCAAGGCTCGCCAACACTTGGGACACGCGCCTCGGCGGTTCGCTGGCCGACGCGGTCAGCTGCAACGCCGTGGTCAAGGGCTTTGGCGCCGAGGCGCGCGAGGAGCGCCGCCTCGCCAGGGTTGTCGCCAAATGGCGCGCGCGCACGCGGCGCACCTGGGTGCGCGGCACCATCAACGGCACCACGCAAGGGGCGCTGCTGCTGGTCATGAGGGCCGCTGTGATCGGCCTGGCGCTGATGCTGTGGTCATGGGGGCAAGCGAGCGCCGGCGACGTCGCCTTCGTGCTGACCTCGTTTTTCGTGCTGCAGGGTTATCTCAGGGATATCGGCACGCATATCCGCAACCTGCAGCGCTCGATCAACGACATGGAGGAACTGGTCGATTTCCAGTCCGAACCGCTCGGCATCGAAGACCGTCCCGGCGCCAAGCCGATCCGGATCACGCGAGGCCACATCAGCTTCGACAACGTCACCTTCCACTACGGCAACCATCGATCGCCGCTTTACCGCGACTTCTCGGTCAATATCGCGCCGGGTGAACGGGTCGGGCTCGTCGGCCATTCGGGTTCGGGCAAAACGACTTTCGTCAAGCTTATCCAGCGGCTCTATGATGTGAACGCGGGGAAAATCCTGGTCGACGGCCAGGACATCTCACAGGTGGCGCAAGCGTCACTGCGCGGGCAGATCGCCATCGTCCAGCAGGAGCCGATCCTGTTCCACCGGTCGCTGGCCGAGAACATTGCCTATGCCCGGCCGACAGCGACGCAGGATGAGATCGAACACGCCGCGAAGCTGGCGAGTGCGCACGACTTCATCGCCAACCTGCCGAAGGGCTACGGCACGCTGGTCGGCGAACGCGGCGTAAAACTGTCGGGCGGCGAGCGGCAGCGCGTGGCGATCGCGCGCGCTTTCCTTGCCGATGCGCGCATCCTGATCCTGGACGAGGCGACATCAAGCCTCGATTCGGAATCGGAAGTGCTGATCCAGCAAGCAATGGAGCGGCTGATGGTCGGCCGCACGACGCTGGTCATCGCGCACCGGCTTTCGACGGTGCGGGCGCTCGACAGGCTGCTGGTCTTCGATCGCGGCGACATCGTCGAGGAAGGCTCGCATGGCGAGCTGATCCGGCTGAAGGGCGGCATCTACCGCCGGCTGTTCGAGCGACAGGCACTTGAACTGACCAAGGGCCTGGTCATCTGACCTGAGGTGGCCTCCGGCTTCGGCCGGAGGCCACCTCAGTCGGGCGCTATTGCGGAAGCGGTATCCAGTGCGTTTCCAGATCCTGAGTTTTGAGACGTCTTGTTTACGTTGTTGCTACCACTGGTTGGTATACATCTGCTCAAAGCAACCCAGAGACGGTCTATGCATATTCTGGAATCCGATTAACCTGCGCAGGATTTCGCCCTGCGGCAGATAGGCTTCACGATGCATCTTGTTTCCGCAAATGCCGGTCCGGAAAAGATGGCCGCGCCGTCGGTGCTGGAATCTCGGCACGGCTCGGTTCGGCCGCTCGTAGCCGAAGATCTCGAGCGCGTCGCCGCACTCTTCCTGACGAAGTTTCGCCGCCGGCGGCGTCACCTCCTCGATCGCGCGATCGCGGAGACGGCCGAGTATATGAGAGAGATTTATCTTGACCCTGCCGGCCAGTCCGGTGCGAGCAACGCTCTTGTCCAGATCAATCCGCAGGGTCGTCTGGGTGGGTTCCTCGGCGTCTTGAAAGCCCGCTTCGAGCTCAACGGAACGGCATTGAATGCGGCGATCATCGGTCCGCTGATGGCCGGCACCGATCATGGCTCGGCCGCACCACAATTGCTGCGTGCCTTGAATCAAGGCGAATTCGACCTGCAGCTGACCGATTCGACAAACCGGACATCCTTGCCCTTCGCGCGCCCGATGAAGTATCAGCTCCTGCCGGTGCATTGTCTGGGATGGACCTGTATTTTCCGGCCGGCCGGAATGGCCGTCGCAGTGCTGCACCGTAAATCTGCCTCGCCTTGCACTCGATCCCAGCGCGCGAGCATTCGATGCTCTTGCGAAAAGAAAGTTCGAGCATCCCGTCCAGCTTTCATCGTCGCAACGGGTCCAACATGAGCCGATCGATGCCGCGCAATTTGCCGAGCGGCTGCCGACCCTCCTGTCCGATTACGCTCTTCGACCGAGTTGGAAGGATGGCGAGCTGCCACGGCTGCTCGCGCTGGCGGCCGAGAAGCGGGCCGACGGGCCACTTCATTTCGGCGGGACTTACGATGAAACGGGCAAAATGCTCGGTTGCTATGCCTTCTACGGTCAAGCCGGCGGCATCGCGAGCCTGTTGCAGATCCAGGCGTCCGGATCTCACTGGGGCGCGACGCTGGATGGCCTTGTCGCGGCCGCGTGGGATATGGGCTGCGTGGGCATCACCGGGCAGTCGCAGAGCAGATTCAGGCCTCAGCTCTTCGGCTACAAGAATCTCTTCTTCCGCTATGCCGGGGGGACGATGGTCCGCTCGCGAATCGCTGAGGTCACGGAAGCGGTCCGCTCCGGCGACATCTTCATCGGTGGGTTGATGGGCGACCGCTGGACCCGCCTCAGTTCCGATGACTTCGGCCACTGATCGCCTTTTCATTCCGGTTGCCATGTTCTATGTCTGCCGCACGGCGCGGGGGCGCGTCTTGTCAACCACAAAAGCATCCGGTACGCCCCGTTCATGACAGTTACCGTTCGTTTCGCCCCGTCGCCAACCGGCCGCATCCATATCGGCAATGCGCGCACCGCCCTGTTCAACTGGCTGTTTGCCATGAACAACAAGGGCCGCTTCATCCAGCGTTTCGACGACACCGACATTGCCCGCTCGAAGCAGGAATTTTCCGACGCCATCCTCTACGACCTGCATTGGCTCGGCATTTTCCCGGATGCCACCGAATACCAGTCGCGGCGCTTCGAGGTCTATGACGCGGCGGTCGAGAGGCTGAAGGCGGCCGGCGTTCTCTACGCCTGCTACGAAACGCCGGAGGAACTCGATCTCAGGCGCAAGGTGCGCCGCACGCGCGGCCTGCCGCCGGTCTATGGCCGCGAGGCGCTGGCGCTTTCGCAGGAGCAGATCGCCGAATACCAGGCCGATGGCCGCCGGCCGCACTGGCGTTTCCTGTTGCCCAATTTCTCCGGCGATCCGCTGCAGCCCGAACGCACCGAAATCCATTGGCACGATCTGGTGCGCGGCGAGGAAACCGTCGACCTTGCCTCGCTGTCGGACCCGGTCCTGCTGCGCGAGGACGGCACCTATCTCTATACGCTGCCTTCGGTGGTCGACGACATCGAGATGGGCGTCAGCCATGTCATCCGCGGCGACGACCATGTCACCAACACCGGCGTGCAGATCGCCCTGTTCCAGGCGCTGGCCGCCGAGCCGCCGGTGTTCGGCCACCACAACCTCCTGACCACGGCATCGGGCGAGGGGCTGTCGAAGCGCACCGGCGCGCTCTCCATCGAAAGCCTGCGCGAGGACGGCATCGAGCCGATGGCCGTCGCTTCGCTGGCCGTGCTGGTCGGCACCTCGGAGAATGTCGCGGCGGTGCCTGATATGGCCGAACTCGCCGAACGCTTCGATCCGGCGGCGACATCGAAATCGGCGGCGAAGTTCGATCCCGACGAACTGTTCGTACTCAACCGGGCGCTGTTGCACCATATGCCGTTCTCCGAGGTGCAGGACCGGCTGATAGTGCTCGGCGTCTCGGGTGAGCAGGCTGAACCGTTCTGGCTGGCGGTGCGCGGCAATCTCGACAGGCTGGCCGATGCGGTGAGATGGTGGCGTATTTTGCGCGAGGGTCCGCTGGAGAGGCCGGAATTTTCCGATGACGATCGCGATTTCCTAGGCCAGGCCTTCGATCTTCTGCCTGAGGAACCCTGGAGCGGGACGATCTGGAAGGACTGGACGGGCAAGATCAGGGAAGCGACCGGCCGCAAGGGCAAGGCGTTGTTCATGCCGCTGAGGCTCGCCCTTACCGGACTGCCTTCGGGGCCGGAGCTTGCAGATCTATTGCCGCTGATGGGTCGGGAAGGAACGCTGGCCCGACGACCCTGACCTTGCGCTGCTCCGGCGGCAAGGCGGACACCGGCGACGGCACCGGCTTGGCGGAAAGCCGCTTGATCGCCTCGCGGTCGAGACCGCCCTCAAGATTGGCCAGGGTTTCCGGATCGGTACCCGGATCGGGCTTGGAAACCGGGGTCGGAATGAACGGTGCCGCGTCCGTTTCGGGCTGCGACTGCTCAGGGTTCGGCGGATTGCCGGCGATGATCTGGAAATTCTGCGCGGCGTTGCAGCCGCAAGCCGGCGGTCGCGACATGTTGGACTGCTTGTAGAGATAGGCGGTCGGCAATTCGCTGTAGGGCCTGCCGGTGACCGACGACGTCATGTCAGCCGAATCATCGTCCATGCCGCGTGAATAGAAAACCTGCATCTCGGTGCCCGGGCAGCTCGATTCGCAATTCTTCTGGTCGCGTTCGAAATCGCTTGTGGAGGCCGAGTTCGACATCGGGAAGAAGTAGCCGTCGCAGGTGCGCACGCATGTGGTGTGGAACTCACCGCCGCCGCCCGGAAAATCCGGTACGCCGGGCCGGTTGAGCACCCGGCTGCCATTGCGTTCCTCGCCGAGATCGTCAGGCTCATCGAGCATATCGAGCTGCTGGCTATTGCCGCCGAAAAGCTGGTCGAACAGGTTTGCGTTGCCGTCTTCCCGATTCGCTTCCTGCAGCGGCGCGCGCTGCGGTGCAACGGTGTCGTCTCGGCAACCCTTGGCGTCGAGCGCCGCCAGGATGCGGCCGCGGTCGCGGCGTGAGCCGCCGCTGGCGAGCCGGGCGCGCTTGGCCTGCAGGCTATCGAGATTGGTACTCATGCGGTCGATGGTGGCGTTGAGCGCGGCGCACTCGCGGACGTTGCGGCTGAACAGTGAAAAACCGCAACCGGCGCTGCTGGACTGGCTGCGGGCCCTCGATATCTGTTCGACTTGCCGTTCGATAGCGGCGTCGTATTTCCGGATCAACGCCGGACCGCCACCGCCGCCGCGTGAGGCAGCGGCAAGATCGGCTTCCAGCTGCCGGCAGGCCCGCGAGGCGGCCTGTGGCTCGGCTACCCAGCTGCCGGACAGCAAAAGGCCAAGCAGCACGGCAGCACGCGCCTGCTTCCACCCTCCGCTTGCCATCCGCCCAAACTCCGCCTGTTCGTCCGCAAGGCTACCGTGTCCGCGGTTAACTGCAGTTTACCGCGAAATCCGTGTTTAGCCCAGATTGACGACCGCTTGCGCCTTGTGGGCGGCTTCGACCACGGCAAGCGCCGTCATGTTGACGACGCCGCGCGACGTGACCGACGGCGTCAAAATATGCGCCGGCATGTCGGTGCCGAGCAGGATCGGTCCGACATGCAGCGCGTCCATCATGGTCCTGAGCGCGGTCAGCGTGATGTTGGCGGAATCGAGGTTGGGGAAGACCAGCAGATTGGCTTCACCCTTCAGTCTGGAGTGAGGATAGACGCGCTGGCGCAGATGCTCCGACAAGGCAGTGTCCGCATGCATCTCGCCGTCGCACTCCAGCTCGGGCGCGATGCGCGCCAGGATCGCCGCCGCTTGCCGCATCTTGAGCGCGCTCGGCGAATCGCGCGAGCCGAAATCCGAATGCGACAGCAGCGCCGCCTTCGGCTCGATGCCGAAGCGCTGGATTTCTTCCGCCGCCAGCACCGTCATTTCGGCAATCTCTTCGGCCGTCGGGTCGACGGAGACATGCGTGTCGGTCAGGAAGATAATGCCGCGCTGCGAGATCAGCATCGAAAGTGTCGACAGGTCATGATCCTTGATGCCGGCGCGAGGACCGATGATCAAAGTGACATTGCGCAGATGCCGCTCGAAGCGCCCTTCAAGCCCGCAAACCATGGCGTCGGCATCGCCGCGCTTCAGCGCCAGCGCGGCGATGACCGTGTTGTCGGTGCGCACCATGGTGCGCGCCGCTTCCGTCGTCACACCGCGCCGGCCGGCGAGTTCGATGAGCAGGTCGACATAGTGGCGATAGCGCGGATCGTCCTCGGGATTGATCAGGCCGAAATCGACGCCGGGCTTGATGCGCAAGCCGTAGCGCTTCAGGCGCACATCGATGACATGCGGGCGGCCGATCAGGATCGGCTCGGCGATGCCTTCCTCGAGCACCACCTGGGCGGCGCGCAATACGCGCTCGTCTTCACCGTCGGCATAGATGACGCGCTTGGCGGCCGACGCCTTGGCGGACGAGAACACCGGCTTCATCACCAGGCCGGAGCGGAAGACAAAGCGGTTCAGCTTGTCGATATAGGCGGCGAAGTCGCTGATCGGCCTTGTCGCGACACCAGTGTCGCAGGCCGCCCTGGCGACCGCCGGAGCGATGCGCAGGATCAGGCGCGGATCGAAGGGCGAGGGGATCAGGAACTCGGGCCCGAAGATCGGCGTCTCGCCGGAATAGGCGCGTGCCGCGACATCGGAGGGTTCTTCTCGGGCAAGCGCTGCGATCGCCCGCACCGCCGCCATCTTCATCTCCTCGTTGATGGCGCTGGCGCCACAATCTAGCGCACCGCGAAAGATGTAAGGAAAGCACAGTACGTTGTTGACCTGATTGGGAAAATCGGACCTGCCCGTGCAGATCATCGCATCGGGACGCGCGGCGCGCGCCGCTTCCGGCATGATCTCCGGATTGGGGTTGGCCAGCGCCAGGATCAACGGTTTCGGGGCCATGTGCTGCAACAGTTCCGGCTTCAGCACGCCTGCCGCCGAGAGGCCGAGGAAGACGTCGGCGCCGGGGATGACATCGGCCAGCGTGCGCGCGTCGGTGTCCTTCACATAGGGGTCTTTCCAGCGGTCCATCTCGTCGACGCGGCCCTTGTAGGCGACGCCGAAACGGTCGGTGACCCAGATGTTTTCCACCCGCGCGCCAAGCGAGACCAAGAGGTTGAGGCAGGCAAGGGCCGCCGCACCCGCACCTGACGTGACGATCTTGATGTCCGAGATGGTCTTGCCGGCGAACTCCAGTCCATTGAGCACGGCGGCGGCGACGATGATGGCGGTGCCGTGCTGGTCGTCGTGGAACACCGGAATGCCCATGCGGGCTTTCAACTGTTCCTCGACCTCGAAGCATTCGGGCGCCTTGATGTCTTCGAGGTTGATGCCGCCGAAGGTCGGTTCCAGCGCCGAGATCGTCTCGACCATGCGCTCGATTTCCGGCGCATCGATCTCGATGTCGAAGACGTCGATGCCGGCGAATTTCTTGAACAGGACAGCCTTGCCTTCCATGACCGGCTTGGAGGCCAGCGGGCCGATATTGCCGAGACCGAGCACGGCCGATCCGTTGGAGACGACGCCGACCAGATTGGCCCGCGCGGTGTAGTCGGCGGCAGTCGCCGGATCGTCGCGGATTTCGAGGCAAGGGGCGGCGACGCCTGGCGAATAGGCGAGCGCGAGGTCGCGCTGGTTGCCGAGCGGCTTGGTCGCCTGGATCTCGAGCTTTCCCGGTCTTGGATGCTTGTGGAAGTAGAGGGCGGCTTCGTCGAGGTCCGAACGTGCCGTCTTTTTGCTCTCGCCTTCCATGCGGCCGCTCCCTCGAAATCTGCCTGGAGATTCCTTTTAGCATGCGGCCGAGGTTTGTCGCGACGCTAATTGACGCGCCGGCAGGGTTCGCCGGCGGCGCGCCTAAACCGATGGTCTATCAGATGCTTATGCCGATTTCATCGCAGATGAGTCCCGCTGCCTGGCACTCGCGTCGATCAAAAGGCGCTGACGTAGAGACCTCCGTCGACCGGTATGTTCTGCCCGGTCAGGTAGCCGGCATGAACCGAGCACAGGAAGGCACAGATCTGGCCGAACTCCTCCGGCGTGCCGAGCCGCTTGGCCGGCACATCGGCGCTGATGCGGGCCTTGCGCGCAGTGGCGGCGGCAGGATCCTCTGGTGTGCCGGCCTCATGCGGGCCGCGCAGGCGGTCGGTATCGAGCTTGCCCGGCAGCATGTTGTTGATGGTGACGTTGCGGTCGATCACCGTTCGCGCCACGCCGGCAAGGAACGAGGTCAGGCCGGCGCGCGCGCCCGACGACAGGTCGAGGCCGGGGATGGGGACGTAGACCGACAGCGAGGTGATGTTGACGATGCGGCCGAAGCCGCGCGCCGCCATGCCGTCGATGACGGCCTGAACCAGCTCGACCGGCGTCACCATGTTCTGGGTGACGCCTTCAAGGATCTTTGCGCGATCGAGTTCGCGAAAATCTCGCAGTGGCGGGCCGCCATTGTTGTTGACGAGGATATCCGGTTCGGGACAGGCGGCGAGCAGCGCCTTCTGCACCTCCGGCTTCGAGACGTCGCCGACGACTTCGGTCACCGTGACGCCATAGCGCTGGCGCAGCTCGGTGGCGGTCTTGGCCACCAGCTCGGCATTGCGGCCGTTGACAACGATATCGCAGCCGGCTTCAGCCAGCGCCATGGCGCAGCCGCGCCCAAGCCCCTTGCTCGAAGCGCAGACGATAGCCTTCTTTCCGCGAATGCCGAGATCCATGATGATTTCTCCTTGTGAGCCGGCGGCAAGCTAGTCCTTCGGCTGGACCAATCGCAACCGTCATACGGTTGTTGCATGAATCGGGGCATAGCCTGCGCGAAAGCAAGGGTGAAATCGCGATGTCAGGCCAAGAGCCCCGCACTTTCCGAAGCATGTTCATTTCCGACGTCCATCTCGGCTCGAAGGCGGCCAAGGCCGAATTCCTGATCGATTTCCTTCGATATCACGACGCCGATATCATCTATCTGGTTGGCGATATCGTCGACGGCTGGCGGTTGCGGCGGGCCTGGCACTGGCCGCAAAGCCACAATGACGTCGTGCAGAAATTGCTGCGCAAGGCCCGCAAGGGCGCCAGCATCACCTACATCGCCGGCAACCATGACGAATTCGCACGCCAGTTCCAGGGCGTGCATTTCGGCGGCATCGTCGTTGCCGATCGCGCCATCCACGAAACCGCCGACGGCAAGCGGCTGCTCGTCATCCATGGCGACCAGTTCGATACCGTCGTCCACAATGCGCGCTGGCTCGCCTATCTCGGCGACCACGCCTATGACGCGGCCATGCTGGTCAACCGCGTGGTGACGCGGCTGCGCCAATTGCTCGGCCTGCCTTACTGGTCGTTCTCGTCATGGGCCAAGGTCAACGTCAAGAAAGCGGTGAACTTCATCGGCTCGTTCCAGACCATGCTTGCGGAAGAGGCGCGCCGCTCGCATGTCGACGGCATCATCTGCGGCCATATCCATCACGCCGCCATCGAGAATTTTGGCGATGTCCAATACATCAACACCGGCGACTGGGTGGAAAGCTGCACGGCGGTGGTCGAGCATTTCGACGGCCGGATGGAAATCCTGACCTGGGCGCAGGTGCTGCCCGAGGCGCCGGACGAACCCTTCATCCCGTTGCTCCTCGAAGACCGGGTGGGGCAGGCGGCCTGACGCGATATCCGCCGCGGGTTTCGGGATTAATCGATTAGGCCAGCCGGTTTCGTCCGGTTTTCGCCCATGTTAAGGGATCGATACACGTTGCCGTCCGGTCGAGTGCAGCGTTATTGGATCGATTCATGTCGCTGCCGCCGCTTTCGCCCGAACAACTCGTCAAGCCACGCCATTTCGAATTGCGCATGAGCCTGATCTTTGCGACGCTGTTCGTGCCGCTCGGAACGCATCTGCCCTATTTCCCGCTGTGGCTGCAGGCCAAGGGGTTCCATGCCGAGCAGATCGCCGTCATCCTGGCGGCACCGATGTTCCTGCGCGTGGTGACGACGCCGTTGCTGACAGCACTTGCCGACAGGGCCAGGGACCGCGCCTATGTCTATATCGCGCTGGTGGCGGCGTCGCTGCTTTTGTCGGCCGGTTATTTCCTGACGCCGACCTACGCCATGGTGCTGGCGGTGTCGCTGGCGCTGACCATTGTCTGGACGCCGCATTCGCCGATCGCCGATTCGCTGGCGCTTTCGGGTGTGCGCCGCTTTGGCTCGAACTATACGAGCATGCGCAAATGGGGCTCGATCTCCTATCTGTTCGCCAATGTCGCCGGTGGCTTCATCCTGTCGGCAACCGGCGCTCGGGCCGTTCCGGTGATCATTTTCGCAGCACTTGCCGCCGCCCTTGCCGCCGGCTTGCTGGCGCCGCGTCTTGGCCGTCCGCGACGCGCCTCGCCGCTGTCGGCCACCGACATCCAGCACGCGGCGCCGAAGCTTCTCAACCCGTATTTCCTGTATTTTTCCATCGGCGTCGGGGTCATCACCGCCAGTCACGCATTCCTCTACGGCTTCGTCTCCATCTACTGGAAGTCGATCGGCCTCAGCGATTCGATCGTCGGCCTTTTGTGGGCCTGGGGCGTGGTGTCGGAAGTCTGTATGTTCATGATGTTCACCCGCTTTTTCGGCTCGTTCTCGGTCGCCTCGATCATGGTGATGGCAGGGATCGGAGCCATCGTGCGCTGGATCGCCTTTCCACTGGTGTGGCCGCTCGGCCTTGGCGTTGCCGGATTTTTCGGCGTCCAGACGCTGCATTCGGTCTCGGTGGCGCTGGTGCTGATCGGCCTGCAGAAGATGATCGGCGAAACGGTCTCCGAGGAGCGGACAGGTGCCGCACAAGGCATCGCCTATTTCTCCAATGGTTTCTTCATGGCGGTGGTGACGCTGGCGTCCGGCCCGCTCTACGACCGTTTCGGCGTTGACGGCTTCTTTGCCATGATCCCGATCGCCTTGGTCGGGCTGGTGCTGATCGGGCTTGCGGCGCGCTCAGCCCCACAGCGCCGTATCGGGCGGTGACACCAGCGATCCCCGATAGACAAGGCCCGGCACACGGTCGCGGGCAAGCAGCAGCGGACCGTCGAGATCGACGAAATTGGCATTCTGGGCGAGCAGCACCGCCGGCGCCATCGCCAGCGACGTACCGACCATGCAGCCGACCATGACGCCGAAACCGAGTTCACGGGCGCGATCGCGCAGCGTCAATGCGGCCGTCAGCCCGCCCGACTTGTCGAGCTTGATGTTGACGGCCTCGTAGAGGCCGACAAGCGCTTCGAGATTCTCAGCCTCATGCACGCTTTCATCGGCGCAGATCGGCACGGGGTGCGCGATATGGCGCAGGATCTCGTCGTGGCCGGCCGGCAGCGGCTGTTCGATCAGCGCAATGCCTTGCTCGGCGGCAAAGGCGAGGTTCGCGACGATGTTGTCGTCGGTCCAGCCCTCATTGGCGTCGAGGATGATACGGCTGTCGGGTGCGGCCTGCCTGACGGCGCGGATACGGGCGATGTCGTTGTCGCCGCCGATCTTGACCTTGAGCAGCGGCCGCGCCGCGTTGGCGCGAGCCTGTGCCGCCATCGCCTCCGGCTCACCCAGCGACAGCGTGTAGGCCGTTTCCAGCGCCCTTAAAGGAACAGCGCCCATGGCATTCGCCACCGATGTTCCGCTGATCTTTGCCTCCAGATCCCACAGCGCGCAGTCGATGGCGTTGCGGGCAGCTCCGGCCGGCATGGCATCGAGCAAGGCAGCCCGGCTGATGCCGCCGGCGATCCGCTGGCGCATGGCCTCGATCGCCTCGCTGACGCCGTCCATGGTCTCGCCATAGCGCTTGTAGGGGACGCACTCGCCGCGACCGGTGTGGCCGTCCTCGCTGATCATGCACGTGATGACCTCGGCTTCGGTCTTGGAACCGCGTGAAATGGTGAAGGTTCCGGCGATCGGGAAACGTTCTGCCTCGACTGAAATGACACGCGCCATATTTTTCTGCTCCGGCTATGCAACAACGGGCGAGTCGGCAAATCGACAGCTTGGTTCCGTCAGGCTAAACAGGACGCCATGTTGATCATCGGCAAGCGCGACGCAAGCGGCACGACCGCAGGGGAGGCTGACCACGAACCGCGCGTGGCGATCGGCGAGGAGGACAGCGTTCTCGGCTGCGCCTTCTCGGGTATCTGGACGACACGGACCGTCGCGCTGATCGACGCGCAAATGCGCAAGATCGAGAAACGAAGCGGTTTCAAGACTTTGGCGCTCGATCTTTCGAAGATCGAGAAAATGGATACCGCCGGCGCCTGGCTGATCGACCGGCTGGTCAGTGCCTTCGAGAAGAAGGGTGTCAAGATCAGCATGCAAGGCCAGAGCGAGATCGCTACCATCCTGCTGGACGCGGTGGGCGAGGCCGTTCGACGCGAACCCGAATCCGGCGCCGCCGGCCCGCCCAACATCATCATTCGCGCGCTGGAGGCGGTCGGCCGGCGCGTCTACGAGATGCGCGACGATTTCCTCGCCTCGATGAACATCCTCGGCGCCACCATCCGTGGCGCGCAGATGAAGCTCGGTCGTGGCCATGCCGTCAATCCGGCGGCGATCTTCAACCAGATCGACCGGATGGGCGTCGGCGCCATTCCGGTCGTGGTGCTGATGTCGGCGATCGTCGGCGCAATCGTTGCCCAGCAAGGCGCCTATCAGCTCAGCTATTTCGGCGCCGATATCTTCGTCGTCGACCTGGTCGGCGTGCTGATCCTGCGCGAACTCGGCGTGCTGATGACGGCGATCATGATCGCCGGCCGCTCCGGCAGCGCGATCACCGCCGAGATCGGCTCGATGAAGATGCGCGAGGAGGTCGACGCGCTGAAGGTCATCGGCCTCAACCCGATCGGTGTGCTGGTCTTTCCGCGGCTGGTGGCGCTGGTCATCGCCTTGCCGTGCCTGACCATCATCGCCAATTTCGCGGCACTCGGCGGCGGCATCGTCGCGGCCTGGCTGTACTCCGACATCGCGCCAGCCGCCTTCATCGACCGGCTGCGTGTCGCCATCGATCTCAGCACCATTTTCGCCGGCCTGATCAAGGCGCCGTTCATGGCCATGATCATCGGCACGATTGCCTCGGTCGAAGGCATGAAGGTCGGCGGCAGCGCGGAATCGCTCGGCCAGCACGTGACCGCCTCGGTGGTGAAGTCGATTTTCGTCGTCATCATCCTCGACGGGCTTTTCGCCATCTTCTACGCAGCGATCGAGTTCTGAGATGAAGCTGCGAAGGAGGACAAAGGCGGTCGCGATCGCGGACGAAACCGGCGAGGGCGATATCGTGCTTTCCGCGCACAACATCACCGTCTCCTTCGCCGACAAGCTCATACTCGACAAGCTGTCGCTCGATATCAGGCGTGGCGAGATTCTCGGCTTTGTCGGCGCCTCGGGTGCCGGAAAATCCGTTCTGTTGCGCACCATTCTCGGCCTGACGCGCAAGCAGTCGGGCACGATCAAGCTGTTCGGCGTCGATGTCGAAAAGGCCGATGAGGCGGAGCGCCTGCGCATCGACATGCGGCTTGGCGTGCTGTTCCAGCACGGCGCCCTGTTTTCGGCGCTGACGGTACTGGAGAACGTGCAAGTACCGATGCGCGAATATCTCGATTTGCCGCAAAAGCTGATGGACGAACTGGCGATGCTCAAGGTCGAGCTGGTCGGGCTGCCGCCGGACGCAGCGCAGAAATTCCCGTCCGAACTTTCCGGCGGCATGATCAAGCGCGCGGCGCTGGCTCGCGCCCTGGCGCTCGATCCAGACATCGTCTTCCTCGACGAACCGACATCCGGCCTCGATCCGATCAGCGCGGCGGAGTTCGACGAACTGGTGGTCAAGCTGCGCGATACGATGGATTTGACCGTCTATATGGTGACGCACGATCTCGATACGCTGTTCACCGCTTGCGATCGCGTGGCAGTCCTTGGCAAGAAGCGAGTGCTGGTCGAAGGCACCATCGATGACATGCTGAAGAGCGAGGAACCGTGGGTAAAATCCTATTTCCGCGGAAAACGCGCCCGGCAACTTGATCTTGCGGCGCGCGCATAGCCATAAGTGGGACAATGGAAACCAGAGCCAATTACGTTATTGTCGGCATTTTCACGCTGGCTGCGATCCTGGCGGCGTTTGCCTTCGTCTACTGGACGGCGGCGATCGGCGACAAGGGCGAGACGACGTTGCTGCGCGTGCGTATTCCGGGCTCGGCTTCCGGTCTTGGCCGCGGCAGTTTCGTGCTGTTCAACGGCGTCAAGGTCGGTGATGTCAGGCGCGTCTATATCGACGTCGACAATCCGACCGTCGCCATCGCCGACACCGAGATCGATCGCCTGACACCGATCACCAAGTCGACGCAGGCCGATATCGGCCTCGCCGGCCTCACCGGGCAGGCCAATATCGAACTCAAGGGCGCCGACCGCAAGGAAGTAAAACTTCTCGACCAGGCCGAAAAGGAAGGCAAGGTCGCCGAGATCGTCGCCAACCCCTCCGCCGTGACCAATCTGCTGCAGACGGCGCAGAACATCTTCACCCGCGCCGACAAGGTGCTCTCGGAACTCGAAGGCTTCACCAGGGACGTCCGCGGGCCGCTGACGCAGACCGTCAAGAACGCGCAAACGTTCTCCGATGCACTGGCCAAGAATTCTGACGGCATCGACAAGTTCCTGTCCAGCGTCAGCGCGCTCTCCGACGAACTGAAAGGCGTGTCCGGCAAGCTCGACGGCACGCTGAAGGCAGCGGAAGGCCTGCTCAATGCCGTCGACAAGGACCAGATCAAGAGCATTGTCGCCAATGTGAACACGGTGACAGGGAACCTCAAGGAAACATCGCGGCAGCTCGACGGCGTGATCAAGAATGTCGATACCGCGGTCGGATCCGTCAACGATTTCGCCAAGCGGACGCAAGGCACGCTGGCCAAGGTCGACGGCGTGCTCGACGGTATCGATCCGGCGCAGGTGCGCTCCGCACTGGCCAACATCCAGAAGGCCAGCGAAAACGCCGACAAGGCGGCCGCGGATATCGCTGAGGTGACAGACAAGTTCGCCAACCGCGCCGACGACATCGACCAGACGATCAAGGATGCCAAGCAACTCGCGCAGCGGCTCAACGACGCCTCGGTGCGTGTCGACGGCATCCTCGCCAAGGTCGACACCTTGCTCGGCTCGGGTCAGGCCAACGGCTTGATGGCCGACGCCAGGGATACGCTGAAATCGTTCAAGCAGGTTGCCGACACGCTGAATGCCCGCCTGGGTGTCATCACCGACAATCTGGCGCGCTTCTCGGGCCAGGGCCTGTCGAATGTCGAGGCGCTGGTGCAGGACAGCCGCCGATCGATCGGCCGCATCGAGGAGGCGGTGACGGATCTCAGCCGCAATCCGCAGCGCATCCTTTCGGGTGGCGACGGTGAGGTTCGGCAGTTCGATGGCAGGGTGCGGCGTTGACTTCGGTCTCCGCGCGCCCCAAGAACATGAGCCGCGAAGGCGGGTTGATCTTACGATCCGGGGACAACGGGGATCGCGCGTGAAGTCTGTGTGGGTGAGAACGGGCGGGTTGACATCGGCTGCGGCGCTGCTTGCCCTGACGCTGGCCGGCTGCGCGGTGTTGGGCGGGAAGCCCGCGCCTCTCGACACCTTCGAGCTGTCGGCGCCTTCGGTCGACGCGCATGGCCACAGCCGCCGGCAGATCCTGATCGCCCAGCCGTCGGCGCTCAAGGCGCTGGACAGCCAGAACATCGTCATCAAGCCGTCGGATCGCTCGATCCAGTATCTCAAGGGCGCGCAATGGGCCGACCGGCTGCCGCTGATCGTGCAGGCGCGGCTGGCCGAGACGTTCCAGCGTTCGGGCAGCTTTGCTGGCGTCGGCAAGCCGGGCGAGGGCCTGGCGATCGACTATCAGGTAATCGTCGAGGTCCGTTCGTTCGAGGTGCGCGTCGACGGCGGCGAGCATGCCGAGGTCGACCTGTTCGTGCGGATATTGAACGACCGCAATGGCGAGGTGCGAGCCTCCAAGAGCTTCACCGCATCGGCGCCCGTTTCAGGCAGCGGCAATCCCGCCTATGTCGGCGCGCTCGACAACGCGTTTGGGGACATTGCCAAGCAGATCGTGCGCTGGACGGATACGGTGATCTGATCCGCGTAGGGGCTTGATCGCGCAACGCTTGTGACAACGCTGATGCCTGAGGCCCGCGAGGGATGCGGCGGTGTGTGGACGCGCCAACGGCATAAAATTCGGTAAGAATGAAAAAAGGCGGGAAATTTCCCGCCTTTTTGTCTTTGCCCTATCGGGCGATCAGTGCAGGCGGCCGCTGGCGTGGGCCAGCATGGTGTAGACCTTGCCGGTATCGGACGTCAGATAGGTCTGCGCCATGATGTTGTCGCGATCGTTACGCGAGACATCCTTGAGCAGCTTCTCGAAATCGTCGCAGTAACGGTCCACGGCGCTGCGGAACTCGGCCTCCGCCTGATATTTGCGACGGATCTCGTCGAACGTCTGCTGGCCCTTCAGCGTGTAGAGCCGCCGGGTGAAGACGTCACGCTCGCCGCGCCGGTAACGGTTCCACAACTCGATCGAAGCGTCGTGGTCGATGGCTCGCGCGATATCGACGGAGAGCGAGTTCAGCGATTCCACGACATGCAGCGGCGAGCGCTGTGCGGGAGCCGCGCGCGGTGCTTCCGCCGGCGTTGCCGGCCTGGCGGCGTCTTCTTCGCGCGACGCCCCGGTCAGGAGATCGCGCACCCAGCCGCCCTGAGGTGTGCGGGCGCCGGCATCGGCACGCTGGCGCGGCGCCGCCTCGGCCGGACGCTCCAGGTCGAGCGTGCCGCGCAGTGCAGCACCGCCCAACGGCGCCTGCGGTGCGCGCAGTTCCGGCTGCGGTGCCGGTGCGCGCCGCGGCGGTTCGGCGGCGCGTGCGGCCGGCGCTTGCGGCGCCGGACGCAGGTTGCGTTGCTCGGAGGCATCGCCGCCGCCACTGCGACCGGACTTGGCAACGATGTCCGAAAGCTCTTTCAGGGCGTTGATCTGCTCGGAAACGGCCCGGCGGATGGCCGAGGTCGATTCCTTTGCCTCTTCCGGCATCTCGATGACGCCCTTCTTGAGCTCGGCGCGGGTAAGGTCGAGTTCGCTCTTGATCGAGCCCGCCGTGCGCCGCATCTCCTCGGTCGCATCGGCGAAGCGCTTGGTTGCCGAATCGACGACATCGGTGATGGCGTTGCGGATCTTGTCGGCCGACTCCATCGTCTTGCCCTCGGCGTTCTGCAGCGTCTGGCCGACGAGATTTTCGAACGAGCGCATGACCCTTTCGAGATCTTCCGACTTCTTAACCAGGCCGACAGCGAGATCCTCGAGCGACGACTGCCTTTCGAGCGTGTGCTCGAGATTGCTCTGGGCCGAACTCAGCAGGTCAGAGGCGCTCGCCAGCAGGCGGCTGTGTTCGTCGAACTTGGTGGCGATCGAAGCGACTTCGCGCAAGGTGGACGACGACAGTTCCGTCAGCCTTGTCGTGTTCGAATCGACCAGCCGTGCCGAGCTGGCAAAGGTCTGCGCGGCTTTCTCGGTGGTGGCGGCGAAGCTTTGCGTGCTGCCGCTCAGGCGTTCGTCGACCTGGCCGAGATTGACCGCGGCCTGCTCGATCAACTGACCCAGCTGCGAGCTGGACTTGGTCATGCGGCCAATGAGATCGGCGACGCTGTCGGACAGCGACGAGCGGGCGCCTTCGACCGCCGACAACGTCTCGGCGGTGCGGCTGGCGAGTGCGTTGACCAGGGCTGCATTCTCGCTGCGCAGCTTCTCGGTGGCGCGTTCGGTGACCTCTTCCATGCTCTTTTGCAGTTCTGAGCCGCCCTGGGCGAAGCGCTCGACCAGCGGCCGCGCGGTTTCGTCGAGGATCTTCGACATTTCGGCCGAACGCGCCGCGAGCATGGTGTTGAGTTCGCGGGTGTTGGCGCCGATCGTCTTGGCGGCATCATTGGTGCTCTGGCCGATATGCTGGCCAACCGCGGTGAAGGTCTCCGCGATCACATTGGCGCGCGAGACGAGTTGCGCCTCGGCGTTCGACACCTGCTCGCTGAGCTTCTGGCCCACCGTCTCAGCGGTGTGGGCGAGGCGGTTCTCGACGCCTGAGACCTGCTCTTCGACGCGGGCGGCCGCAGCCGCGGCGCTCGATGCGAGCCGCTCGTCGGCGCCGGCAAGCGCCTGTTCGATCTCGCGGGCGTGCACCGCCATTTCCTGGCCGGTCCGCCTTGCGCGTTCGGCCACCCTCTGCTCGGTATCGGCAAAGGCGCCGACGATGGTCTCGGCATGCTCGCCGATCGTCGACGAGGTGTTGGCGATGCGCGACACCAGACGCTGATCGGCTTCGTCGAAGATGCGACCGATTTCCGACGCACGGCTCGACAGCGCTTCCGCACCTTCGGCGATGCGCGAGACCAATTGCTGGTCTGCGGCATCGAAGATACGGCCGAGATCAGAGGCACGTGCGGCAAGTGCCTCGGCCGATTCGCCGATACGCATGCCGAGCCGCTGATCGGCGCCTTCGAAGTTGCGCAGGATGTCGCCGGCGCGCGCGGCCAGCGACTGGGCCGTTTCGACGGCGCGAGCGACCAGCTTCTGGTCGGCCGCATCGAACGCGCCGGCAATCTCGGCTGCACGGGCGGCCATATGGTCGGCTGTGTCCTGGGCGCGGGCGGTAAGCTGATCGGCGGTTTCCTGGGCGCGGGCGGCGAGCTTCTGGTCCGCCACGTCGAAGGTGCCGGCGATCTGGCTTGCACGAGCGGCCAGCTGGTCGGCCGTTTCATGGGCGCGAGCCAGCAGGGAGCTGGAGGCGTCATCCGCGCGGGCCAGCAAGGCGTTCGACGTATCTTCGGCACGGGCGTGGAGGCGACGGTCTGCCTCCTCGAAGGTGCGGGCGATGTCTTCGGCTCTCGCCAGCAGGGCGGCGGACGTCTGCTCGGCGCGCTCCGCGATCTGGCGGTCGGCGTCACTGAACGCGGCACCGGCCTGCTCATGCAGCGTGCTGGTGACTTCCAGGACCTTTTCGCGCAACGCGGTGGCAACGAACACCGCACTCTTCTCGAGCACGGCTCGGACGTTGTCGACGCCTGTCGAGAGCGCACGCTCCATGGTGCCGGCGCGCTCCTCGATGATGCCCGTCTGGCGGCCGAACGCCTGCTCGATCTTCTCGACATCGGCAGCGATAGCGGCGGAAATATCCGTGCTTCTTGCGGCGATCTGGTCGATATGGCCCGACAGCGAGCGGTCGACGTCCTTGCGGGTCTCGGCGAGTTTGTCGAGATCGTCTTCCAAGGCGCGGGCCAGCATATTGCGGCCTTCCGACAGCTTGCCGACATGTCCGGCGATGATGTCGTCGATTTCGCCGCGGCTTGCGGAAAGGTTCTGCAGGTCGGCTTCCAGGGCGCGCTTGAGGATATCGCGGCCTTCGGCGAGCTTCTCGACCTGGCCGGCGACCAGTCCGTCGATGCTGGAGCGGCTCTCCGCCAGCTTGGCGAGATCGTCTTCCAGCGCCTTCGACAGGGTCGAGCGCTCCCCGACAAGCTGTTCCGCGTGGCTGTTGACCAGGCCGCTGACGTTTTCGAGGTCGGCCTCGAGTGCCTTCGACAGCGTCGAACGATCCTGGACGAGCCGTTCGGAGTGGCTGTTGACAAGGCCGTTGACGCTTTCGAGATCAGCCTCGAGCGCCCGGGCGAACTGTGCCCGTTCATCGACCAGTTTCTGCGACTGGTCGGCAACGGTGTTCTTTATCGCATTGAGGTCGGCTTCCAGGGCACGCCGCAGGATGTTGCGGCCTTCCGACAGCTTCTCGACCTGACCGGCGACCAATCCGTCGATGCTGGAGCGGCTCTCCGCCAGCTTGGCGAGATCGTCTTCGAGCGCCTTCGACAGGGTCGAGCGCTCCTCGACAAGCCGTTCCGCGTGATTGTTGACCAGGCCGCTGACGTTTTCGAGGTCGGTCTCGAGTGCATTCGACAGCGTCGAACGGTCCTGCACGAGCCGTTCGGAATGGCTGTTGACCAGGCCGCTGACGGTTTCGATATCAGCCTCGAGCGCGCGGGCAAACTGTGCCCGGTCATCGACCAGTTTCTGCGACTGGTCGGCAACGGTGCTCTTGATCGCATTGAGGTCGGCTTCCAGGGCACGCCGCAGGATATTGCGGCCCTCCGACAGCTTCTCGACCTGACCGGCGACCAATCCATCGATGCTGGAGCGGCTCTCCGCCAGCTTGGCGAGGTCGTCTTCGAGCGCCTTCGACAGGGTCGAACGATCCTGAACGAGCTTGTTCATGTGATCGGCGATGACGCTGTTCACATTCTGCAGGTCTGCTTCCAGCACCCGTGAAAGCTGGCCGCGATCCTCGGCCAGCCTTTCCGACTGGCTGGCGATGACGCCCTTGATCGTGTTCAGATCGGATTCCAGCGCGCGCTTAAGGATGTCGCGGCCTTCGGCCAGCTTCTCGACCTGACCGGCAACCAGCCCATCGATGCTCGAGCGGCTTTCGGCCAATTTGGCAAGGTCAGCTTCCAGCGTCTGCGACAGCAGGCTGCGGTCTTCGGCCAGCCGTCCCGAATGGCTATCGATCAGGCCGCGTATGCTGGACAGATCGTCGTCGAGGGAACGGGAAAGCAGCGTGCGGTCGTCCGCCAGCTTGGCGGAATGGGCTTCGATGAGGCTCTTGATGCCGACGATGTCGTTTTCCAGCGCCTTGGCGAGCGCGGCACGACCCTCGGCGATCTTCTCGACCTGACCGGCGACGAGACCGTCGATACCGGCGCGACTGTCGGACAGTTTGCCGAGATCAGCTTCCAGGGCGCGCGACAGGATGTTGCGGCCCTCGGCAAGCTTGCCGACGTGGCCGGCAACCATTTCATCAATGATCGTACGTGCTTGCACCAGCTTTCCGGAGTCTTCGTTCAAGGCATTGGAGAGCCTGTTGCGGCCTTCTTCCAGCCTTTCAAGATGGCCGCCCAGCGATGCATCGATGGCCGCCCGCGATTCATTGACCTTGCGCAGATCCTCTTCGAGGGCGCGTGAGATCAGGTTGCGGCCTTCGGCCAGCTTCTGCACCTGGTTGGTCACCGCCGCATCGATGCCGGCGCGGCTTTCGGCGAACTTCGCCAGGTCGGCCTCCATGGCCGCGGTCATTTGCTCGCGGCTTTCCGAGAGCATGCGGCTGTGATTTTCGACGGCTTGCTCGATGCCGGCGCGGGCGTCGGTAAGTCGCTGGATGTCGCCATCGAACGAACGCGAGACGACGTGACGCGCGGCTTCCATGCGCCCGGCGAAGTCGCTGGCCCGGGCTTCGAGCATGGAGGAGGTCGAGGTGACGATGTCGGCCATGTCGGCGCCGATCTGGGTCTTGCCCTGATCGATCATCGCCGACAGCGTGTCCTTGCTCTCGGCGAAGGTGTGCGCGATTTCGCGGGCGCGCTCGACCAGCGTCTCGTTGATCTGGCGGGCACGGGCCTCGAGCGCCGCGTTGAGCTTCTGCGTTCCGGTGTCCAGCGCCTCGGCGCGGGTCTGGAACTCACTGATCAGCGCCTGGCCGCGTTCGGCCAGCGTCCGCTCGATGCCGTTCAGGCTGGCCTCGAATTCGGAATTGAGGGTGCGCGCGGCACCGCCAAGCAGCGACACCATGCCGGTGGTGCGATCGTCGAGCAGATCGGTCAACGACCGTGTCAGGCCGTCGGTGGTGTCGGTCAGCTTGGCGATGCGAGTGTCGAGAAGGCTGGCGAACGCCTCGCCCGAGGTCGACAGCCGGTCGGTGATCGAATCGAGCCGGCCTTCCACCGAATCGAAGATCGACATCGAGCTTTCATTGATGCGGTCGATGAGCGTGTCGCCGGAATTGGTGATCGTCATCGACAGCTTGGTTGACGCATTGAGGATGCTGTCGCGGATGATGTCGGAGGCGGCGCCGATCTCGTCCTTCAGCGTCTCATGCGCGCCGGTGATCGAGGCGCGCACGCGCTCGGCATGGGTCACAACGGCTTCGCGCTCGCTGCCGAGCCCGTCGACCAGCGAACGGATGCGGGATTCGTTCTCCGAGTAGGAGCGCTCGATCTGGTTGACCTCGCTATGAACCAGCGTTTCCAGCTCGACGGCGCGGGCAAGCGTGCGCTCGATGCCTTCACCCATGGCGGCCACCTCGCGACGAACGGCCTGGCCGATCATCATGACGCGATCCTGGGCAAGGTTTTCCGGTTCGGTCAGGCGGAAGGCCACTTCGGTCATCGACTGGGCGGCGATGCGCATATCCTGGGCGCGGCGAATCATCGTCGCGAAGGCCCAGAACAGGATGACGGGCACGATTGCCGCGATCGCCAGGCCGATCAGTTCGGGACGGGCAAAAAACTGATCGGGCGTGCGGATTCTCCAGATGCTCGGTCCGAAAAGGAGGTTGGCCAGACCGCCGGCGCCGGCGATCCAGGCGAGTGAGACAAAGGCGACGACCCAGTAAATGGTGTTCGAGGCACGCCTGTTGAGGCTGTGCAGGAGCGTCTTGTAGTCCTTCTGGCGATCGTCATTGGCCGGCGCGAAACCAGTGGGCTGGGCGCCATTGCGTGTTTCCACGGGGCGCAACTCGGCAGGCTTGGGCTGGAGGGCGGGTTTTGCGGCCGGACTCTGCGCGGCCTGACTCTGATTGACCGCGGGCGCCGGCTTCTCGTTGCGTCCCTCGCGCGCCAGTTCGTCGGCGGCCTGGGATATCTGCGCTTCCAGATCTTCCATCGAAGCCGCTATGTCGAGGTCGCCACCGCCGGCATCGCCGCTGAGGTCGAGATCAAGCGCCTTTTCCAGTTCCCTGGCCACGTCGTTGTCGAGAGTTCTCGTCGTCGTTGGTTTCTTTGCCATGCCTTCGCTACCCTGTACTAGCTGCCGCGGGCTTATAATTTTGTTTGTCGTACCCCGCGCAGGAGGCTGAAAATGGACCCCTCGTATCGTAATGACACAGGGGGGTAAAGAAAACATGCATTCCGCGAGATACGTAAAACTTTAAATATAGGGTTAACGGAAGCGTGATTTCGGCGCCGCTTTCGCAACATTTTTCCCGGCCACTCATTAACCCGTTGTCCATTGGATTCGCCTAGGTTTTGGGCGATCGAAGAAACGGAGTTCGTGTTCATGCGTGGCGAAAGCGGCATTGCCTTCTCAATGCCCGGGGGCGACGTATCCGGACCCAGGCGGTCACGGCCGGTCGATTTGGCACACCTTGCCCGCCAGACCATGGGCGACCGCAGCCTCGAGCAAGAGGTGCTGGCGCTATTTGTACAACAGGCATTGGCGGTGCGCGACAAAATAGTCGATGCCGACATCAAGGACCGGCTTCTGCTGGCGCATGGGCTGAAGGGTTCGGCGCGGGGTGTCGGTGCCTTCGCCATCGCCGATTGCGCTACCGAGATCGAGCACCAGCCGCAGGACGATCAGATGCTCAGTCGGCTTGGCACGCTGATCGACGAAGTGCGCGATTTCATCGCCGCCATCAGTCGCTGAACCCGGTTTGTGGAAAAACGTCACGGAGCGGCGCTTTCGCGCGGCAGTTGACTTGTCAGCCGGAGTGATTATCTCGGCTGAGACTCCCTTCAGGTGACAAATGACCAAGCTGACCTTCATCGCCCATGACGGCACACAATTCGACATGGACGCCGAAAACGGCTCGACGGTCATGGAGAATGCGATCCGCAACGCGGTGCCGGGGATCGAGGCGGAGTGCGGCGGCGCCTGCGCCTGCGCGACCTGCCATGTCTATGTCGATGAGGCATGGACAGCGCAAGTCGGCGAGCCGGAAGCGATGGAAGAGGATATGCTGGACTTCGCCTATGACGTCCAGCCGAACTCGCGGCTGTCGTGTCAGATCAAGGTCCGCGACGCGCTGGACGGCCTCGTCGTGCGGGTGCCGGCCCGCCAGGGCTGAGACACCGATTTTTGCCGGCTGCTGCTTGGCAGCGGCGGATTGCTCATGCAGTGTCTCGACGTTCCGCTGTAGCGCAGCGCGTCCTCCAGGATGCGCAGAGGACGCTGTAGCTTGTTTTGGCGCATGAGGCACATCGCATGACCGGCATCATCAGCACAGACGTCCTCATTGTCGGGGCAGGTCCGGTCGGCCTGTTTGCCGTGTTCGAGCTCGGCCTGTTCGACATGAAATGCCACCTGATCGACATTCTCGACCGGCCAGGCGGCCAATGCGCGGAACTCTATCCGGAGAAGCCGATCTACGACATTCCCGGCTGGCCTCGGATCTCGGCCCAAGGGCTGGTTGACAAGCTGCTTGAGCAGATCGCGCCGTTCAAGCCTGACTTCACCTACAACCGCATGGTTTCCAGCCTCGAAAAGCTGGCGGACGGCAGCTTTCGCGTCACCACGGACGAGAACGAGGTGTTCGAGGCCAAGGTGGTGGTGATTGCCGCCGGCGGCGGCTCCTTCCAGCCCAAGCGGCCGCCGATCCCGGGTATCGAACCCTATGAAGGCAAGAGCGTCTTCTATTCGGTACGCAGGATGGAGGATTTTCGCGGCCACGACCTTGTCATTGTCGGTGGCGGCGACTCGGCGCTCGACTGGACGCTGAACCTGCATCCGGTGGCGAAAAGCGTGACGCTGGTGCACCGGCGGCCCGAATTCCGCGCCGCGCCCGACAGCGTCAACAAGATGTATGCCATGCAGGAGATGAAGCAGCTGCAGTTCCAGGTCGGGCAAGTGACCGGTTTGACCGGCGGCGACGGCCAGCTTTCATCGGCCGTCATCAAGGGGCCGGACGGCGATGTTGAGGTGCCTTGCACGCGCATGCTGCCGTTCTTCGGCCTGACCATGAAGCTCGGGCCGATCGCGGAGTGGGGGGCTCAATCTTCACGAGAACCTCATTCCGGTGGATACCGAGAAATTCCAGACGTCGGTGCCAGGCATCTTCGCTGTCGGCGACATCAACTGGTATCCCGGCAAGCTGAAGCTGATCCTGTCGGGCTTCCACGAGGTGGCGCTGATGGCGCAGGCCGCCAAGCGCATCATCAGCCCCGGCGAGCGCATCGTTTTCCAGTACACCACCTCGTCGACCAGTCTGCAGAAGAAGCTCGGCGTCGTCGACTGAGCCGCTGGACACCCGGCATTGCGCCGGCCGTCTGTTTCGGCACAATTGCGGACCGCACCCGCAGATTGCCCTATTCCGCCATCACCGGCGCATGCTCGGCCTTACCGCGAAGCGGTATTTCGGGCATCAGGCAGAGTGCGACCAGCGCCATGAGCAGCGTCGCCGCGGCGACAAGGAAGATCATGGCGAATGGCGCGGCTGAAATAACCTGTCCGAGGGCCAGCGTGCCTTCACCGGCGAGCGGTAGGCCGTAGCCGAGAGCGACCGCGCCCAGCATGGCGACGCCCAGCGCGCTGCCTAGTGAGCGCAGGAAGGTGAGCACGCCGGTTGCAACGCCAAGGTGCGCGGGGTCGACGGCGTTCTGGACCGATATGGTGGCAACTGGGAAGGTCGTCCCGCTGCCCAGGCCGACACAGATCGTCAGGATCTCGACAACCGGCAGCGAGGCGCTGCCGGCGACAAGAGCGAGCAGGCCGAGGCATATTGTGGAGAAGAGCACGCCCACCATCGCGATCCGCTTGTAGTGGGTGACGTGCTGTATCATGCGCCCGCTGAGTGTCGCGCCGGCCACGGTGCCAAGCAGCAGGCCCAGCATCGCAAGACCCGACTGGCTGACGGAGAGACCGACGATCGACTGCAGATAGACAGGCAGGTAGACCGCCAGACCGATGTTGGCGGCCTGCAAAAGGAACACTGACGACGTGCCGGCGAGAACGATTGGATTGCCGAGCACCTCAAGCGAGATGAGCGGTTCGGCCGCGCGCAGCAGACGCAGCGCGAAAGCGGCCCAGAAAATCGCCGACACAGCCAACAGCCCGAGAATTTCGCGCGAAAGCCATGGATATTCGCTGCCGCCCCAGTTGAGCGCCAGCAGCAGCAATGCCGTGGCCGCGACAAGCAGCAGCGCGCCCAGGCCGTCGATGCGATGCTGCTTTGCGGCGATCGGCAGCTTCTTGAGCGGCTTGTTGATGATGGCCATGGCCAGCAGGCCGAGCGGAATGTTGATCCAGAAAATCAGCGACCAATGGAGATGTTCGGCAAAGGTACCGCCGAGCAGCGGCCCGGCGATGCTGGCGACAGCCCAGGTGCCGGAGATCCAGGCGGTGTAGCGCGCCCGCTCGCGTGGCGGAACAAGGTCGCCGATGACAGTCTGCGTCAAGGTGAACAGGCCGCCGCCACCAGCGCCCTGGATCGCTCGTCCGATAACCAGCACAAACATATTGGGGGCCATGGCGCTGACCAGCGATCCCAGGAGAAAGATCAGGATCGCCGCATAAACGGTTGGCCGGCGGCCATAGACGTCGGAAATCTTGCCGTAGAGCGGCGCCATGGCGGTCGCGGTCAAGAGGTACCCGGTGACGATCCATGGCAGATATTGCGCATGGCCCAGCGCATGCCCGATGGTCGGCATGGCAGGGGCCACGATGGTCTGATCGAGTGCCGCCAACAGCATCGACAGGAGTACGCCGGCGATGATGGCGTTCTTTTCGGTTTCGGTCAGCGGCGTGCCGGTTTCCACCATCGTTTGCTTGTCGACAGCCTGGTCCATGGTCGTTCATCCGTAAGCTTGCGGTCGATCGGCGTTGTTCGGCCGTTCCGGTCCTTTGACCATTTTGATCGCATTGGCGTTTTGAGGCCCGCGCCTGGCGAGCCTGATATATGTCGTCCCGTATAGGCCGATTTCGACGGGCGCTCGAAAGTTTTTCGAGGTTGGCACTACGCTTCGGCGAAATTGGCTTTCGCCGGCGCCGCTCGGCTTTCGAGTCAGGTCGGCGGCAGCCGCCCGCCCTCGATGCGTTCGATGCGATAGCGCAGCAGCCTCAGGATGCGGCTTTCGAAATTGACGCTTTCGACACGATCGAACTGCAGCTGGGCTTGGTCATGCCTGGCGAGAACGGCCGCGGTGATTTCGGCGGCCTTGGCCTTGGCGGCGTCACAATTCTTTTGCGGATAGGTAGCTCTCAGGGCCTCTTCGAGTTCGCGGCCATGGTTCTTGGCAATCTCGACATGGCGCTCCTCATGGCGCTTGATGTCGGCGAACAGCGTGTCCCAGAACAGCCTGACATCGGCGTCGGCCTTGCGTGGGCGGCGCCATTCGGGAAGGATCACCTTCACCTTGACGGTCACCGCCGCGTCGGCGATCCGGCAGGAGTTCGATGTCTGCGCATAGCTGACGCGGGTGGTGAAGGCCATCTGCGTGGCGCCCGGGTGCCGCGTGCCCGTGCTTTTCACCTCCGGTCCGCGTTTGGAGAGCTGTGCCTCGATGTCGTCGAGCGTGCTGCCGCCAATGGCAAAATAGCTGTACGTCTTGACGAGATTGGCCGCACCGGCCGGGATGGCGGTGACGGCAAGCAGCAGCGCACAGAGCAGGGATCGTTTCATGCCAAGCATGGATCGTTTCATTATGTTGCCTCTTCGACCACCTTGCTTTACGGCCGTTGCCGGCGCAACGGAATTGATCCGCTGCGGATCACACATGGTTGATGAGCCCTGGTTGATGAGCCCCATGGTTGCTGAACAATGACGGCCAGGCGATGGCAGTTGGCGCATGGACGCCATCTCGACCTTGGCGGCAAGGCCGTGGTCGTCGGCATCCTCAATGTCACGCCCGACAGCTTTTCCGACGGCGGTCTGTTCGACGCCCCCGAAAAGGCGCTGGCCCAGGCTCGGCGGATGATCGGGGAAGGGGCACAGGTCGTCGATGTCGGCGGAGAATCGACCCGCCCGGGTGCCGCCGCGATATCGGCGAGTGACGAACAGGCCCGTATCCTGCCGGTGATCGAAGCGCTGGCAAGCGCCGGCGAGGCGCTGATTTCGGTCGACACCTATCGCGCCGACACGGCCCGGCTTGCCGTGGCCGCCGGCGCGCATATCGTCAACGATGTCTGGGGGCTGCAGCGCGAGACCGACATTGCCCGTGTCGCCGCCGACACCGGCGCCGGGCTTGTCATCATGCATACCGGGCGGGATCGCGAGAAGCTGCCGGACGTGATTGCCGATCAGTTGGCGTTCCTGCGAAAATCGCTGGAAATCGCCCATCAGAACGGCGTTGCCGACGACCATATCGTGCTCGATCCCGGATTCGGCTTCGCCAAGGAGACGGCGGAGGAAAATCTCGACCTGATGGCTCGCTTTGCCGAGCTCAATGCACTCGGGCTGCCGCTGATGGCCGGTACGTCGCGCAAGCGCTTCATCGGCACCGTCACTGGCCGCGATGCGGCTGACAGAGGTGTTGGAACGGCGGCGACCAGCGTCATCTTGCGGCTCAAGGGCGCCGATCTGTTTCGCGTCCATGATGTCGCATTCAACGTGGACGCACTGGCGCTCGCAGATGCTATGCTGGCGCGTCAAACCGACCGGGCGAAAGACTGAGCGATGTATGTCATCCGCATGAAGAATTGCGCTTTCTTTGCCCGGCACGGCGTGCTGGACGAGGAGGAGCGGCTCGGCCAGCGCTTCTATGTCGATGCCGCTCTCACCGTCGATCCCGGCCGGGCGCTTGTCGAGGATTCGATCGAGGACACGGTCAACTACGGTATCGCGTTCACGGTGATCGAGAAGATCATCACGGGGCAGCGCCGCTTCCTGATCGAGTCGCTGGCGCTCGAGGTGGCCCGGGCGCTGACGGCGCGGTTTCCGCAGATCAAAAAAGCCGAGATCACTGTGCGCAAGCCAAACGCCCCGGTGCCCGGTGTGCTCGATTACGTCGAGGTGACCGTTGTCTGGCCCGAATAGTACGGTCTATCTCAGCCTTGGCGGCAATCTTGGCGACCCGGCAAAGTCGATGGGCGCGGCGCTGCGCATGCTCGATGCCGACGCAGATACGCGCGTCACCGGCGTGTCCTCGCTCTATCGCACGCCGCCCTGGGGCAAGCTCGATCAGCCGGACTTCCTCAATGCGGCTGCAGAGATTTCCACCGGACTTGCGCCGCGCGCCTTGCTCGACCTCTGTCTCGATGCCGAGCGCAAACTGAAGCGGGTGCGCGAGGAGCGCTGGGGGCCGCGGCTGATCGATGTCGACATTCTGGTGTTCGGCGACCGCGTCATTCATGAGACCGGGCTGGAAGTGCCGCATCCGCGCATGCTGGAGCGCGCCTTCGTACTGGCGCCGCTGGCCGAGATCGCGCCCGGCCTGGTCGTCGGTGGCCGCAGCGTCACGGACCGGCTGGTCGCTGTCGACACTTCCGGTATCGAGCGATTGCCATCCGGCCGGGATTGGTGGCTGGTCTAGAGCACGTCCGGTTTAATCTGGGTCATAACCTGCGGCCTTGAAGTAGTTCTGGCATTCGGCTGGGGTGAAGAGGTCGACGAGCGATCCGACGGCGGTCCACAGGGCTGTGATTGTCCTCTCGGCTTTGGCCCGCATAAGAGCCTTGAGTTTTGAGAAGGCGTTTTCGATCGGATTGAAGTCGGGGCTGTAGGGCGGCAGGAACATGAGCCTCGCGCCGGTCGTCTCGATTGCATCGCGAACGCCGGCGGCCTTGTGGGCGGGAAGGTTGTCCATCACGACGATGTCGCCCTCCGACAGGGTCGGGACCAGCACCTGCTCGACATAGGCCAGGAATACGTTGCCGTTCATGGCGCCGTCATAGACGAACGGGGCGGTCATGCCCGTCAGCCGCAGTGCGCCGGTGAAGGTGGTGGTTTTCCAATGGCCGTGCGGCACGCCCGCCCGGCAACGCTCACCGCATGGCGCACGGCCCCGCAGCCGGGCCATCTTGGTCGATAGTCCAGTTTCATCGATGAACACCAGCTTTGCCGGATCGAGATCGAGTTGGCCGTCGAACCACGCACGACGGCGCTTCAGGATGTCGGGACGATCCTGCTCCAGTGCATGTGCGGACTTTTTTTGAACGTCCAGCCGTGCCGGCCAAGCCAGGCGCTTAAGGCGCTGCGACTGATCCGAGCCGATCGCTCGACCGCCAGCCGCTCTACCATCTCGTTCAGCGTGATGTCCTTGCGCTCATCGATCAACCCCACGATGAAGGCTTTATGCGCATCGAGGCTGGACGCGCGTCGACGGCCTTGCGGCCGCGGCGTCCGCTCGCCGATCTTCGCCCGTGCGATCCACCGGATTGCACTCGATATGCCGACGCCGAACCGCGCCGCCGCCTGCCGGGCAGACATGCCCGCGTCCGAAGCCTTCAAGACCCGCGATCGAAGATCGTCGCTCAGTGCTCTTCCCATCATCCACCTCA
The DNA here is from genome assembly GCF_042682105.1 of Mesorhizobium calcicola. Classification (NCBI taxonomy): domain Bacteria; kingdom Pseudomonadati; phylum Pseudomonadota; class Alphaproteobacteria; order Hyphomicrobiales; family Phyllobacteriaceae; genus Mesorhizobium; species Mesorhizobium calcicola. The sequence continues at coordinate 62,137 of NZ_JBHUGY010000036.1, forward strand.
TCAAAGTGGATGTTGAATCACCCGCGAAGCCCGACGTCACATCACAATCGATTCATTGATCGCGGGACGTGCTCTAGCTGCGTGATTAACCGGAGAAGCCACCGCCGTCGAGGAACGCCTGCTCTTCGGGCGTGGTCTCGCGGCCAAGCATCCTGTTTCGGTGCGGAAAACGGCCAAAATTCCGGATGATGTCGCGGTGCTCGAGCGCATATTTCAGGTTGAACTCGGCTTTGGCCTTGTGCAGCTCGACCGACACGTCCTGGTCGGCAAGGTTTTCCGAATGCTCGAACGGCAAATACAGGAACACGCGGACTTCCGGTTCCAGTGCCAGATCATGGCCGGCCGCGACGGCCTTTTGAGCAAAGTACTTCGCCAGCGGATCGGTCGCGCACATATGGCCGGTGCCGCGAAAGCAGTTTCGCGGAAACTGGTCGAGAAGGATCATCAGCGCCAGCGAGCCTTCGGCGTGTGCCGACCAGTCGTCGCATTCACGCCGCGCGGCGGCGTAGTGGAGATCGAGAAAGCGGTTGCGGAAGTCGGCGTCGAATGCCTCGTTCTTCTCGAACCATGCATCCTCGCCGGCATCGCGCCAGAATTTGGTGACCGACAGGGCCCTGCTGTCCAATTCCATGCATAATTCCTTGTTCAATCCGCGGGTTCGGATTTGTGCAGCACACCGGCCGTCTCTTCATTGAGTGCCTGGCCGGCACGGCGCGGCTGGGTGAGGGGTGTAGGAATGGGCGTGCCGATATTGCCCTTCAGGAAGCGCTGTCCGGCGCGAACGCCTTCAGCGAGTTGCGTCTCGAAACGGGCGGTGTCGCGGCGCCTGACGTCTTCGATGGTTTCAGCCACGTCCTCGGGATCGACGCCGAGCGATTCCAGCGCCGAGCCGCCGAAAACGAGCGCCGATTCGAAGGTTTCGCGCAGTTGGAAGTCGACGCCGGCACGAATGAGCTGCAGCGCCGTGCCGCGGTCGAAAGCCCGGGCCAGCACGATGAGCAGCGGGAATTCGGCCTTGATCAGTTGGGCGATACGAACGGCCACATCGGGCTTGTCGACACAGATCAGCACGGCGCGCGCCCGGCCGGCGCCGGCCGCATGCAGGATGTCCAGCCGCGTGCCGTCTCCATAATAGACCTTGAAGCCGAAATCGGCCGCCGCCTGGATCATTTCGACCTCGTTGTCGATGATGGAGACATCGATGCCGCGCAGCAGAAGCGGCTGACTGGCGATCTGGCCGAAGCGGCCGAAGCCGATGATCAGCACGCTGCCGGTCAGGCCATCGGCAACGTCGACGCCGTCGAGCGACTGCTCGTCGCGCGGCGTGAGATAACGCAGCGCGACGATCGCCAGCGGCGTCAGCACCATCGAGATGATGACGATCGCCGTCAATGTCGCGTTGGCCTGGCTGTCGATGATGCCGACCGCGGCGGCCGCGGAATAGAGAACGAAGGCGAATTCGCCGCCTTGCGCCATGAAGACCGCGCGCTCCAAAGCTTCGCGATGACCGGTTTTCAGGATGCGGGCGACGATGTAGATGCCGAACGCCTTCATCACCATGTAGGCGACGACATAGATGGCAATCAGCCGCCAGTTCGCGACCACCACATGCAGGTCGAGCGACATGCCGACTGCAAGGAAGAACAGGCCGAGCAGGATGCCGCGGAAGGGTTCGATGTCGGCCTCGAGCTGATGGCGGAAGGTCGATTCGGACAGAAGCACGCCGGCAAGGAACGCGCCCATCGCCATCGACAGGCCGCTGAGCTGCATGGCGAGCGCCGATCCAAGGACGACCAGGAGGGCCGCGGCCGTCATCACCTCGCGGGCGCGGGCATCCGCCAGGATGCGGAAGAACGGATTGAGCAGATAGCGTCCGGCCAGCACCAGTCCGACGATCGCGGCAAGGCCGATGCCGACCTCGGTCAGGCGCTCCGACAGGCTGGTGTCGGCGCCACCGGGCGCCAGAAACGCGATCAGGGCCAGCAGAGGCACGATGGCGAGGTCCTCGAGCAGCAGGACCGACACGATGCGCTGGCCTTTCGGTGCGGCGATTTCGCCACGTTCCTCCAGAAGCTGCATGACGATCGCCGTCGAGGTGAGCACGAAGCCGGCGCCGGCGACGAAGGATTGCGAGATTGGAAAACCTCCCGCCACGCCAACACCAGTCAGCAGGACCGCGCAGACGCCGACCTGCAGTGCGCCGAGGCCAAAGATCTCGCGGCGCAGGCCCCACAGTCGTGACGGCTGCATTTCCAGCCCGATGATGAACAGGAACATCACCACGCCGAGCTCCGCGACATGAAGAATGGCTTCCGATTCGGAAAAGACGCGGAGGCCGAACGGACCGATCACCACACCGGCGGCGAGATAGCCGAGAATCGAGCCGAGGCCCATGCGCTTGAAGATGGGAACGGCGACAACGCCGGCTGCAAGCAGCGCCACCACCTGGACCAGATCGCTGCTCGATGCCTCTACCGCCATGCCGCCATTCCGCTCGTTTGAGGACCGATTCCGATTTTCGAAGTCCTGTGACAGGCGGCGAAGATAGGGGCTTCGACGGGGATCGAACAGCCCGAATCCGGATCGCCGGCGATGTTGCAGACGCGTTACACAAGTTGACGCTACGAACGCGTTGCATCTTGCCACAATCGAAGGCTAAGGACGCCTCGGCTTCGGCCATTGGAGGGTGAGCGACGATCCAGTCGAGCCCTTTTGAGGAGATGACTGACATGAAGAAGTTTTTGTTTGTTGCCGTCGGCCTGGCGGTGCTAGCCGGTTCGGCTTGCTCGAAGGCGCCTGAGTGCACGGCCGAGATCGCGACCAAGAAGGCGCAGGACATGGCTGCCGCGCTGCAGGAAGCGATCACCAAGGATCCGTCCAAGGCGGCTGATCTGACGGCCAAGGTGCAGGCGGTTACAACCAAATATCAGGGCACCACGACATTGGCCGACGCCTGCAAGGCCTATGACGAAGTGACGGCCGCGATCAAGGGTTAACGCCCTGATACAAGATCAAGGGCTAAGTACCTGATTCGAAAGATTTGAATGAGGCGGCGACCATTTGGTTGCCGCCTTTTGCTTTTAGAGATCGATGATTGTTCAGTTCGGCGCGATGGAGCCGACTTGGACGGCATCGACGCGCTTCAGGCTCATGCCGATGACCGGCACCAGCTGGTCGTCGACGCGCACCGCAATGGTCACCGTCATTGAATTGTCGTCGGGGATGCGGGCCTGCATGACGCCGCGCAGCTGGTTGCGATTGATGGTGAAGACCACCTTGCGGGCATCGACCACATTGCCGCCGATGATGTCGAGGCCGGAACCGGTCGCGCCACCCATGAAACTGCCCTTGTAGCCCTCGCGGCCCTTGCGCTCGATCTTGGCCGACATCGGCTGGGTGAACATGCCGACCCGGCAACCGCCGTCGAGCGCCATGCCGACCTTGCCGTCCGGCGTCGAGCCGGTGAAGCTGCAGTTGAATTTGGTGCCCTTGTACTTGCCGGCGACGATTTCGCCGGGACCGATCCATTTGCCTTCGGCCGACTGGAAGAACTGCGTGTCCAGTTCCGCTGCGGAAGCCGCACCGGCAATACCGACGACTGCCGTGATCACGGTTGCGAGGGGCAAGACGCTGGACAGAATTACGCTTTTCATCGACGACACCCGGCAACAAAGAGGCTGTTTGGAACCCGTCTGACCATGAACAAGATTGGTTAATGCTTCGTCACTGCGAGGCCGTCACAAAGCAGTCCGGCAACAATTCCGAAGCTCCAGACGATGCCGTCCGGTTCACTTGCCGGATGGGGTTGTTTCAACATCCTTCCTGGTTGCAAACGATGTCAGCGCCGACAGGAAATCGCCCAGTCCCGGACGCTTCGCGGCGCTGAAGGGCAGGGGGCGCGCCGTCTCCATCGCCGCAATGCCGATGCGCGCCGTCATCATGCCGTTGACGACGCCCTCGCCAAGCTTGGCCGAAAGGCGCGCCGCCAGGCCGTGACCGACGATCTGCTGGACGAAACTGTCGCCCACCGCGATCGAGCCGGTAACCGCCAGATGCGCCAGCACGCTGCGCGCCAGGCGGAAGAAACCGAGCGTTCCCGGCCGCCCGCCATAGAGTTCCGACAAGCGGCGAATGAGGCGCCCGGCCTCGAACACGACATAGGCGACGTCGACGAGCGCGCGCGGGCTGACCGCCGTCACCAGCGAGACGCGCTTGGCGGCTTCGAGAATCATCACCTTTGCCCTGACATCGAGGGGGCCGAGAATTTCGGCTTCGGCCAGGCGCACCAGATTGCCGCCGTCGATGATTTCGCCGCGCAATTCGGCCAGCGCGCGCCGGCCGGCCGCGGTCTCGGGTTTGGCCGCGACGAAGGCCGACAGCTCGTCGACCACCGACCGTGCCGCCTTGGGATCGTCGCGCGCAATGGCATCGAGCGCCCGCTTCTGCAGCTTTTCGACTTCGGCGAGGCGGGCGATAGCCAGGAATTCGCGGATCAGGATGACCAGTAGCGCCAGCACGGCGATGGCCGCCATACCGGCGGCCAGCCAGCCCAGCCATTCGGCGCGCGCAAAGAGGTCACGTATGAGCCGATCGGTCCACAGGCCGACAGCCAGCGATACCAGCACACCAAAGGCGCCGAAGAAGATGCTGCCGAGCAGCGAGCGTTTTCTCGGGGCGATCGCCGGCGGCGGTTCGGCGGCTATGATGTCGGGCTCGTCGAAGACGTCGACTTCCGCCGGGATGACCATCGCGACATCGGTCTTCATCGCGCGGGGTTTTCGCGGGGTGTCAGCCTGGCTACGGGCGCCGGTCTGGGCACGGCGTGCCTCAGTCGCCTCTTGTCTTGGCACGGCTTCCGGTTCGATGCGGAATGCGGCCGGCTTGCGGAGCGCGGTCATGCCAGATGATCTCCAATCAGGAACTGCAAGGCACGGTCGAGCCGGATATGCGGCAGCGACAGCGTGACACCTTCGGCCGTGCGTTCGAGCTTTGGTGGACGGAAACGGACGAAGCGGATTGCCGGATCCACGGGGTCCTGCCTGTGATCGGATCCCGAAATATCGAACACCGCTTCAATTTTTTCCGGTAAGTCACCGGGAAATATGGCTGTTTCCGTCTTTCCGTCAAACTCTTCGCCGTTGATCTTCTCGCCGGCGATCGGCGTGCCGATGATGACGGGAAGCGTCTCTCGACCCTGCTTGACGGTGCCTTCGCGCGTCGCGCGCACCGCCGCCATGGCGACAACATCGACATCGGCGCCGGTGAAATTCGCCCGCGCCACGGCGCGGTCGGCAAGCCGCCGCACGACCGCCTGCAGGCGGTCATGGCTTTCGTGGTGCAGATGATCGGCCTTGGTCGCGGCAACCAGTATGCGGTCGATGCGCCGCGAAAACAGGTCGGTGAGGAAACTGCCGCGGCCGGGACGGAAACAGCTGAGGATCTCGGTTACCGCGCGCTCCAGGTCGGCCATGGCGCCGGGGCCGGCGTTCAGCGCCTGCATGGCGTCGATCAGCACGATCTGGCGATCGAGGCGCGTGATGTGTTCGCGGAAGAACGGTTTGACGACATGCGTCTTGTAGGCCTCGTAGCGCCTGTCCATCATGGCGTGCAGCGACCCCGGGCGCGGACGCCGGTCGCCGAGCCCCGCCAGGGGCGCAAAGGTCAGCGCGGGCGAGCCTTCGAGATCGCCTGGCATCAGGAAGCGGCCGGGCGGCAAGGTCGACAGCGCCCGCTCGTCGAGCTTGCACGCCTTCAGATAGGCGGCGAAGCTTTCGGCCAGGCGGCGCGCCGTCATCTCGTCGGCATCGGCGTTCGGGTCGATCTCCGCCGACAGTGCCCGCCAGGCCTGCGACAGGTCCTCGCGCACCGGCAGAACGGCCATTTCGAAGGCTTCGCGGGAAAAATCGGCGAAGGATTTGCCGAGCAGCGGCAGGTCGAGCAGCCATTCGCCGGGATAGTCGACGATGTCGACCGACAGTTTGCCGGAGGAAAACATGCGGCTCCAGCCGGAGGCCGATTCATATTCGATGGTCAGCCGCAATTCCGAAATGGCGCGCGTCGAATCAGGCCAGGCGCGGTCGTTGACCAAGGCGGCGATGTGGTCCTCGTATTGGAAGCGCGGCACGGCATCGTCCGGCTGATGTTCGAGGAAGGCGCGGGCGATGCGCCCGGATTTCTGGGCCTCGAACAGCGGCAGGCGCCCGCCATGGATCAGGTTGTGGACAAAGGCCGATATGAAGACCGTCTTGCCGGCGCGGGACAGGCCCGTGACACCCAATCGCAGCGATGGAGAAAAAAGCCCGGTGGCGCGACCCGACAGAGTATCGAGGGCAATCCTCGCCTCGTCGGTGAAGGTGGTCAGCGATGATGCCAAAATATGATCTCTCGGGCTTCGGTCCGTCCGATATAGGCTGTGGAACCCGGCTTTGAAATGGCTTCAGAGATCTGCCGGCGTCAGGAACGCTTCGAGATGGCCGGCGCCCTGGGCGGCTTTGGCCAGGTCGCCGTCGAAGCGGACGACCGCGAGGCCGGTGGTCGGGAACCCATGGTTGAGCGTGGCCCGTGCCGTCTCGTCGCCGCCGCCCGAAACCGCCATGGCGAGATCTTCCATCATCGGGTTGTGACCGATGACCAGCAGCGACCTCGATCCGCCATTGTCGCGGATGAGGCGGAGGTAACCGGCTGCGTCTTCGCTGTAGAGGGCGTCGAAGAACAGGACCCGGCCGGTGTCGGTCTGGCCGGCCAGGCCCTCCAGCGTCTCTTTGGCGCGTTTGGCGTTGGAACAGAGGGTCAGGTCCGGAACGTAGAAGCGGGACCGCATGGCGGCGCCCATTATCTCGGCGTCGGCACGACCGGATGCGTCGAGCGGGCGGTCGAAATCGCGCATGCCGGGCAGTGCCCAGCCGGCCTTGGCATGTCGCAACAGATAAAGCGTGCTCACCCAACCTCCACTGACGCCGAATGCCGAAGCTTCCAGGATTAGCCACGAGAACGGCGTCGCACACAATGGCCCGTGTTCTTCGAACGCACCGAATCACCCATGGTGCCGTGCCGCAAAGGCGCTTGTGCACCGTCGGAAGCATGTTGCACGGGATCCAAAGTGTCGCTGCGTAGTTTGATATCAAAACAACCATACGCCGCTGCAAAGGCGTCCATCGCCGCACATTAACAATTGCGTGAGTCGGCGGCCGATTGCGCTTGTGCAGGCGTTGGACGGCGAATATATAGGCGCCAAATTTGGGGCAGTTTGGGTGAGTCGAATGAACGACATCGTTACCGCCGATTACATACCCTCCGAAGACGAGCCGTTCATGAACGAGCGGCAGAAATCCTACTTCCGCCTAAAGCTCGTCACCTGGAAGAATGACATCTTGCGCGAAGCGCGCGAAACACTCGAAATCCTGCAGCAGGAAAACGCCAACCACCCCGATCTTGCCGACCGCGCCTCTTCGGAAACCGACCGCGCGATCGAACTCAGAGCTCGCGACCGTCAGCGAAAGCTCATTGCAAAGATCGATTCCGCCCTGCAGCGCATCGACGAAGGCACTTACGGCTATTGCGAGGAGACCGGCGAGCCGATCGCGCTGAAGCGGCTCGATGCGCGTCCGATCGCGACATTGTCGATCGAAGCGCAGGAGCGGCATGAGCGCCGCGAGAAAGTCTATCGCGACGACTGACGCATCGCCTAAGGGCTGCGTTCAAGACAGTTGCGTTGTTGTTGATGTTGAAATGGCCGGTTTTCCGGCCATTTCTGTTGGCATGCATCCATCTGAACCGGCGAAAGCACGCCCAAGACCTTGACCGGGTGCTGTTTTCCGGCTGGCGGGCTGATCAGGATCCGATCATTTCTTCTGGCTGGAGAGTTCGCCCAGAAGCCTCGTCATCTCGTCGTCGAGCGACGGCGGCGCCTTCGCCGCCGGGCCGCTCGAACGCGGCTGGTCAAGCGACACTTCGAGTTCCTTCATCAGCGTATCGTCGATGCTGTCCTGCCTTGGCGGGGGCGGCGCGTGCCGGACGGCATTGGCATTCGCGGAGCCATAGGCGGGCAGGGGCGTGACATTCGCCGGCTGGTAACTTTGCGCCACCGGCTTCGGTGCTGGAACTGGTGCTGGCGCCGGCGTCGGCGTTGTCTGACGCGGACGTGCGGGCGGCGCCGTGTTCACCGGCTGCGGTGCAGGTGCCTGCCTCGCCGGCGGCGGAGCGGGTTGAGGTGCGCGCGGCCTGGCCACCGGGGCCGCGGCGGCCGGGACCGGCTGCAAGCCGCCATCTCCGGTCAACGCCGGACGGCGTGGCGCCGAAAGCCGGATGTCGCGTTCGACGACAACGTCGGTCGGGCCGCCGATCAGAAGCAGATGTTCGATATCGTCGCGGCGTATCAGCACCAGCCGTCGATGGCTGTCGACGGCTGTGGCGTCCATGACGGCCAGCCGTGTCTTGCGGTTCCTGCCGCCGGCAACGAAGGTTCCAAACGTCAGATTGCGCACGAGTTTGATGATGACGAGAACGATGACCAGCAGGACAAGCGCTGCAAACGTCCACAACAGTGCTGCGGCATAACCGGGGCCCGCCACGCTATCCAGCCATTGCATTGGTTTTCCCTGATCGCCCTTGGAAGTGACGCGACACTAGACCGTTGCGGCGGGCTCCCGCAAGTTGCGTTTCTCGCTTGATGAACAGCTTGAAAACTCCGGAGGCCGGAAGATATCATTTTTATCCGACATTTGCCGCCCAGGCCTTTTCCGGACTAGGAGAATGTGATTCAACCCGCTAGGGGCGGGGTGTGGGAACACCGGAATTCACGAGCAGGGGGCACATGGCCAAGGAAGCGCGCGGCGATTTCTATCCGGTACCGATCGTCGACCAGAATACGCGACCGGGCGCGGTCACCCGGCTCATCATTTTCATCGTCGTTCTGACCGGCGCCGCCATCGTCTTCGGCCTTTTCCGCGAGCGCCTCGGCGACCCTTTCCTGCTCGGCATGCTCGGTGTGCTGGCGATGATCGGTGTCGGCTTCCTGTTCGCCACGGCGATCGGCTTCGTGCAGATCACGCCACGCTCGACGGGTGACGAACTGTCGAAGGCATTCGTCGATTCGATGTCTCAGGGTCTTCTCGTCACCGACACCAAGGGCCGCGTCGTCTACGCCAATCGGGCCTATGCCGACATGACCGGCGCGACGTCGGCGGCCGACCTGAAGACGGTCGAGGGATTGCTCTCGGATGTTCCGGATGCCTCGGTGACGATCTATCGGCTGGCGTCGGGCCTGCGCGACGGCCAGCCGGGCGACGGCGAGTTTCGGCTTGCGCAATCCATTCGGCCCGGTGCCGAGCCCGGCGCCCGCTGGTATCGGGCGCGTGCCCGTGCCTTCAGCGTTCCGGGCCAGCGGCTGCCGATGCTGGCCTGGCAGCTTGCCGACATCTCGCAGGAGCGGGCCGAGCAGGAGCGTTTCTTCCTCGACCTGCAGAAGGCTATCGATCACCTCGACCACGCGCCAGCCGGCTTCTTTTCGGCCGACCAGGAAGGCCGCGTCACCTATATCAACGCCACGCTCGCCGAATGGCTGGGCATCGATCTCACCAGTTTCACGCCCGGCTCCGTCACCCTGCCGGAGATCGTCGCCGGCGACGGCATGGCACTGGTCCGCTCGGTCAAGGCCGATCCCGGAACGACACGCAACGCGGTCATCGATCTCGACCTGACGACGATGACCGGCGAAGCGCTGCCGGTGCGCTTCATGCACCGCGTTTCGGCCAGCCGCGAAGGTCTCAACGGGCCGACGCGCACGATTGTGCTCAACCGCACGCAGGGCGAGGACGCCTCGGCCGACCTGCGTGCTTCGGAAGTGCGCTTCACCCGCTTCTTCAACTCGACACCGATGGCGATAGCCGGCGTCGACCACAGCGGGCGCATTCTGCGCACCAATGCGCCGTTCCTGTCGCTGTTTTCGTCCGTCGTCGACCGGGACGCCGTCGACCGTCGTGTGCGGCTCGACACGGTGATCCATGAGCGCGACCGGCCGGCCTTCACCGCGGCTTTCGAAAAGGCGCGGCAGCGGCAGGCCGACATCGAGCCGATCGATACCTTGCTGCCCGGCAACGACGACCGGCACATCCGTTTCTACGTCAACGCGGTCGCCGACGGCACCGGCGGCGAGGGCGCCGAGGAGTCGGCCATCGTCTACGCCGTCGAGACGACGGAGCAGAAAGCGCTCGAAGGGCAGATGGCGCAAAGCCAGAAGATGCAGGCGGTCGGCCAGCTTGCCGGCGGCATCGCGCACGACTTCAACAATGTGCTGACCGCCATCATCATGGCGTCCGACCTTTTGTTGACCAACCACCGCCCGTCGGACCCGTCCTTCCCCGACATCATGAACATCAAGCAGAATGCCAACCGGGCGGCCTCGCTGGTGCGGCAATTGCTGGCCTTCTCGCGCAAGCAGACGTTGCGGCCGGAAGTGCTCAACCTGACCGACGTGCTTGCCGATCTCAGGATGCTGCTGGCCCGCCTGGTCGGCAACGACATCAAGCTGAAGGTCGACCATGGCCGCGACCTGTGGCCGGTCAAGGTCGATATCGGGCAGTTCGAACAGGTGGTGGTCAACCTTGCGGTCAACGCGCGTGATGCGATGCCGGTCGGCGGCGATCTCACCGTGCGCACCCGCAATGTGACTGCCGAGGAGTGCAAGGCCTTTTCCTACCGCGAACTCACCCCGGCCGACTATGTCGTGGTCGAAGTCGAGGACACCGGCAGCGGCATCGCGCCCGACGTGCTGAAGAAGATTTTCGAGCCCTTCTTCACCACCAAGGAGGTCGGCAAGGGCACCGGCCTTGGCCTGTCGATGGTCTACGGCATTATAAAGCAGACCGGCGGCTTCATCTTCTGCGATTCCGAGGTCGGCAAGGGCTCGACTTTCCGCATTTTCCTGCCGCGCCATATCGCGGAAGCGAAAAAAGCAGGCGAGCCCGGCGACGTGCCGGCAGCACCGGTGAAGGTCGCCGATGCGGCCAAGGACCTGTCGGGCTCGGCCACGGTGCTGCTCGTCGAAGACGAGGACGCCGTGCGCATGGGTGGCATGCGGGCGCTGGTGTCGCGCGGCTATACGGTGCACGAGGCATCGTCGGGCGTCGAGGCGCTGGAAGTGTTCGAGGCGCTGGACGGCAAGGTCGACATCGTCGTTTCGGACGTGGTGATGCCGGAAATGGATGGGCCGACTCTGCTTGGCGAATTGCGCAAGCGCCAGCCGGACATCAAATTCGTCTTCGTCTCCGGCTATGCCGAGGACGCGTTCGCCAGAAACCTGCCGGCGGATGCGCATTTCGGCTTCCTGCCAAAGCCGTTTTCGCTCAAGCAACTGGCGACGATTGTCAAGGATGTGCTGGAGTCTTAGAATTTCCTAATGTTCTTTCCTTGCACAACGCCGTGACAACGCCATGATTGCGGGTGAAACGGCAGGAGGGCTTGGGGGAGCAGCGGTTGACGCCACACAACGAAGCAGACGAGGGTGCCTACGCCGAGACGGTGTTGCTGCCGGGTGACCCGCAGCGCGCCGAATGGATGGCGCAAACCTTCCTGGAAGCGCCGCGCTGCATCAATCGCCGACGCGGCGCCCTTGGCTTCACCGGACTGTTTCGCGGCAGACCCATCAGCATTCAGGCAACGGGCATCGGTGTCTCGTCGTTTCTGATCTACGTGCATGAATTGCTCGATTGTTATGGCGCCCGGACGTTGATCCGCACCGGCACCTGCGGCAGCCTGACCGCCAGGGCTAAGCTGCGCAGCCTTGTCATTTCGCAATCGGCGCGGGCGGAAAGCGCCCAAAGCGGTCAGGTCTTCGGCCTCTACAAAGCCGTTGCCGGTCCCGATCCGGCACTTCTCGCAGCCGCGCTGGCCAAGGCAGCCGAACTTGGCATCGACCATTGTGCCGGCCTGACGGTTTGCAGCGACATCTTCTATCACCCGGAAGGACGCCGCCGCTTTGCCGATGCGCAGGCGGAAGGAGCCCTGGCCGTGGATATGGAAACCAGCGCGCTCTATCGCATCGCCGAGCATTTCGGGGCTCGGGCGCTGTCGATCTGCACGGTGGTCGACAACATCGAGACTGGCGAACTCACAGACTATTCCGAGCGCCAGGAGCTGTTCACCGACATGAGCCGGCTGGCGCTCGCTGTCGCGGTCGACAGCTAGGCGGCTTGCCGCTTCGGCACCATCTGCTCTTCCATGCCCGGCCGATGGCCGCGCAGATAGAGGGCGCAGGTGGTGCGCAGCATCGACGCGAAGTTTGGAATGGCGCCGTTGATCTCGATGGCTTCATCGTAAAGCTTCGAGATGAATTTGGGCGTCGTCAGGCCCTGGTTTTCGGCGATTTCATCGAGCAACGCCCAGAATGTCGCCTCAAGCTGGATGCTGGTCGAATGGCCGTCAATGCGAATCGACCGGTTGATCTGGCGATAGCCTTCGGGGTCCTGGCCCGCAAATACCCTGCACATCCGACAAACCTCCCATGCTTGTTGGTCTTGGGCGGGCAGGCGTGCAGTTTCATACTGCTTGACCCGTCCCCATGTCTATTGTCGGGCAAAATTGCCGGAACGGCAATCGGACTTTCGTCCCTGCAGGACAGTTCAAGGGTTCGGGCGTGGTAACCGGCTGCCACCATTTTATTCCCGCGTCGCCCATAATCGCCTCCGCACCACTGCGGAGACTGATTTGGCCAAGGCGATCCATTCCATGATCCGGGTTCTCGACGAGACCCGATCCGTCGATTTCTACAGGAAAGCCTTCGGGCTCGATGTCGCCGACAGGCTGGACTTCGAGACGTTCACACTCATTTACCTCAGCAACGCCGAGACGGGGTTCGAGCTCGAACTGACCGTAAACAAGGGCCGGACCGAGCCTTACGGGCTCGGCGATGGTTACGGCCACCTCGCGGTCTCGGTGGCCGACCTCGACGGCGAACATGACCGACTCGGCGCGCTCGGCCTCAATCCGAAGAAGATCGTCGAGTTCAACCATGACGGGTCGCTGATCGCCCGCTTCTTCTTCATCGAGGATCCGGACGGCTACAAGATCGAGGTTCTGCAACGCGGAGGCCGCTTCCAATAGGACAACCAGCCGCGCGGACCGGCGCGGCGCCAGCAACGGCACCCCTTGGGGCGCGAACAGCAAGCAGGGAGGAACAAGAAAATGGTCACGATCTATGATGGGAAGCCGGGACTTTCACGTCGTGAGCTTCTCAAACGCGGTGGCATTGGCGCGTTGCTGGTCATTTCCGGCAGCGCGGTCATCAGCCCCGAACATGCCTGGGGGCTCGAGACATCGGCGCTCAAGCCCGAAACCATGGCGACGCTGATCCAGATGGCGCGCGACATCTATCCGCATGATCAGGTTCCCGACAAATATTACGCCATTGCCGTCAAGGGCCATGACGAGCAGGCCGGCAAGGACGCCGCCTACAAGGCGATGATCGAAGACGGCATCGCCGACCTCGACAAGAAGTCAGGCGATGGCGGCTACCGTGGCCTTGGCTGGGAGGACCAGCGCGTCGCTGTGCTGAAGCAGATCGAAGCGACGCCGTTCTTCCAGGCCATCCAGGGCGGCCTCGTCGTCAGCCTGTACAACCAGAAAGAGGTCTGGCCGATCTTCGGCTACGAGGGTGAGTCCTTTTCCAAGGGCGGCTACATCGCGCGCGGTTTCAACGACATCGAGTGGCTCTGAGCCCCAACGTCCCTGAACCCGCAATCAGAAAATCATGGGAGGAAACCGTGGCAGCAGCATTTGATCTGAACAACGACGGCGTGGTCGTCATCATCGGCTCGGGCGCCGGCGGCGGCACGCTCGGCAACGAACTTGCCCAGAAGGGTATCGAGGTCGTCATCCTGGAAGCCGGCGCGCGTCACGAATATGAGGATTTTGTCAACGACGAGTGGGATTCGTTCACCCAGCTTGCCTGGAAGGACAAGCGGACCACCTCCGGCGACTGGCGCGTGGCCAAGGATTTTCCGAACCTGCCGGCCTGGATCGTCAAATCGGTCGGCGGGTCGACGACCCACTGGGCAGGAGCGTCGCTGCGCTTCCAGGACCATGAGTTCAAGACGCTGTCGACCTACGGCAAGCTGGAGGGCGCCAACCTGCTCGACTGGCCGATCACGCTGGCCGAGATGGAGCCCTACTATGCCAAGGCCGAAGCCAAGATGGGCGTCACCGGCACCAACGACTGGCCGAGACTGCCGGGCAACAACAATTTCAAGGTGTTGAAGGCTGGCGCCGACAAGCTCGGCTACAAGGAATGCCACACCGGCAACATGGCGATCAACTCGGTCGAGCGCGATGACCGCTTGTCCTGCCAGCAAACCGGCTTCTGCTTCCAGGGCTGCAAATGGGGCGCCAAATGGTCGACGCTCTACACCGAGATCCCCAAGGGCGAGGCGACAGGTCATCTCGAGGTCAGGCCGAACGCCATGGCGATCAAGATCAATCATGACGCCTCGGGCAAGGTGACCGGCGTCGTCTACGCCGACAAGGACGGCAAGCTGCAGGAGCAGAAGGCCCGTATCGTCGCTGTCGCCGGCAATTCGATCGAAAGCCCGCGGCTGCTGCTCAATTCGGCGTCGGGAAAATTCCCCGATGGTCTCGCCAACTCGTCGGGGCAGGTGGGCAAGAACTACATGCGCCACACCACCGGCTCGGTCTATGCCATCTTCGACAAGCCGGTGCACATGTATCGCGGCACCACCATGGCCGGCATCATCCGCGACGAGGCGCGCCATGATCCGTCGCGTGGTTTCGTCGGTGGCTACGAGTTCGAGACGCTGTCGCTCGGCCTGCCGTTCATGGCCGCCTTCCTCGATCCGGGCGCCTGGGGCCGCTCCTTCACCACGGCGCTCGACCACTACGACCACATGGCCGGCCTGTGGATCGTCGGCGAGGACATGCCGCGCGCGGAGAACCGCATCACGCTGCATGCCGACATGAAGGACGAGCACGGCATGCCGATCGCCGACGTGCATTTCGACGATCATCCGAACGACACCGCGATGCGCAACCATGCCTACAAGCAGGCCGCCGCACTTTACGCGGCAGTCGGCGCCACACGCACCTTCCCGACGCCGCCCTATCCGTCGACCCACAATCTCGGCACCAACCGGATGAGCGAGAAGGCGGCCGACGGCGTCGTCAACAAACACGGCCAGACACACGACATTAAGAACCTGTTCGTGTCGGACGGCAGCCAGTTCACGACAGGGGCCGCGGAAAACCCGACCCTGACGATCGTGTCGCTGGCCATCCGCCAGGCCGACTACATCGCCGCGCAGATGTCGGCCAAGACCATCTGAGCCGGCAAGACATCGCCCCCTGATCGGGGCCGTGCCAAACCTCAGCGTCCTCCCGGACCGCCATGCGGAACGCGTAACGCGCGTTCCGCCTTTTTCTTTTTATGGGACCAGACTGATCAGGCGCCGACCGGCTGCCCGTCCTTGCGGCGGATGGCGACCACCGATGGGCGCGGCAACTGACCGTCCTTGAAGTCGGGCCACGGCGTCTGCACCTTGTCGAGCGTCTCGGCGTCCTCGGCCGGGTGCTGCACCGACAGGAACAAGGTCGTGCCGTCGGGGGTGAAGCACGGGCCGGTCGCTTCGGCGCCATGCGGGCAGGTGAACAGCAGTTTTGGCAGGCCGCGCGCCGGGCCTTCGGTGTCGACGCCATAGACGCCGTCCGGCAGGTCGAAATCATTGGCGCCGTCGGTCGCCACCCAGAGCCGGCCGGTGGGATCGAAGGTGATGTTGTCGGGGCAGACGAACCAGCCATTGTCCGATGTGTCGGGATGGAAGGTCGCACCGACGGCGGCATCCTTGGGGTTGCCGCAGAGCACGAACAGATCCCAGCCATATTTGTCGGCCGTGTGGTCGGCGTCGGCACCGCGGCCGCCTGGCGGGATCAGTTCGACGATGTGGCCCCAGAGGTTTTCCGGACGCGTGTTGGCCGGGTTGACCTTCGACTGGTCGCGCTTCTTGTTCTTGGTCATCACCGCATAGACGCGGCCGGTCACCGGATTGGTCTCGATGTCCTCCGGCCGGTCCATCGGCGTTGCACCCAAGGCATCGGCGGCGAGCCTTGTCTTCAGCAGCACTTCCGCCTGATCGGCAAAGCCGTTTTCAGCCATAAGCTTGCCCTGGCCGTGAACCAGAGGCAGCCATGTCATGGAGCCATCGGCGTCGTAACGCGCGACCGAAAGCACGCCGTCGTCCAGCAGGTCGTTGCCGGAAGCCGGTTTTGCCGGATCGTAGGCCTTGTTCGAGACGAAGCGGTACATGTATTCGAAATAGTCGTCGTCGCCCATATAGACGACGACACGGCCGTCCTTGTTGAGGACCACCGTGGAGGCCTCATGCGACATGCGGCCAAGTGCCGTGCGCTTCACCGGCTTGGACCGGGGATCATAGGGGTCGATCTCGACCACCCAGTCGAAGCGGTTGGCCTCGTTCGGCTCCTTGTCGAGATTGAAGCGGTCGTGGAAGCGGCCGCGGCCATAGATATCGGAACCG
This sequence comes from Mesorhizobium calcicola, assembly GCF_042682105.1. Classification (NCBI taxonomy): domain Bacteria; kingdom Pseudomonadati; phylum Pseudomonadota; class Alphaproteobacteria; order Hyphomicrobiales; family Phyllobacteriaceae; genus Mesorhizobium; species Mesorhizobium calcicola. The sequence goes on from NZ_JBHUGY010000036.1 coordinate 78,675, forward strand.
TCAAAGCCATAGCGGTCGAGGATATCTGCCGTCGGCGCCTTCTTCGGGTCGCCGCCGAACAGGTCGGAAACGCCTTCCTCGCAGGTCAGCACGGTGCCCCACGGGGTGAAGCCGCCGCTGCAATTGTAGCTGGTACCGAGCACCTTCGTGCCGGTCGCGTCGGCCGACGTCTGCATCAGCGCGCGGCCCGCGACGGGGCCGGAAACCTTCATTTCGGTGTTCGCGGTGATGCGGCGATTGAGCGGGCTGTCCTCGACTATGCTCCACTTGCCGTCCTTCAACAGCACTTCGACGATCGAGTGACCCATGGCGGCCATGCCGAGATCGACCTGTTCCTTGCTCATCGTCTTGCCGGCGTCGTCCTCGGTCATGCCGGGAAACATGACGCTGGGCGAGATGTATTCGTTGTTGACGCAGAGCAGGCCGTGGTCGGAATTCACCGTGCCTTTCGGCAGCGGTAGGAAGGCGATGTAGTCGCAATTGTAGCCGAAACGCTTCTCCTGCTCGTCGGCGGCGAGCTTGTTGCCGTCGAAATCCGGCAGGCCGGCCACAAGCGGGTCGCCCCAGCGCGCGACGATCGTGGTCTCATAGCCCTCGGCGGCGGCGTGGGTCTTGTCGTAGACGCGCTTCAACTCGGGAAAGCCGAGCGTGGAAAGGGCTGTCGCGGCGTGTGTTTCGCCGGCAAACAACGAGCCGACAAAGCTGCCGCCGGCGATCAGCGTGCCTGAAGCGAGGCCGCCTTTCAGCAGAGCCCTTCGCGAGACGCGCTCGGCAATGACATCGCGAATGACGGGGGAGGATGAAGACGGGGAGTTAGCCATTGTGTCTGCCTCTCGGGTGGATGGTGATGGCGCACCGCTGCCTATCCAGCTTCGGCAACATCCAGATGACATGAGGCTTGCAGGGCAGCCGAAGCGGCGGCCGTCCTGGAGATGGCCTACTGACCGCTTGCCCGGGTGCAGGTCGAGGCGGTGAAGGCGCCGTCGGCCTGCTTCATGATGATGTCGAAGGAAGGCGGGCTCTGGCCGTCCAGCGTCGCCTGGGTCAGCGACAGCGAGTTGCCGCCGGCGGTATAGCCCCCCAGCGGCCCCAGCCAGGAGATCACGCCATTGGCATCCATCTGATAATTGTAGCCCTGCTGGGCGGTCCCGAAGGTGCCGAGGCCGGCGTAGACTGGGCCGTTGTAGACGTTCCCCTTGATGGTGATGTCGCCGAGGTCGAGGAACAGGCCAAGCAGGTACACTTCGCAATGATAGACGCCATCGGGCATCTTGCCGTCGCTGAAGTCGGCCCGCGCGGTGCCGGTTGCTGCCGCCAGAAGCCATATGCCGATAATAATAATGCGTAAAATGCCGGATACCATGACGTCGCTCGTTTGGGGGCGACCTTGCCCTATTTTTGCGCCGTGCCGCAACATTTGTCGCCTGCGAGCTGCCGCCAAAGGTCAAAAACTAGGCACTTCGCCAATTTGGGCGAAAATTAGGCAATAGCCTTGTGTGTTGCGTAAATTTCCCTCAATCAATTTTTAACCAGCTTCGCCTGTTTTCGTAAAGCTAATATAATAAACGACTGATAATATTGAGCTATTTCCTCCTGTGCAGCGTCATCCCGGCGATTGGCATGGGGGTTGCATTGCATTGGTGCGGTGCAATCAACCAGCCTGGGAGTGTTAGGCATGAGGGGTAATTTCTCGACAATAACAAAAATGTTTTCGGCGAGCGTGGTTGCTGCCGGCCTGTTGATGTCCGCTCCGGCGAGGGCGGCTGACGACACGATCAAGGTCGGCATTCTCCATTCGCTATCGGGGACCATGGCGATCTCGGAGACGACGCTGAAGGACGCCATGCTGATGCTCATCGACGAGCAGAACGCCAAGGGCGGCCTGCTCGGCAAGAAGCTTGAAGCCGTGGTCGTCGATCCGGCCTCCAACTGGCCGCTATTCGCGGAAAAAGCACGCGAGCTGATCTCCAAGGACAAGGTCGCCGCGGTGTTCGGCTGCTGGACCTCGGTGTCGCGCAAATCGGTGCTGCCGGTGTTCAGCGAACTGGACAACATCCTGTTCTACCCGGTCCAGTATGAGGGCGAGGAAAGCGAGCGCAACGTGTTCTACACGGGTGCCGCGCCGAACCAGCAGGCCATTCCGGCCGTCGACTATCTGATGAGCGAAGACGGCGGTTCGGTGAAGCGCTGGGTGCTCGAAGGTACCGACTACGTCTATCCGCGCACCACCAACAAAATCCTCGAGGCCTATCTGAAGGCCAAGGGCGTCGCGGCGGAGGACATCATGGTCAACTACACGCCGTTTGGCTTCTCCGACTGGCAGACCGAAGTTTCCGCAATCAAGAAATTCGGTTCGGCCGGCAAGAAGACCGCCGTCGTGTCGACGGTCAATGGCGACGCCAACGTGCCGTTCTACAAGGAACTCGGCAACCAGGGCATCAAGGCCGAGGACATTCCGGTCATGGCGTTCTCGGTCGGTGAGGAAGAGCTCGCCGGTCTCGACACCGCGCCGCTGGTCGGCCATCTCGCCGCCTGGAACTACTTTGAAAGCGTCGACACGCCCGAGAACAAGAAGTTCATCGCCGACTGGCACAAGTTCATCAAGAACGACAAGCGCACCACCAACGACCCGATGGAAGCCCATTACATCGGCTTCAACATGTGGGTGAAGGCGGTCGAGAAGGCCGGCACCACCGACCCGGACAAGGTCATCGACGCCATGGTCGGCGTTTCGGTGCCCAACCTGACCGGTGGCTATTCGACGATGATGCCGAACCACCATATCACCAAGCCGGTGCTGATCGGCGAAATCCAGGCCGACGGCCAGTTCGAAACGGTTTCGCGCACGCCGGGCCTGGTGATGGGCGACGAATGGTCCGACTACCTGCCTGACTCCAAGGACCTGATCTCCGATTGGCGTGCGCCTCTGTCCTGCGGCAACTTCAATGTCGCCACCGGCAAATGCGGCGGCAAGGGCACGAACTGATCCTCCCCGGTCTGGACCGTAGGTCCATGACCTAGACCGCGCGCGTCCGGACGGTTTCCTCCACCGTCCGGACGCCCATCCAAATCTTCAAGGGGTTAACAGAAGCCGATGACCTTGATCCGCGCGGGCCTGACGCTGTTGTTCCTGCTGGCGACGCTGTCGTCGTCGGGTGCTGGCGAAGCCGACCTGCGCGGCATCATCGCCAAATTCGCGACGGCCAAGGGCTTTTCCGAGACGGGGGCTGTCGTTCACGAACTGGCGGCTACAGGTGAACCGGCTGTCGAACGGCCGCTTGCGGCACTCGCCGACGGCAACCTGTATATCCGCAAGGCCGATTCGCTCGTCTTCGTCGGCAAGGAAGCGGGCGAAAGCGTCCAGCTTTTCGATCCATTGAGCGGCCAAGCATCCGGCGAAGCGGCCAAGGACGACATCACCAAGATCAAGGTCAACAACACGCTGCGCCGCGCCATCCGCGACGCGCTGGGAACGCTGACGCTCGGCGCCAGGGATCCGGCCGTGCGCATCGCTGCCGCCGACACCATGTTCAAGACACCCGATGCCGCCAACATCGAACCGCTCGATACGGCGATCGCCAGTGAGACCGTGGCCAGCGTCAAGGCCCTGCTCGAACAGGCCCGCGCCGCTTCGGTTCTTGTCTCGGATCGGCCGGATGCCGACAAGCTGGCGGCCATCGCGCTGATCGGTGCGCGTGGCGACCGCGATGCGGTTTCGCTGCTCACATCGGTCGAAGCTGATACCTCGGACGCGGTCAAGGACGCGGCAACGGCCGCAATTGCCAACATCAATTCGACGTTGGCATTCTGGGATGCCGGCCAGAACATCTGGTACGGCATTTCGCTGGGATCGGTGCTGCTGCTGGCGGCGATCGGGCTGGCCATCACCTTCGGCGTCATGGGCGTCATCAACATGGCGCATGGCGAGATGGTCATGCTCGGCGCCTACACGACCTTTGTCGTCCAGCAGGTGATCCGCACATCCTTCCCCGGCCTGTTCGACTGGTCGCTCGTCATCGCGCTGCCGCTTGCCTTTCTCGTCGCGGCGCTTGTCGGTCTTGCCATCGAGCGCGGCGTCATCCGCTTCCTCTATGGGCGGCCGCTGGAGACACTCCTGGCGACATGGGGCGTTTCGCTGATCCTGCAGCAGGCCGTGCGCTCGATCTTCGGGCCAACCAACCAGGAAGTCGGCAATCCCTCCTGGATGTCGGGCTCGTTCAATGTCGGCCAGCTTGCAATCACCTGGAACCGCCTCTGGATCCTGGTTTTCGCGCTCACCGTCTTCGCCGTGCTGCTCTATGTGATGAAGCGCACGCCCTGGGGACTGCAGATGCGCGCCGTCACCGCCAACCGGCGGATGGCGGCCTCGATGGGCATCAGGACGCCGTGGGTCGACGCGCTGACCTTCGCGTTGGGTTCCGGTATTGCAGGTATCGCCGGTGTCGCGCTCAGCCAGATCGACAATGTCTCGCCCAATCTCGGCCGCGGCTACATCATCGACAGCTTCATGGTCGTGGTCTTCGGCGGCGTCGGCAATCTGTGGGGTACGCTGGTCGGCGCCTTCTCGCTCGGCATCGTCAACAAGGTCCTCGAACCCTATGCCGGCGCCGTGCTCGGCAAGATCGTCGTGCTGGTCCTGATCATCCTGTTCATCCAGAAGCGCCCGCGCGGCCTGTTCGCGCTCAAGGGCAGGGCGGTGGAAGCATGATCACCGGTCGCTTCTTCGCCGCGGGCGCGGATCGCCGCATCGCCATCACGATTCTTATCCTGCTGGCTGTCGCCATCATCGTGCCGCTGCTTAGCCTGGCTGTGTCGCCGGCCAGCGCCTTCTACGTACCGCCCTATATCGTCGCGCTGACCGGCAAGTACCTCTGCTATGCGCTGCTGGCGCTCGCGCTCGACCTTGTCTGGGGGTATTGCGGCATCCTTTCGCTCGGCCACGGCGCGTTCTTCGCGCTCGGCGGCTATGCGATGGGCATGTATCTGATGCGCCAGATCGGCTCGCGCGGTGTCTATGGCAACCCCATCCTGCCGGACTTCATGGTGTTCCTGAACTACAAGGAATTGCCCTGGTTCTGGACCGGTTTCGACCATTTCTGGTTCGCCGGCCTCATGGTGCTGGCGGTGCCCGGCCTGCTCGCCTTCGTCTTCGGCTGGTTCGCCTTCCGCAGCCGCGTCACCGGCGTCTATCTCTCGATCATCACCCAGGCGATGACCTATGCGCTGCTGCTCGCCTTCTTCCGCAACGACATGGGTTTCGGCGGCAACAACGGCCTGACCGATTTCAAGGATATTCTCGGCTTCAACGTGCAGGCCGACGCGACACGCTCGGCATTGTTCGCGGCCAGCGCGGTGACGCTGGCGCTCGCCGTCTTCGTCACCTGGGCCATCGTCGGTTCCAAATACGGCAAGCTCCTGATGGCGGTGCGCGACGCCGAGAGCCGCACCCGCTTCCTCGGCTGGCGGGCGGAGAATGTGAAGCTGTTCGCCTTCACTGTCTCGGCGGTCATGGCCGGCATTGCCGGCGCGCTCTATGTGCCGCAGGTCGGCATCATCAATCCCGGCGAATTCGAACCGTCCAATTCGATCGAGGTGGTGATCTGGGCGGCCGTCGGCGGGCGCGGCACCATTGTCGGGCCGATTATCGGCGCGCTGCTGGTCAATGCCGGCAAGTCCTGGTTCACCGGCGTGCTGCCGGAATTCTGGCTGTTCGCGCTCGGCGGCCTGTTTGTCGCCGTCACGCTTTTGCTGCCCAAAGGCATCGTCGGCATGTGGGATTCCTGGCGCGGCAACGCCAGGGCGTTGCGGGCAGCCTCGATCGCCGAGGAAGCCGGAGCCGATCCTGAGGCGCCGCCGCCTCCGAAGATCGTTCGCAGCGCGGCGACAAGGCCGGGCGACTGGTCCTCGTCCAGCCCCGAACCGCAGCCGGCGGAGTGAGCGACCATGAGCAAGTCGAACACCATCCTCTATCTAGACGGCGTCTCGGTTTCCTTCGACGGCTTTCGCGCCATCAACAATCTGTCGCTGGTGCTCGACAAGGGCGAGATGCGCGCCATCATCGGCCCCAACGGCGCCGGCAAGACGACGATGATGGACATCGTCACCGGCAAGACGCGGCCCGACGAGGGCGAGGTGTTCTTCGACGGCCAGGTCGACCTGACCAAGCATGATGAAGCCGAGATTGCCATGATGGGCATCGGCCGCAAATTCCAGAAGCCGACGGTCTTCGAGTGCCACACGATCGAGGAAAATCTGATGCTGGCGCTGAAGGGGCCACGCTCGATCTTCCCGGCGCTGTTCCACCGCCGCTCGGCCGCCGAAGCGCGGCAGATCGACGACATCCTCGGCATCATCCGGCTTGGCGACAAACGCGACCAACTGGCGGCAAATTTGAGCCACGGACAAAAGCAGTGGCTGGAGATCGGCATGCTTTTGGCGCAGGACCCGAAGCTGCTGCTGGTCGACGAGCCGGTCGCCGGCATGACCGATGCCGAGACCGAGGAAACCGCACGACTGCTCAAGGACATCGCGCGCGACCATTCGGTCATCGTCGTCGAGCACGACATGCATTTCGTGCGCGAACTCGGCGTCAAGGTCACCTGCCTGCACGAGGGCTCGGTGCTGTCCGAAGGCACGCTCGATTTCGTGTCGGCCGACGAGCGCGTCGTCGAAGTCTATCTGGGGAGATGAGCATGGTCTGGCGGGTTCAATTCCATCGCTTCGATTTGTCCTTCCTCAGGTGCTGGAGAAGGCGCTGAGATGCTCGAAGTTTCCGATGCCACGCTCCATTACGGCGCTGCCCAGGTGCTGCGCGGCGTGTCGCTGAAGGCCGGTGCCGGCAAGATCACTTGCGTGCTCGGCCGCAATGGCGTCGGCAAGACCAGTTTGATGAGATCGATCGTCGGCCACCACCGGCTGACGAGCGGAAGCGTTGCCTTCGAGGGGAAGGCGCTCGACCGGAGCGCGGCGTATGACCGCGCCCGGTCGGGCATCGCATTCGTACCGCAGGGCAGGGAGGTCTTTCCGCTGCTCACCGTGCGGGAAAACCTGGAATCAGGCTTCGCGCCGCTGAAACGCGCCGACCGCAACGTGCCCGCCCACGTCTTCGAGTTGTTTCCGGTGCTCAAACAGATGCTCGGCCGCCGTGGCGGTGACCTTTCCGGCGGCCAGCAGCAGCAGCTCGCCATCGGCAGGGCGCTGGTGATGCGGCCAAAACTCCTGGTGCTCGACGAGCCGACGGAAGGCATCCAGCCATCGATCATCAAGGATATCGGCCGCGCCATCCGCTATCTGCGCGACCAGGCCGGCATCGCCGTGCTTTTGGTCGAACAATATCTCGATTTCTGCCGCGAGCTTGCCGACGAGGTCAACATCATGGACCGAGGCCTGATCGTCCATACCGGCCCGGCTGAAGATCTCGACAGGGCGGATGTGCGCAAATTCCTGACGGTGTAGATCCGTCTTGTCGTCATCCTGGAGCGAAGCGACGCGGCGCAGACCCCAGGATCCGGTATGTGTTCCGGTGCTATGGTTGAAGAGTGCATCGGTGCAGAAGAGAAGTTCTATCCGGTGCCCATCAATCCTAGATTCTGCACGGGTGGCAACGCTCCGAAATAACGCCTTGAATCTTCGCTCCGCTTCACGTTCGCTACGCTCAAGGACGGCGAAGTCACGAGGCCTGCGCCGCCGCGCCCAATCTTTTCTTCAAAAGATCTCTACACAACTCTGGCACACTCAATACCACGTGCTAGTCTTTTGTTGGCTTTTGTGAGTCGGCCGCTTCCGTATCAGTCTGGATTATCGCAGATCGAGGGGCGCGGCGAAGGCCGGGCAAGTTCCACGCAAGCAAGCATTCCTAGCTTCCCTCCTGCGATCTGTTTGTCGTTCAACCCGTTTGGGCACACAGGCTAAGGGACAGCCATGGAACGTTACGTCGAGGACTACCAGAAGCGCCGGCTAACCGAGCGCGTCGACATCATCACCGCCATCAATATATTGAGGTCCCAAGGGTACGATCGTGACGAACTGATCGAGGAAATCACCAAGGTCTTCTATGTCGATCTCGATGCGTTCAACGAAATCGTCATGGCGGCATAGAAGCCGTTTCGCAACAGGTTTGCTTGACCGAAAATCGGACATCCGCAATCCGTCCTCCTTGTGCGCCGACTTCAGTTACCTGCGGTTCCAGCCTACCGAGATGCCTTCCGTCTAGCTGTCCTGCCGGCTCCTATCAAGTTGGTATGTCAGCCAGCGGCAGAACATTCCGATGATGGATAATGCTGCGCCGCCTACCAGGCAGGCGGTAAGCACTGGGCTTTCTGAAGCGCTCGACCAACTGACAATGGCGAGTAGGACTACGCTGGCGGTTGAGATCAAATACCCGCCGCCCTTCAGAAGGTGTAGAGAAGCTTTTGTCATGTCCGACCTCCTGAAAGGCGGAACATTCTTCGCGGTACGAGGTTCCATCGCTTGCCACTGCGCAACGCGAATGACGGCGAGACATCCGAAATCGCCTCGACATGACCGAAAGCGAGGCATCTGGATGCCCAACTATCTGAAGCTGCCGACAACCACGAAGGGTCTCACCAGAGTGGTGATCGAAACGCCTCGCGGCGCGACGGCGAAACTGGCCTTCGAGCCGGGAACGCAGGTGTTCGCCTATGTCCGTCCTTTGCCGGTTGGAATGATATATCCCTATGACTGGGGCTTCATTCCTTCAACATTGGGTGACGACGGTGACCCTCTTGACGGACTTGTGATTCATCAGGCAGCAACGGCTCCGGGCGTTGTGATCAAATGCAACCTGTTAGGCGCCCTGCGAGTCAAGCAGAAGGACGCAGGCGGCGAGGCCCTGCGCAACGACCGTTATGTCTTCTGTCCACATAGAGAGGATGCACCCGATGAACCTGTTGCAGCGGATTACGTTCCAGACGACCTGCGGCGCGAAATCGAGCAGTTTTTTGTCTCCTCGGTGCTCGGGACCGGAAAGACCATCAAGTTCAAGGGCTGGCAAAGTGCTGCAGAAGCTCGCAAGGCCATCAAGAGGGGTATGAAGGCCTTTTCAGCGCGCCGTTGAGTTGGTCGGAGGGTGCGCTTCGGTACAGGTGTCCATTTCTAACTCGCGCGCCGGAATGCCGAGGCGGTGACGCGGTTGCGGCCGCCACGCTTGGCGGCGTAGAGCGCCTTGTCGGCGGCGCTGAGCACCTTGTCGAAGCTGAGGCCCTCCTTGGTGCCGAAAGCAAATCCGGCACTGACCGTGCATGTCAAGGGACCTGTCTCGGTTTCGATGCGGCGCGCGGCGAAGGCCGCCCGTATCGACTCGGCGGTGGCCTCCACCGTTTCGGGCAAGGTCCGCTTCAGCACCAGTGCGAATTCCTCGCCGCCCATGCGCGCGGCGACGTCGGCCGGGCGAAGATTGCCGGCGAGCTCCCTGGCGAACACCCTCAGCACCTCGTCGCCCGCAGCATGGCCGAATTCGTCATTGATGGCCTTGAAGCCGTCGAGGTCGAACACAACCACAGAGGTGAAGGCGCCGACCGGGGCATTGCCATGCAGGTCGAACAGGGCACGGCGGTTGAGCAGACCCGTCAAGGGATCGGTCAGCGCGTTGTGGCGATGATGCCTGGCCAGACGCCCCTGATTGAGCGCCAGTGACAGCGCACCGATGCCGGTCATGCTGGCGATGACGATTATGAGGCTCAACTCCTCGGCCCAGTTGCTTGGCGCATGGCCAAGGATCAGCTTTCCGTCCCAGGCGAGAACCATGGCGCAGAAAGCGAAGGACGTGGCCGTGGCCGAATAGAGTGCGGTGATGCCGGTCGTCAGCGCCGGGGCTTCGTTGCGGCCCTTCCAGTATTCGAAGGCCGTTGCGAACAGAAGCAAGGCGGCAAACAGGTTCTCGAACATGAAGCCGAGACCGTCATAGCCGAGAGCCATGACAGGCAGCGCAACGGCCAGCGAAATGCTGCCAAACACCGTTCTGCGGATCGGTGAGCCACCGGTTCTGAACTGGTAGGCCGCGCCCAGCATAGCCGAAAAACCAAGCAGGAGCAGGGCAAGGGTCGCGATGCCAAGCAGGCGCCCGGGCATGTCGATATAGGCGTCATAGGCAAAAATGTCGCCGACCACCAACAGCAGGCTGATCGCCCATGTCAGCAGGAATTTCTCCGAGCGAGCGGTGAGCCACGTGCCAAACAGTGTCAGGCTCAGGCAGGTGGCGGAAAAAACCAACAGCCAGCAGAAGTGAAGTGTAGTCGAGCGACATGCCCCTCGTTCCTTGCCGGCGGCGATCCTGGCCAGGCTGGATTCATGCAGCAAGGAGGTATCGATAAGGTTACGACGGTGGCGAAATTGCCACGATTGGACGCCTTGCTGTGCCAAAAACGCATAGGAGAGGCGCTTGGCGTGAAAGTTATGCCGATGTTCTTAGTCGGCCACCCGCTGCATCAGCGCCATCGCTCCGAACGGCGCGCGCACCTTGCCCTCGGTGATGAAGTAGACGAACACGTCGCGCGGCTGCACCGGTGCTTCGGTGGCGGGATCGGCGCGCCGCAAGTCGGCCGGCTGCTTGCCTTCTGCCCAGGTCCTGGCGCGCGCCGCCCATTCGTCGAGGCCTTTGGGCGTGTAGCAGTCGGGGTTGTCGTCGCTGCCGGTCTGCAGGCGCGCATAGATGAAATCGCTGGTGACGTCGGCGATGTCAGGATACTTCGCGTGGTCGGCATAGACGATCGCGACCTTGTACTTCCGCGCGAGCGTCGCGAATTCCGGCACGATGAAACTGTCGTTGCGAATCTCGACCGCGTGGCGCAGCGCAACGCCGTCCTGCTTTTCCGGGAGCAGCTTGAGGAAGGCTTCGAAATCGTCCGGATCGAACTTTTTCGTCGGCGCGAACTGCCACAGGATCGGCCCGAGCTTTTCACCGAGTGCGGTGACGCCCGAGCCGAGGAAGCGCATCATCGATTCCCCGGCCTCGCCGAGCACACGGCGATTGGTGACGAAACGGTTGCCCTTCAGCGCATAGACGAAACCGTCTGGCGCTTCATCAGCCCATTTGACGAAGGTCGGCTCCTTGAAGCTCGAATAATAGGTGCCGTTGACCTCGATGCTCGGCACCTGCCGGCTGGCGTATTGCAGCTGCTTGGCCTTGGGGAGCTTTTCGGGATAGAAGGACGTATCCCAGGGTTCAAATGTCCAGCCGCCCATGCCGGAGCGGATTGTTCCCGATTTGCTCATGTCATCCTCCCGAGTTCAGAAAAATCAGGCCGTCGTGATCTCATCGACGGCTTTGGTCATGTCGACGAGGACCCATCCCGGCCGGTATGGATTGGGCCGGCGACCCGTTTCGTGGAAACCATAGGCCAGGTAGAGCGCGATGTTCCGCTCCATCCTGGCGTTGGTGTAGAGCCGCACCTCGGGCAAGTCCCACAGGCGCGTCTGTTCGTCGGCGTGTTTAAGCAGGGCGATGCCGAGGCCCTTGCCCTGAAATTCGGGTGCGACAGCGACGGAGAAGATCATCGCGTGATCGGGGTGGCGTTCCAAAGTGAGCAGTCCGGCAAGGTCGCCGTCACGCTCCAAGAGCCAGACCTCGCCACGCGCGATGCGTGGCTCGTAGTCCTCGGTAACAGGGATCGGCGGCGCGCCGAACAGCGCGGTGTAGGGGGCATAGGTCGCTTGCGTCAGCGCGACGACAGTTTCGAGGTCACCGGCGAGCGCGCTTCGGATTGTCATTCAAAGGCTCTCCAGGCGCCAGCCGGTCCGACCATCACTCCGCCGCTTCGCGCTTGCCTCCGGGGCGCCGCTCCAGCAGTTCCTTGAGGAACTGGCCGGTGTAGCTGCGCTTTTCGCACACGATCGCTTCCGGTGTGCCGGAGGCGACCAGTTCGCCGCCACCGTCGCCACCTTCGGGGCCGAGGTCGAGCACCCAGTCGGCGGTCTTGATCACTTCGAGATTGTGCTCGATGACCACCACCGTGTTGCCCTGGTCGACCAGTTCGTGCAGCACTTCCAGGAGCTTGGCGACATCGTGGAAGTGCAGGCCAGTGGTCGGCTCGTCGAGGATGTAGAGCGTCTTGCCGGTCGCCTTGCGCGAAAGTTCCTTGGCGAGCTTGATGCGCTGCGCCTCGCCGCCCGACAGCGTCGTCGCCTGCTGGCCGATATGGATGTAGCCGAGGCCGACCTGCTTCAGCGTGTCGAGCTTGTCGCGCACGCCGGGCACGGCAGCGAAGAAGTCGACACCTTCCTCGACCGTCATGTCGAGCACGTCGGCGATCGACTTGCCCTTGAACAGGACATCGAGCGTCTCGCGGTTGTAGCGCTTGCCGTGGCAGACGTCGCAGGTGACGTAGACGTCGGGCAGGAAATGCATCTCGATCTTGATGACGCCGTCGCCCTGGCAGGCCTCGCAGCGGCCGCCCTTGACGTTGAAGGAGAAACGGCCGGGTTGGTAGCCGCGCGCCTTGGCCTCGGGCAGGCCGGCGAACCAGTCGCGGATCGGCGTGAACGCGCCGGTGTAGGTGGCCGGATTCGAGCGCGGGGTCCTGCCGATCGGTGACTGGTCGATGTCGATGACCTTGTCGAGGAATTCGAGGCCCTCGATGCGGTCGTGGTCGGCCGGATGCTCGCGCGAGCCCATGATGCGGCGCGACGCCGCCTTGAACAGCGTCTCGATCAGGAAGGTCGACTTGCCGCCGCCCGACACGCCGGTGACGGCGGTGAAGGTGCCGAGCGGGATTTCGGCGGTGACGTTCTTCAGATTGTTGCCGCGCGCGCCGACGATCTTCAGCCGCCGGTTCTTCTTCGCCTCGCGCCGCACGCCCGGCGTCGCCACATCGAGCGCGCCCGACAGATATTTGCCGGTGATCGAATTGGGATTGGCCATCACCTGCTGCGGCGTGCCCTGGGCGATGATCTCGCCGCCATGGATGCCGGCGGCCGGACCCATGTCGACGACATAGTCGGCATGCAGGATGGCGTCTTCGTCATGTTCGACGACGATCACCGTGTTGCCGATGTCGCGCAGGTGCTTCAGCGTGTCGAGCAGGCGGGCATTGTCGCGCTGATGCAGGCCGATCGACGGCTCGTCCAGAACATAGAGCACGCCGGTGAGGCCGGAGCCGATCTGCGAGGCCAGGCGAATGCGCTGGCTCTCGCCGCCCGACAGCGTGCCGGAATTGCGCGACAGCGTCAGGTAGTCGAGCCCGACATCGTTGAGGAAGCGCAGCCGCTCGCGGATCTCCTTCAAGACGCGCACGGCGATCTCGTTCTGCTTGTCGTTGAGCGACGCGGGAAGGTCGGTAAACCACTTGTCGGCGTTGCGGATCGACTGTTCGGTGACTTCGCCAATGTGCTTGCCGGCAATCTTGACCGCCAGCGACTCGGGCTTCAGCCGATAGCCCTTGCAGACCGGGCAAGGCGTTGCCGACATGAAGCGCTCGATCTCCTCGCGCATCCAGGCGGATTCGGTCTCCTTCCAGCGGCGCTCGAGATTGGGGATGACGCCTTCGAACGTCTTGGTCGTCTTGTAGGAGCGCAGGCCGTCATCATACTGGAAGGTGATTTCGCGCTCGCCGGTGCCGCGCAGGATGGCCTCCTGGGCGTCCGCGCTCAAATCCCTGAACTTGTCGCCGAGCTTGAAATTGTAGGCCTTGCCGAGTGCTTCCAGCGTCTGCGCGTAATAGGGCGAGGTCGATTTCGCCCACGGACTGACGGCGCCGTCGCGCAGCGAGACGTTCTCGTCCGGCACGACGAGATTGGGGTCGATGGCGCGCTGGCTGCCGAGACCGTCGCAGGTCGGGCAGGCGCCGAACGGGTTGTTGAACGAGAACAGCCTGGGTTCGATTTCCGGAATGGTGAAGCCGGAGACCGGACAGGCGAATTTCTCCGAGAACAGGATGCGCTCATGCGTCTCGTTCTTCGACTTGTTGACGGAATCCTCGCCGGTCTGGCTGGCGTCGAGCGGTTTGTCGGCGAATTCGGCCACCGCCAGCCCATCGGCGAGCTTCAGCGCGGTCTCGATGGAGTCGGCAAGCCGGGTTGCGAGATCGCCGCGCACGACGATGCGGTCGACGACGACGTCGAGGTCATGCTTGTACTTCTTGTCCAGCGCCGGCACGTCGGCGATTTCATAGAAGACGCCGTCGACCTTGACGCGCTGGAAGCCCTTCTTCTGCAGCTCCAGCAATTCCTTGCGGTACTCGCCTTTGCGGCCGCGCACCATCGGCGCCAGGATGAACAGACGGGTGCCTTCCTCGACCGCCAGCACACGATCGACCATCTGGCTGACCGTCTGGCTTTCGATCGGCAGGCCGGTGGCCGGCGAATAGGGGATGCCGACGCGCGCGAACAGAAGCCGCATGTAGTCGTAGATCTCGGTGACGGTGCCGACCGTCGAGCGCGGGTTCTTCGAGGTGGTCTTCTGCTCGATCGAGATGGCCGGCGACAGGCCATCGATCTGGTCGACGTCCGGCTTCTGCATCATTTCGAGGAATTGCCGCGCATAGGCCGACAGGCTTTCGACATAGCGGCGCTGGCCCTCGGCGTAGATGGTGTCGAAGGCAAGCGACGATTTGCCGGACCCGGACAGGCCGGTCATGACGATCAGGCTGTCACGCGGCAGGTCGAGATCGACATTCTTCAGATTGTGTTCGCGCGCCCCGCGAATGGAGAGATATTTATGGTCGGCCATCGCCGGTCGCCGCCTCAGAATCTGGAATTTCCTGGAATGGCGGGTTTTCCCGGCCATCCCCTATGTAGGTAATTTTGCCGCCACGTCGAGAGACGCCACAATTCTCGACAAAGCGTTTAACCGTCTTTCACGTGAACGGGCAAGCGGAAAGAACAAAGGCCGAACACGCTCCTGACAAAGCTGTGCAGAAACTGACTTGTACGTAACCTCCCAATGATCACGTTTTTCGGTAATCGGCTATTGATGGTTGACGTCCCCGACTCAGGGGAGCAGACTCTGGTAGTCAACGAAGCCGGCTGTCTTTCGATGGCCTCGCCGCCCAGAGGTGGCCTGCGAGACGCCGCAGGCATTTGCGATTTGTGCTTCGGGACAACAACGCGAAACGGACACAGGAGCGGAGCTATGACGCCACCGGATCGTCCCCTAGGGTTCCAGTTGTCACTGGAGCCGAGGCAGGCATAAGTGCCAGGGTTTAGCGTCTGCGCCACCCGACAAACCGTGACCTGCCATATCCCGTAATCCCGTAAAAATCAGAGACTGCTAGTCGGATCGTCGGCTGAACGCCGCGTTGCATCCGAAATCAAACGCCGGCAGTACACTCCCGGCAAAATTGGATTTGAGATCCAAAAAGGCCCCGTCCGTACGCGCAAAGCACGGCGGGGCCGTTTTTGTGTGCGGCGCGGTACACCGCCAGGCAATATCAATTACGCGGCAGGCCGATCCCACCGGTGCCGACATCAACGGTGATGCTGCCGGAAATCCTGACATCCGTATTGCCGATCTTGAACTGGCCGTTCCCGTTGCTGGGGAATGCGTCGTCAGGATCGGGCCCGGGGGCCGGCTTGGCGATGCGATACTCGCCGGTCACGCCGGGTAGGGTGCCTTTCTGCGCCGGCGGTGAGCTGTCGCCGGCAAGTGCCGTGCCGCTCATAAGGCCGGCAAGAGCGACCACGACGACGGCGATGACGCGGTGAAATGTTCTGGAAGGATGCGTGTCGGTCATCGCCTGATTATAGGGACGCGTCGCCGACCGGACCAGACGGGCATCGTCAAATCTTCGACAGCCGCAGGACTATGATCTGGCCCTGACTTTACGCCGCCTGTTTTCGCGTATCGAAAACGTGGTCGACAAGGCCCCAGGCCTGGGCCTCGCGGGCCGTCATGAAGTGGTCGCGGTCCAATGTACGTTCGACCTCCTCATAGGTGCGGCCGCAATGCTGCGCGTAGAGTTCGGTCATGTGCCGTTTTGTCTGGCCGATGCGCTCGGCATGGCGCTGGATGTCGGAGGCCTGGCCCTGGAATCCGCCTAGCGGCTGATGCAGCAGGATGGTGGCGTTCGGCAGCGAGATGCGACGCCCGGCCGTGCCTGCCATCAGCAGGAACGAAGCCATCGACGCGGCAAAGCCCATGCACACTGTCGACACCGGGCAGCTGATATATTGCATGGTGTCGTAGATGGCGAAGCCGCTGGTCACCACGCCGCCGGGCGAGTTGATGTAGAGCGAAATCTCCTTGTCGGGATTGTCAGATTCCAGCGACAGCAACTGCGCACAGACCAGCGCCGAGACGTCGTCGTTGATTTCACCGTTGATGAAGACGATGCGTTCGCGCAGCAACCGCGAGAAAATGTCGAAGGCGCGTTCGCCGCGGCTCGATTGCTCGATCACCATCGGCACCAGATTGGCAAGGCCGCTCATTGATTGTCTCCGTCCGTTTCGTCGTTCAGGCAGCGCGCAACAAGAGTAATGGCATGTTTGCGGCTATTGGCTTTCGTGGCCTGTTTGCGTCGAGCGAAAGCCGGCAACCGGCGCCTGCCATGGCGACCGCGGGCATCGCCGTTCGGGCAAAGCCGTCATGAACAATGCGCAGATGCGTGCCGCCGGAAACGGTGCGGGCCAGTGTGAAGGTCACAATGCTGTCCAGTGGGCTGTCGAGCGGATGCTGCCGCGCGGCATCGCCTGGCTGCGGCCGCTCGCGCCAGGAATAACGCAGCAGCCGTTCGGGTTCGGCGTCGAGAATTTCGCATTCGATCGCCGCATCCGGCCCGGCGAAGGCAAAACGGCTGCCCCTCTCGGGCCTGATGTCGTTCGGCATCATCCAGGCAGCGAGCAGCTCCGGCACGGTCAGCGCCCGCCACACCTTTTCCGGCGGCTCCGGCAGGTCGCACTCAAATTCGATCACGTCAGGCGCGGTCTCGGAGCCCGCGTGGCCTTGGTCTGTCATTGATCCGATGCTCTTCATTGATCCATGTCCTTCAAAACCGCCTTCAGCCTTTCGATGCGCTCCGGCCAGAAAGTCCGGTAGCGTTCGATCCAGGAGAGCAGGGGGGCAAGCCCTTGCGGATCGGCGCGGTAATAGGCGTTGCGGCCAGCCCGCCGCTCGACCACCAGGCCAGCGCCGCGCAACACCGCCAGATGCTGCGAGACGGCCGGCTGCGACACCGTCATGCCGCTGCGCAGTTCCGACACGCTCATCTCAGCTGAGGCGAGACGCTCGAAGGCGGCGCGGCGCGTCGGGTCGGCAAGGGCGCGGAAAATCTCTGCTTCGATCATGGCGAAAGCATAAGTCGATACTTATTGATTTGGCAAGCGCTGGTTTGAAACCCATATGTTGGGTTTGCATGTTGCTGCCATTCCTTGACAATAAGTGGCAATGCATATAGGAACGAAAAGGGAACAAAAACCTTGTGGGAAAAGCCAGCCTTAGCAGGCGGCTGACGTCCGCAGCCTGTAAGGTGCTGCGACAAAAATTTGTTTCGAATGAGCGCGGAGAAATATCATGGCGGGTAGCGTCAACAAGGTCATTCTGGTCGGCAACCTCGGTGCGGACCCGGAAATCCGTCGCCTGAACTCGGGCGAGCCGGTCGTCAACATCCGCATCGCGACGTCGGAAAGCTGGCGCGACAAGAATTCCGGCGAGCGCAAGGAAAAGACCGAGTGGCACAACGTCGTCATCTTCAATGACCAGCTCGCCAAGGTGGCCGAGCAGTATCTGAAGAAGGGCATGAAGGTCTATGTCGAGGGACAGTTGCAGACGCGCAAATGGCAGGACCAGACCGGCAACGACAAGTACACGACGGAGGTCGTGCTGCAGAAATTCCGCGGCGAGCTGCAGATGCTCGACGCGCGCGGACAGGGCGAGGGCGGCCAGGTCGGCGGTTATGCCGGTGGCGGCAGCAGCCGCGGGTCCGATTTCGGCCAGTCCAGCCCGAGCGAAGGCTTCAATCGTGGCGGCGGCGGTGCCAAGAGCGGTGGTGGCGGTGGTTCGTCGCGCGAACTGGACGACGAAATCCCGTTCTGAGGACAATTGACGACAGGAGAGGCGGCAATGTCGCTGCAACCGCTGCTTGCCGCGCCCTCTCCGGTCCCCTGGCATACCTTTGCGGCCTTCGCCGCCCTGGCGCTAGGAGCCACGCAACTGGTCCTGCCGAAGGGAACGCCGCGCCATCGCATCGCGGGTTATGTCTGGGCCGCGCTGATGCTGGTCATCGCCGTCTCGAGTTTCTGGATTCATCAGATCCGCCTCATCGGCCCTTTCAGTCCGATCCATCTCCTGTCGATCCTGGTGCTGGTCACCGTGCCGCTGGCGGTGTGGCACGCCCTCAATCACCGCGTCGCCAAGCATCGCAAGTCGATGATTGTGCTGTATGTCTTTGCGTTGATCGGGGCCGGCATCTTCACGCTGTTGCCGGGCAGGGTCATGCACGATGTCGTCTTTGGCATCGCGCGAGCCGGGCCATGATCCTATTTGATCCTTGAGGCGGATGACCTCAAGTGGAAAGGAATATCAGGTGAAAGCACGCGTAAAATGGGTCGAGGAGCGCACCTTCGTCGGCGAGTCCGCTAGCGGCCACAAACTGGTGCTCGGAACGGCGCTCGGACCGGAAGGCAAGACGCCGGGGCCGAGCCCGATGGAACTGCTGCTGATCGGCACTGGCGGTTGTTCGGCCTATGACGTGGTGCATATCCTCGAAAAAGGACGCGAGGCGATCGAGGATTGCGTCGTCGAGCTCGACGCCGACCGGGCCGAAACCGAGCCCAGGGTGTTCACCCGCATCCATATGCATTTCGTCGTCAAGGGCCGGTCGCTCTCCAGCGACAAGGTCAAACGGGCGATCGACCTTTCGATCGAAAAATACTGTTCCGCCTCCGCGATGCTGGCCAAGACCGCCACGATCACCCACGATTTCGAGGTCATCGACACGATGACGAAGTAGGGCCGGCTTCGGCGGCGGTTCGCCGCGTGTCAGCCGGCCATCAGCGCCTTGATGCCGTCCGCCACGAACTGCACGGCAAGTGCCGCCAGGATGACGCCGAGCAGCCGGGTCAGTATCGAGCGCCCGGTCTGGCCGAGGATGCGGTCGATGCGTTCCGACAGCACGAACACCAGATAGGTGATGGCGAGGCAGACGAAGATGATGCCGACCAGCGCCGCCTGCGCGGCAAAACCCTGAAACGAGCCGGAGAGCAGCACCGTCGCCGAAATCGCGCCGGGGCCGGCGATCAGCGGGATCGCCAGCGGGAAGGCGGCGATGTTGTGGATCATGTCCTTGGTGATGGCGACGTCGCCGATCTTCTCCTTGCGGTCCTGCCGGCGCTCGAACACCATTTCGAAGGCGATGAAGAACAAGAGAAAACCGCCGGCGACGCGGAAGGCCGGCAGCGTGATGCCGAACACCGACAGGATCGAGGCGCCGGCAACCGCAAACAGCGCCATCACCAGAAAACCGATGATCGAGGCGCGGACGGAAACCTGCTGGCGCTCCTCGCGGTTCATGCCGCGTGTCACGGCGAGGAACAGCGGCGCCAGGCCAGGCGGATCGATGGTCACGAGAATGGTGACGAAGGCGTTGAACAGGCTGTCGAAGCTCGGCATCTCTGACCCCTCCCGCCGGGCCGTGCCCGCACCATGATATTGGTAGAGCAAAGCCCGGTCGGTGGGAACTGTCGGAGGGACGAAACCGAAGACTTCGACAACCTTGCTTCAGCCGGCAGCGCCGCAATAGGCCTCGATACGATAGCCGTCCGGATCAACGACAAAGGCGGCGTAATAGTTTTCGCCATAGTCGGCGCGCAGGCCCGGCGCACCGTTGTCGCTGCCGCCTTCGCGCAACGCGTCGGCATGGAAAGCGTCGACGCTGGCCCGTGTCGGTGCCGCGAAGCAGAAATGCAGGCCGGAATTTGCGTCTGATGGCACCGGCCGCGCGGCCTCGTTGACCCACAGCACGATGCCTTGCGCGCCGTAACCCAGCGAGCCCGGCGACTGGCTGAGGCAGCTATAGCCCAGCGGCTTCAGTGCAGCATCGTAAAAGCGCTTGGAAACGGCGGCATCGCGAACGCCGATCGAAATATGGTCGAACATGTTTTTCTCCATTCTTACAATGTCTTGTGGCGTCATTTTCCTGCTGTTCGGCGCGCCAGGAACTCGACTTCCAACCGCCATGTCGCGCCATTGTCGTGCGAGCGCTCGCCGAGCCAGCGGAAGGAATTCTCGGTGATCCGCGAAAAACTCCAGCGCACCGACGAGCCGGTGCCATCGGTGCCCACTTGCACGATGGTGTCGCCCTGGGCGCGGCCGACCTGGCGGCTGTAGTACTGGTTGCGCGGGTCGCTCCAGAAGATGTGCCAGGCGTCCGGGGTCGTAGAGGCGCAATGTCGTGCCGTAGAACGTCCATTTGCCGAGGGACGGCGAGGGGCCGGCGTCGCGGGCGGGCAGGATCCACACATCCTGGAGAGCTCGGCCTTCCAGCACCCAGCCGAAATGCACCTCGCCACGCCCGGTCAGCACCGTGCCATCCTCGAGATGGCGCGTGGCGTCAAAAGTCCAGGCGCCGACGAAGCGGCCATAGAGCTTCAGTTTTTCGGCGAGTCCATCGAATGGTCCGGCACTGTGCAAGGCTTCGGCAAAGGAGGATTGGTCGTACATGGTTCCGGTCTCTTTTTGTCAGGAGACCGGGAGGAGTAGGCCGTGACGGGGTTCTGGGCTTGGGAAAAATTGCTATATTTCGGTCATGACAGCGACCACGCACACTCTCGCATCGGGGGCCGGCTGGCACGTGGCGGATATGATCTGCACGGCCGGCGCCGGTGACCGGCCGTTCGAGGAAGCCCATCGGGATTTCTGTGTCGCCGCGGTCACCAGCGGCACTTTCCGCTATCGGGCGCAACAAGGCACGGCGATGCTGGCGCCCGGCGCGCTCCTGCTCGGCAATCCCAGCACGTGCTATGAATGCGGACACGAGCATGGCAACGGCGACCGTTGCCTCTCGTTCCATTTCGGACCGGCCTACATGGAACGCATCGTGGCGGGTGTGCCGGGTGCGAAAAAAACTGGCCTTCGAGACGCCACGCCTGCCCCCTTTGCCGGCCTTGGCGTCCTTGCTCGCCGAGGCGGAAACCGCTCGCGAGATGGCCGATATCGACGCCTTCGAGGAATTTTCCCTGCGCATTGCAGGGGCTTCGGTCGCTGCCGCCGCTGGCACCACTCATGTCAGGCGCGCGCCAAGCCGCCGCGATCAGAAACGGGTGGCCGAAGCGGTGCGGCGGATCGAACTCGATGCCGACAGGCCGGTTTCGCTTTCAGCGCTTGCCGATGAGACCGCGACCAGCCCCTATCATTTCCTGCGCATTTTCCGGCAGGTCGCGGGTATGACGCCTTACCAGTTCCTGCTCAAGACCCGGTTGCACCGCGCGGCGGTGCGGCTGCGCCTGTCAGACGATGCGGTCTCGGCGATCGCCTTCGACGCAGGCTTCAACGATTTGTCGACTTTCAATCGCCGGTTCCGACGCGTCATGGGCGAAACGCCGGGCCAGTATCGCGCCCGCCGCGCGAGCGGCGTTGTCCCGGCTTTATCCGTCGCTGCGGCCAAGCAGCGTCAGTCGGATGTCGGTCCGCACCAGCCGGGCAGGTAGTCTGCATCCTTGCCCTTGGCCAGGCTCAGGGCGTCTTTCATCGCCCTATCGAAATTCTTCGCCACAGCATCCCGGTCGATGCGTCGGCGCAAAAAGTCCGCCCACAGGAATTCGCTGAACGGGGTGCTGTCCTTGGCAAAGCCGCCTTGTCGGCGCAGTTCGCCGGCCATGCTCCTGTAGGGGTCGTCGACGAGTTCGGCCATGGTTTTGGGAATTGTGTCATAGCCCCGGCGCCCGCCGTCCTCGTCGAACGGATGCATCCAGCCACGATTGTCGAGCACGACGAAGAAGGCGTCCTTGTCGAGCCCCGACAGGTCGCTGATCACCGTAACCAGAACATCCCCGATGTGCCTTCCTCGAGCTGGGCGCGGGCGAGATGGTGGTGATCGGTGACGTAGTTGCGCTTCTTCGGCCCCAGCACAACGGGGACCATATGGGTGCCGAGAAAGGTGCCGGTCTTCCTCGCGCTCTGCGAGCGGATCATCTGGCGCTTCAAGGCGACCTCCCGCATGCCGACGGTGATCTGTGTCGGCCGCAAATCTTCTACTACGACTGGTGTCAACAAGGGTTCCCGCTGCGTCGTCATTTGGCTTTGTCCTGTTGTTGCGGCTGTTGATCCGGACCGAGCGCCTTGATGGCGGCATCGACACTGTGAAAAATCCGCTCCGGACCAACCAGGTTGGCAATGCCAAATCGTGCCAGCGCCGCCTGGGCGCGCAGCGATTCCATCCGCGCGATGGCAAAGACCGCGCCCGCCTCGCGGCAATGGGTGATGGTTTCGATCAACGCTTGAGCGGCCGTGTAGTCGATTTCGACAATGTTGCTGGCTTCCAGCACGACCAGCTTCACGCTTTCACGCCGGGCGTCGACAAGATCGACAAGGCCGCGCTTGAAGCCGTCGGCATTGACGAAGTACAGCGGCGCCTGGAATGCCGCGACCAGCACGCCGGGGACCTGTTCGCCGGCGGCTGGCTCGCCGGGTGGCCACCACACCGAAGTACCCAGCACCTGTTCCAGTTCGATCGGCTGCGTCTGGGTTGCGCTCCAGATGCCATGCAGCAGCGACAGGCCGATGCCGATCGCCACGCCGGCCTCGATGGGCAGCACGACGATGGCCGCCATGGTGATAAGGATCAATGCGAATTCGATCGGCGCCTGTCGGTAGACATTGGCGAACACCTTCCAGCGCAAAATGTGCTGGGCAACGAACAGCAGAACGCCGGCAAGTGCGGCCTGCGGAACATCGGCAAGCAGGCCGCCACCGAAAGCACCGAGCGCCAGCACGATGGCGGCGGCGATGAGGCCGGCGACCTGTGAGCGGCCGCCCGACTGCGAGACGATTGCGGTGCGCGGCGGGCTGGCATTGACGGCAAAGGCGCCGAACAGGCCGGACGCGATGCTGCCGGCACCGACGCCGACGAAATCGCGATTGATGTCGGGAGCGTCACCCTGTTGCGGCGCGAAGGAGCGGGAGGTGGCCGCCGTCTGCACCATGACGACGATGGCGATCAGCAATGCCAGCGGCACCAACGTCTGCACATCGTCAAGCCTGGCACGCAGCAGGCCGGCCTGCGGCAGGCCATTGGGCAAGGCGCCGAGTACCTCGACGCCGCGATTCCTGAGGTCGAAAACGGCTACCGCCGAGGTGGCGAGCACCATGCCGATCAACGCGCCGGGGATGCGGGCGCTGATGCGCTCGGCACAGAACACGGTTCCGAACACGCCAAGGCCGAGCGTCAGGCTCCAGGGATTGGTGAGATGGAGGCTGCCGGCGATCGCGCCGATACGGCGCATGGTTTCACCGTTCTCGGCGGGCAGGCCGAGCAGTCCGGGCAATTGCGAAACGATGATATGGACGGCGATGCCGGCCAGAAAACCCGTCGTGACCGGCACCGACAAGAGGTCGGCAACCCAGCCAAGACGAAAAATACCGCTCAGGGTCACGATCAGCCCGACCATCAGCGCCAGTATGGAAGCCAGCGCCAAATAGTGCGGCGACCCGGATGCGGCGAGCACGGCGAGGCTGCCGGCAAACAAGGGCGTGATGGTCGAATCCGCCCCGGCCGACAGGTGGCGATTGGCGCCGAACAGGGCAAACGCCACCGAACCGGCAACAAAGGCGAAGAAGCCGATCCCGGGGGCAAAGCCGCCGAGACGGGCGGTCGCCATCTGTTCGGGAATGGCGATCGCCGCCAGCGTCAAGCCCGCGATCAGATCACCATTGAGATCCCTCGGCGTCCAACCGCTCAACGCTCGCAAAGGCAGCCACGGGGTCCAATTCATTGCTCTCGCGGCTTTCGCTCAGGGAAAACAGTCCATCGCAGACTTTTGCCTCGGCGCCGTCGAAACCGCCTTGGCCATATCGTCGCAATCGGTGGTATCCTTTTGAAATTACCATCAAAATTGATACTGGAAAAGTGCCGCGGATGTTGGAGTTTCGGGCTTGCTTCCTATATAAGCAGCAAGTGATTCCTGATTAGATTGTGATCCGATTTGACCGACCAGAAGACACCGCGCGGCGCCGACGGCGGCCCCACCGGCATAGAGCCGATATCCATCGTCGAGGAGATGCAGCGCTCCTATCTCGATTACGCGATGAGCGTGATCGTAAGCCGTGCGCTGCCGGACGTGCGCGACGGCCTGAAACCGGTGCACCGCCGCATTCTCTTCGCTTCGCATGAGAGCGGTTACCACTGGAATCGCAAATATGTGAAGTCGGCGCGCCCGGTCGCCGACGTGATGGGTAAATACCATCCGCATGGCGACGCCTCCATATATGATGCCTTGGTGCGCATGGCGCAGGACTGGTCGCTGCGCGTGCCGCTGATCGACGGGCAAGGCAATTTCGGCTCTATCGACGGCGATCCGCCGGCGGCGATGCGCTACACCGAATCGCGGCTGACCAAGGTCGCGCATGAGCTTTTGGAGGACATCGACAAGGACACCGTCGATTTCCAGGATACTTACGATGCATCCGGCAGCGAGCCGAAGGTTCTGCCGGCGCGGTTCCCCAATCTGCTGGTCAACGGCTCCGGCGGCATCGCCGTCGGCATGGCGACCAACATCCCGCCGCACAATCTCGGCGAAGTCTGCAACGGTGCCATCGCCATCATCGACAATCCGGCGATCGACCTGCCGGCGCTGATGGAGATCATTCCGGGACCGGATTTCCCGACCGGCGGCATCGTGCTGGGCCGTTCCGGCATCTACAGCGCCTATTCGACCGGCCGCGGCTCCATCGTCATGCGTGGCAAGGTCAACATCGAACAGCGCGGCAACGACCGTGAATCGATCATCATCACCGAGGTTCCCTACCAGGTGAATAAGTCATCGATGATCGAGAAGATGGCCGAACTGGTGCGCGACAAGCGCATCGAGGGCATTTCCGACATCCGCGACGAGAGCGACCGCCAGGGCTACCGTGTCGTCATCGAGTTGAAGCGCGACGCCGTCGCCGACGTCATTCTCAACCAGCTTTACCGCTTCACGCCGCTGCAGACCTCCTTCGGCGCCAATATGGTGGCGCTGAATGGCGGCAAGCCGGAACTGCTGACACTGACCGACATGCTGAGGGCGTTCGTCGCCTTCCGTGAGGAGGTGATCACCCGGCGGACGAAATTCCTGCTGCGCAAGGCGCGCGATCGCGCCCATGTGCTGGTCGGTCTCGCCATCGCCGTCGCCAACATCGATGAAGTGATCAAGCTGATCCGCACCGCGCCGGATCCGCAGACGGCGCGCGAGCAGTTGATGGAGCGGCGCTGGCCGTCGGGCGACGTCGAATCGCTGATCCTTTTGATTGACGACCCGCGTCATCGCATCAACGAGGACGGCACCTACAACCTCTCCGAGGAGCAGGCGCGTGCCATCCTCGAACTGCGCCTGCAGCGCCTGACGGCGCTCGGCCGCGACGAGATCGCCGACGAGTTGAACACGATCGGCGCCGAAATCATCGACTATCTCGACATCCTGTCGTCCCGCGCGCGCGTCCAGCAGATCGTCAAGGACGAGCTTGCCGCCGTGCGCGACGAGTTCGGCACGCCACGTCGCACCGAGCTCACCGACGGTGGCGCGGACATGGAAGACGAGGACCTGATCCAGCGCGAGGACATGGTCGTGACGGTGAGCCATTCCGGGTACATCAAGCGCGTGCCGCTGTCGCTTTACCGGGCGCAGCGCCGCGGCGGCAAGGGCCGCTCCGGCATGTCGACCAAGGAAGAGGATTTCGTCACCCGGCTGTTCGTCGCCAACACCCACACGCCGGTGCTGTTCTTCTCCTCGCGCGGTATCGTCTACAAGGAGAAGGTCTGGCGGCTGCCGATCGGCAACCCGCAGTCACGCGGCAAGGCGCTGATCAACATGCTGCCGCTCGAACAGGGCGAGCGCATCACCACGATCATGCCGCTGCCCGAGGACGAGACCAGCTGGGGTGAGCTCGACGTGATGTTCGCCACCACGCGCGGCACCGTGCGCCGCAACAAGCTTTCCGACTTCGTCCAGGTCAACCGCAACGGCAAGATCGCCATGAAGCTGGAGGAGGAGGGCGACGAGATCCTCGGCGTCGAGACCTGCACCGACAATGACGACGTGCTGCTGACCGCCAGTTCCGGCCAGTGCATCCGCTTCTCGGTCGGCGACGTGCGCGTCTTCCAGAGCCGCAATTCGGTCGGCGTGCGTGGCATAACCATGGCCGAGACCGACCGCATCATCTCGATGTCGGTGATCGAGCATGTGAACGCTTCACCGGCGGAGCGCGCCGCTTACCTCAAGCGAGCGGCAGCGGAGCGGCGCCTTGCCACCGAGACGGCTGGAGAAGAGGAAGAGATCGCGCTCACCAATGAGGAGATCGGCGAGGAGACGGAGCTTTCCGACGTCCGTTACGAAGAACTCAAGGCGCATGAGCAATACGTGCTGACGGTTACCGAATATGGCTACGGCAAGCGCTCCTCGTCCTACGATTTCCGCCTGACCGGGCGCGGCGGCAAGGGCATCCGTGCCACCGACGTGTCGAAGACGGCTGAGATCGGCAAGTTGGTGGCGACCTTCCCGGTCGGCAATGACGACCAGATCATGCTGGTGTCGGACGGCGGCACCGTCATCCGGGTGCCGGTCAACGGCATCCGCTTTGCCAGCCGCGCCACCAAGGGCGTGACCATCTTCAACACGGCTGAAGGTGAAAAGGTGGTTTCGGTCGAGCGGATATCGGAGCCGCAGTCCGACGAGGAAACCGACGAAGGCGCCGGTGCCGAGATTGATCCGACGGCGGACGCCGGCCCGGATGGTGCGGAGTAAGTCCGGCACCAGGTTTTGACATAGCAACGCCGGCCCATTGGCCGGCGCGGCGGCAAGTTCAGGCGGCTTAGTAGTGGCGATATGGCTTGCGGGCGCCAAAACCTTCGAAACGCTTGGTGTTGGCCTTGATGCGGACGCGCTCGGCCTCCTGATGCAAACCGAATACGGTGGCGATCAGCATGGCGACGGTCATTGCGGTGGCGAGCATGTAGATCAGCATGTACGTGTTCTCCTGCGCCTAACAACGGATAGATGGGATTTTGGTTTCATCTTATGAAGGTGCAACCTAGTGAACGCTGCGTGAAGGCTTCGTGATCATCGTGTTCATCTGTCGTTCATGTGCTCGGAAAAGGTTCACGACCGGCTCGCCGATCGGATTTGCCTTTGCGAGAGAGGCTCGCTAGAAGCACCAGCCATGACTGAACGCATCGCTCTCTATGCCGGCTCCTTCGACCCGTTGACCAACGGCCATCTCGACGTGCTGAAAGCGTCGCTCGCGGTGGCCGACATCGTCTATGCCGCGATCGGCATCCATCCGGGCAAGCAGCCGCTGTTTTCCTTCGAGGAACGGGTGGCGCTGATCGAGAATGCAACCAAGACCTTGTTCGGCCGCGACGGCGCGCGCATCAAGGTCGTCGCCTTCGACGGGCTGGTCATCGAGGCGGCCAGGAAGCAGGGCGCCTCGATCATGATCCGCGGCCTGCGCGACGGCACCGACCTCGACTACGAGATGCAGATGGCCGGGATGAACGAGACCATGGCGCCTGAGTTGCAAACGGTCTTTCTGCCCGCCAGCCCCTCCGTGCGCACCATTACCGCCACACTTGTCCGCCAGATTGCCTCGATGGGAGGCGACATCCGCCCCTTCGTGCCGGCGGCGGTAGCCGGTGCGCTCACCGCCAAATTCGCGAAATAAAAATCCCGGAGATAGTTATGCAGCTGAAAAAGCTCGCCTCGTTCCTCATTGTGCTTGCCGGTCTTGTGACCGCGTCGGTCTCGGCCTTCGCCGCCGACCCGGAAAACACCATGATCATCACGCTGAAGGACGGCGACGTGACCATCGCACTTCGCCCCGATCTCGCGCCCAAGAACGTTGCCCAAATCAAGAAGCTGGTGCGCCAGGGCGCCTATGACAACGTCGCCTTCCACCGCGTCATCGACGGCTTCATGGCGCAGACCGGCGACGTCAAGTTCGGCAACATGAAGAAGGGATTCCGCCCCGAGGCCGTCGGCACCGGCGGTTCCGATCAACCCGACCTGCCGGCCGAATTCTCACAGACCGAGCAATACAAGCGCGGCGTGGTCGGCATGGCTCGCTCGGACGATCCCAACTCCGCCAATTCGCAGTTCTTCATCATGTTCGCGCCGGCGCCGCCGCTCGATGGCAAGTACACCATCGTCGGCAATGTCGTCAGCGGCATGAACCTAGTGGACCACATCAAGAAGGGCGACGAAGCGGACAATGGCACGGTGACCGATCCCGACCGGATGATCAAGGTGCGCATCGCCGCCGACAAATAGAACTGTTTTTGAAAAAAGGATATCTGACATGGCCGAGATCAAGGACCGCGAAAACGCGCTCATCATGGAAACGACCAAGGGCACGGTCGTCATCGAACTTTTCCCCGACCTGGCGCCCGGCCATGTCGCCCGCATCAAGGAGCTGGCACGCGAAGGCGCTTATGACGGCGTGATCTTCCACCGCGTCATCGACGGCTTCATGGCGCAGACCGGCGACGTCAAGTTCGGCAATTCCAGCAAGCCCTCTTTCGCTCCGTCGCGGGCTGGCATGGGCGGCTCCGACAAAGCGGACCTGAAGGCCGAATTCTCCAACGCCAACCATGGCCGCGGCACCTGCTCGATGGCCCGTTCGCAGAACCCGAACTCGGCCAATTCGCAGTTCTTCATCTGCTTCGATGAAGCCGCTTTCCTCAATCGCCAGTACACGGTCTGGGGCCAGGTCATGGAAGGCATGGACAATGTCGACAAGATCAAGCGCGGCGAGCCAGTGCAGGATCCCGACAAGATCGTGTCGCTGAAGGTCGCGGCCGACGTCAAGTAAGGTAAAACGACAATGATGGGCGTCGTCTGGTCGCTTTTCGGCATCCTGTCCGGCGCCTTCATTGCCATTCAGGCGCCGATCAATTCGCAGCTGGCGCGCGGCCTGGGGCTCCCGGTCGCGGCGGCTGCGTTTTCGTTCCTGTCCGGCGCGATCGTGCTCGGCATCATCTCCGTCTCGGTGGTGAAGCTGCAAGGCGTTACGCTCGACTGGAAGGCGCCGGCGCCCTGGTTGTTCGTCGTCGGCGGCATGCTCGGCGGCTTCTATGTCACGCTGTCGACGATCTTGACGCCGCGCATCGGCGCCGCCGCGCTGATGGCGTTTCTGGTGGCCGGCCAGTTGCTCGCCGGCATGCTCATCGATCGCGTCGGCTTCCTCGGCGTCGCGGTGCGTGAAATCTCGCTCGGCCGTGTCGCCGGCGCGGTGCTGCTGCTGGCCGGAGCGCTGCTCGTCCGGCTCTACTGATGCGCGTCGATCTCTTCGATTTCGAATTGCCGGAGGAGCGTATCGCGCTTCGCCCGGCAGAGCCGCGCGACAGCGCCAAGATGCTTGTGGTCAAGCCCGGCGAAGGGCTCGATGACCGGACGGTTGGCGACCTGCCGTCCCTGCTTCGCGCCGGCGACGTGCTGGTTTTCAACGACACCAAGGTCATTCCGGCGCAGCTGAAGGGCATCAGGCGGCGCGGCGAGGCACAGGCGCAAGTCGAAGCCACGCTGCACATGCGCATGGCGCCGGACCGCTGGCTGGCCTTCATGCGGCCGGGCAAGCGCATTGCCGCCGGCGACCGCATCCATTTCGGCCATGACGGCAATTCCTGTTTCCTCGGCCAGCTCGACGCCACCGTGATCGAGAAAGGCGAGGGCGGCGAGGCGCTGCTCGGCTTCGACCTATCGGGGCCCTTCCTGGACGAGGCGCTGCGCGCGGTCGGCCATATTCCGCTGCCGCCGTACATCGCCTCGAAGCGCGACGACGATGAACGCGATCGGGCTGACTACCAGACCATCTATGCCCGGGAGGAAGGCGCCGTTGCGGCGCCCACGGCGGGTCTGCATTTCACGCCGGAGCTTTTTGCCGCCCTCGACGCCAAGGGTGTCGAGTGCCGCTTCGTCACCTTGCATGTCGGCGCCGGCACGTTCCTGCCGGTGAAGGCGGATGACACCGCCGACCACAAGATGCACGCCGAGACCGGCTCGGTCAGCGAGGCGACCGCCGAAGCGCTCAATGCCGCCAGGGCAAAGGGTGGGCGCATCGTCGCTGTCGGCACGACCTCGCTACGCCTGCTGGAGAGTGCCGCCCGCGCAGATGGCACGCTCGCCGCGTGGTTCGGTGCGACCGATATCTTCATCACGCCCGGCTACCGCTTTCGCACCGCCGACATGCTGATGACCAATTTCCATCTGCCGCGCTCGACCCTGTTCATGCTGGTTTCGGCCTTCAGCGGCCTCGACACGATGCGTGCGACCTATGCGCATGCCATCGAGAACCGTTACAGGTTCTACTCCTATGGAGACGCAAGCCTGCTTTATCGAGCGGAGATGAGCGATGGACGATGATCTGCAAGCCTTTGATCGCGAAAACCTGATCGCGGAAGTCAAAAAACTGCGCGCCGGCATTCGTGCGCACCGCGACACGACCGGCCATGATCTTTGCTGGCATCATCCGGAGCTCTGGGATCTGCTGCCCGAGAAGACCGAGCCATCGATCGCGGTGCCGCCCTGGCCAAAATTCATGCGCGGCTGCATCCAATACCGCCAGTCGCTCGACAGGCAGGCACCTGGCGCCCCGATTCATGACAAGGAATTCAATGGCTAAGCCGTTCAGCTTCAAGGTTCTCGCCACCGACGGCAAGGCGCGGCGCGGCGTGATCGACATGCCGCGCGGTGAAATCCGCACACCTGCCTTCATGCCGGTCGGCACCGGCGGCACCGTCAAGACCATGTATATGGATCAGGTGCGCGGCGTCGGCGCCGACATCATCCTGGGCAACACCTACCATCTTATGCTGCGGCCCGGCGCCGAGCGTGTGGCGCGGCTCGGCGGCCTGCATGAATTCGCCCGCTGGCCGCATCCGATCCTGACCGACAGCGGCGGCTTCCAGGTGATGTCGCTGTCGAAGCTGAGAAAGCTCACTGAAAAAGGCGTCACCTTCCGCTCGCATATCGACGGCGCCGCCTACGAGATGTCGCCGGAGCGCTCGATCGAAATCCAGGGGTTGCTCGATTCCGACATCCAGATGCAGCTCGACGAATGCACTGCATTGCCCGCCGAGATGAAGGAGATCGAGCGTGCCATGGAGCTGTCGCTGCGCTGGGCCGAACGTTGCAAGACGGCGTTCGGCGACCAGCCGGGCAAGGCGATGTTCGGCATCGTACAAGGCGGCGACAATGCAGCACTGCGGGTACGGTCGGCGCAGGCGCTGAGCGCGATGGATCTGAAGGGTTATGCCATCGGCGGCCTGGCCGTTGGCGAGCCGCAAGCGGTGATGCTCGAGATGCTCGACATCACCTGTCCCGAACTGCCTGATAACAAGCCGCGCTATCTCATGGGCGTCGGCACGCCGGACGATATTTTGAAGTCGGTGGCGCGCGGCATCGACATGTTCGATTGCGTGATGCCGACGCGGGCCGGCCGGCACGGCCTTGCCTACACCAGGCGCGGCAAGGTCAATCTGCGCAACGCTCGCCATGCCGACGATCCGCGCCCCCTCGACGAGGAAAGCGACTGCCCGGCGGCGAGGGACTACTCACGCGCCTATCTGCACCACCTGGTGCGCTCACAGGAAGCGCTCGGCGCCATGCTCCTGACCTGGAACAATCTCTCGTATTATCAAAATCTTATGCAGGACATCCGCGCCGCGATCGAGGGCAGCGCTTTCGAGGCGCGGGCGGCCGAAATCACCGAGGGCTGGGCGAGGGGCGATATATCAGTCGTGTGAGGCTCAGGTGCTGAGCGAGTTCGATGCGCGCAGGCTGCAGCCGGTGATCTGGAATGTGCCGTCGGGCTGTCGCTGCAGCGTGTAGACAGCCTCGTAGTCCTTGCCGTCGGGGCCGACGATCAACACCTGCTGGACGATCGATGTCGGGCTCGTCTGCTCGACCTTGCCGAAGGAGTAGGTCTGCGGCTTGCGCACCGGCGGATAGCCGTTGGTCACCATGTTCATGAACGTGTCGACGGTCGGGAAGATCTGCTTCACATTGGGTGCGGCGAAGCTGTAGGCGGTGGCGCCGTCATTGGCGATGAAGGCTTTCAACTGGCCGTCGATGGCAGCTTGCGCCGCCCTGATTTCGGCGTCGCCGGCAAACGCCGTCGAGGCCAGGATAAGCGGAACGAACGCGAATGCGAAAAACATGCGGCGCATGGCCTGTCTCCGTTGTCCCTCGAAAGCGGTCTCTCCAGAAAAACTGTTCCTGGAAGCATCCTAACATACGCTTGGCGGCGCTTCACGGTTTCAGCTGCGGCGAATATTCGTCTCGCCTCGGCGGATTGCGATCATCGCGTGGCATGCCGGTGGCAGAGCCGCGGGAAGCCGTAGCCCAGGCCCGGGCCGGCTAAGTACGCATTCCAACGCTTGAAAGCCCGCCTCCAGTCTGCCAGAAGGGCCGCTTGGACTTGGACGTTTAGCGGGACGAAGCCATGAAGGCGTTTTTCGTGCAGATCAAATGCGAGCTCGGCAAATCCTATGAGGTCGCCAGCGCGCTTGCCGACGCCGAGATTGCCTCGGAGATCTACTCCACTGCCGGCAATTACGATCTGCTCGCCAAATTCTACGTCGACGATGAGGAAGACGTTGGCCATTTCGTCAACGAGAAGGTGCAGATTCTCCCCGGCATCAAGGACACCTTTACCGTCGTCACGTTCCGCGCCTTCTAAGCCCGTTCCATCCCGATAGAATCGGGATGGGGCTCTATCTCAGTGTTTTTCCGTTTGTCCGAGAAAACCGGATTCCACTTTTCGGGGTCATGCTCCAGCCGCTGAACGCACTTGCCCGGCTACGAGGCAAAGCCTGATCAAGGTCATATTTCCGCTGCCTCAATTTTAGGCAGGCTCGACATACTGATCGTCTGGATCCTCCAAATCACCGATTGCGCTTGATTTTCTCCGGCGACGCCAGTGAAATGGCGTCACAGGGGAGTATGCGATTGGCAGCGTTCGATGAAATGCTTCCGGAAGTTTCCGGATTGAGAAGACCGTATTCGGCTTATGATCGCTGGCTGAAGGAGCAGGATCCGGCCAGGCTTACCGAGAAGATGCAGGACGCCGAACGCGTCTTCCGCAAGACTGGTATCACCTTCGCCGTCTACGGCGAGCAGGAAGCCTCCGAACGGCTGATCCCGTTCGACATCGTTCCCCGCATCATTTCGGGCAATGAGTGGCGGCGCCTCACGCAAGGCATCGAACAGCGCGTGCAGGCGCTGAACGCCTTCCTTGACGATATCTACCATCGCCAGGAAATCCTGCGCGCCGGGCGGGTTCCGAGGGAATTGATCGCCAGGAACGAGGCGTTTTTGCCGGAAATGATCGGGGTCAGGCCGCCGGCCGGCGTCTACACCCACATCATCGGCGTCGACATCGTCCGCATCAGCGAGGACGAATTCTATGTGCTGGAAGACAATGCGCGCACGCCGTCCGGTGTTTCCTACATGCTGGAGAACCGCGAGACGATGATGCAGCTGTTCCCCGAGCTGTTCCAGAAGATCAAGGTGCGGCCAGTGGAAAACTATCCCCAGCTTCTGCGCCAGTCGCTGGCGGCGGTGCGGCCGCAAAGCACCAAGGGCACGCCGACCATCGCGGTGCTCACGCCCGGCAGCTACAACTCCGCCTATTTCGAACACGCCTTCCTTGCCGACCAGATGGGGGTGCAGCTTGTCGAAGGGCAGGATCTGCGTGTTGTCGACGGTCATGTCGCAATGCGCACCACCGAAGGCTACAAGCAGATCGATGTGCTTTACCGCCGCGTCGATGATTCTTTCCTCGACCCGCTGACCTTCCGGCCGGATTCGGCACTTGGCATACCCGGCATCATGGATGTCTACCGCGCCGGCAACATCACCATTGCCAACGCTCCGGGCACCGGCATCGCCGACGACAAGGCGATCTATTCCTACATGCCCGAGATCGTCGAATTCTATACCGGCCGCAAGGCGATCCTCGGCAACATTCCGACCTGGCGCTGCTCGGAACCGGACAGCCTGAAATACGTGCTCGAGCACATCGACGAGCTGGTGATCAAGGAAGTGCACGGCTCCGGTGGCTACGGCATGCTGGTCGGACCAGCGGCGACCAAGAAGGAATGCGAGGATTTTTCCAAGAAACTGGCGGCAAAACCGTCGAACTACATCGCCCAGCCGACGCTGGCACTGTCGACGTGCCCGATCCTGACCGACAAGGGCCTGGCGCCGCGCCACGTCGATTTGCGGCCCTATGTGCTGGTCTCCGACCGCATCCAGATCGTGCCCGGCGGATTGACCCGCGTCGCGCTCAAGGAAGGTTCGCTGGTCGTCAATTCCTCGCAAGGCGGCGGCACCAAGGATACGTGGGTGCTCGATGATTGATTTTCACTTGAAGGGTTTTTGATGCTTTTAGGCCGCACCGCCAACGGGCTCTATTGGATGAACCGCTATATCGAGCGGGCAGAAAACATGGCGCGCCTAGTCGATGCCGGCCTGCGCATGGCGCTTACCCGCACCCAGAGCGCCTCGGAAGAGTGGAATTCGGTGCTGCTCAGCGCCGGCTCCGACGTCGCCTTCACGCAGAAATACCATGACTATACCGCCGCCAATGTCGCCGACTTCCTGTTGCGCGACACGTCGAACCCGTCGAGCACGATGGCGGCGATCGAGACGGCCCGCAACAACGCCCGCATGGTGCGCACGGCGCTGACGCGTGAGACCTGGGAAAGCATCAACGAAGCCTGGATGTCGCTGAAGCGGATGCTGGCAAGGCCGATCGACGAACGCGACCTGCCCAGTGTGCTCGATGCGATCAAGCGCGAGACGGCGCTGATCCGCGGCTCGTTCTACGGCACCATGCTGCGCAACGAGATTTTCGATTTCTCGCAGCTCGGCACCTATGTCGAGCGCGCCGACAACACGGCGCGCATTCTCGACGTGAAATACTACGTGCTGTTGCCGTCGATCTCCTGGGTCGGCTCGACGCTCGACAATTATCAGTGGGAATCGATCCTGCGATCGGTGTCGGCGCACCGCTCGTACCGCTGGGTTTACGAGGCCGACTACAAGCCCACCAACATTGCCGACTATCTGATCCTCAATGTGCGCATGCCGCGTTCGCTGACCTTCTGCTATCGCTTCCTGGTCGAACATCTGAAATTCCTCGGCGACGACTACGGCGAACGCCATGCCTGCCATACGACGGCCGACAAGACGCAAGCCATGCTGAGAGCCGAGTCGATCAAGGACATATTCGACGCCGGCCTGCATGAATTCCTGGCCAATTTCATTCGTGAGAACACCAGGCTCGGCGACGAGATCGCGCAGGACTACCGGTTCAACTGAGGATGATCCCGAAAAGTGGGTACCGGTTTTCGGACAAGATCATGCTTAAAAACAGAGTGAGCATGATCGCGAAAAGTAGGACAAGATCATGCTCACAAGCGGGACATAGTGCATGCGGCTGAAGATCACCCACAGGACCGAATACCGCTACGATGCACCGGTGCACTATCTGTTGCAGCGGCTGCGGCTGCTTCCGGTTAGCGGGTCGACGCAGACCGTTCTGTCCTGGGCGCTGGCCATCGAGGGCGCGCGCGAAGAGGTTCGCTTTGTCGACCATTTCGGCAACGACACAAGGCTATTGAGCGTCGAGGGCGAGCGCGACTTCATCACGGTGGAAGCGGCAGGCGAAGTGGTGACGCGCGACACCGCAGGCGTCTCCGGACCACATCAGGGCTTTACGCCGCTCTGGCTGTACAGTCATGAAACACCGATAACGGCGATCGGCAGCGGTATTCGCGAGCTCGCCGCATCGATCGGCAAGGGCACCGACATCGAGCGGCTGCACCGATTGATGGCTGTCATCGGCGAGCGCGTTGCCTACACGCCCGGCACCACCAATGCGGCGACGCCGGCAGAGGAAGCCTTGGCGCTGAAGACCGGTGTGTGCCAGGATCACACCCATATCTTTGCCGCCGCAGCGCGCGCAATGGGCTTCCCGGCCCGCTATGTCAGCGGCTATCTGATGCTGGATGCGACCGTCGAACAGGCGGCGAGCCATGCCTGGGCCGAAGCGCATGTCGCGGGTCTCGGCTGGGTTGCCTTCGATGCCGCCAACGGCATCTCTCCCGATGAGCGCTACGTAAAGGTGGCAACTGGCCGCGACTATCGCGACGCGACGCCGGTGTCGGGAATTCGGCTGGGACAGGCGGAAGAACAGCTTGCGGTCACCGTCACGGTGGAGCAGTAATCCCCCAGGATTGCCGTTAGAAGAGATTCCATGACCTATTGCGTCGGCCTGAAGATCGATCGCGGGCTCGTGTTCATGTCGGACACGCGCACGAATGCCGGCATGGATTCGATCTCCACCTTCCGAAAAATGCATGTCTGGGAAGAGCCGGGCGAGCGTGTCATTGTTTTGATGTCGGCCGGCAACCTGGCGACGACGCAAGCGGTGGTCAGCCTGCTTGACGAACGCACCAAGGCAATTGCCGACCGTCACGCGACTCTGCTGGAGACGCCGTCGATGTACCAGACGGTGCGGCTGGTCGGCGATACGGTCAAGGAAGTTATCGCCAGTTCGTCGCCTGCCGGCGAGAAGGCGGATTCCTACTTCAACGCCTCCTTCATCCTCGGCGGCCAGATCAAGGGCAGCGAGCCGCGTCTGTTCATGATCTATCCCGAAGGCAATTTCATCGAATCGACCGATGACACACCGTTCTTCCAGATCGGCGAGACCAAATACGGCAAGCCGATCATCATCCGCGCCTACGAAAAGACGATGAGCTTGGCCGAGACGGTGAAGCTGCTCCTGGTGTCGTTCGATTCGACACTGAAGTCGAACCTGTCGGTCGGCTTGCCGCTCGACCTGCTCTTCCTGGAGAAAGACGCTTTCAAGGTTGGACTGAAGAAGCGGATCGCCCAGGACGACCAGTATTACCGCACGATCTCGGATGGCTGGTCGAATGCGCTGAAGACAGCTTTTGCCAGCCTGCCCGATTTCCCGGGGTAGGGCACGCAGCGCCAGCCGGCGATTGCATATATTTCACATGTTAAATAAGGTCGGAACTCGAACAGCCGGCCGCGACGGGCGGCGGCGCGGAAGCATGTCGGGAGGACACGATGAACAGCGATGATTTCAGACAATGGTCGCGGCGCGCCGCCGACTGGGGCGCCGACTACCGCAGCACGCTGCGCGACCGCCCGGTGCGGCCGCTGGTCGATCCGGGTGACATCTTCAAGAATATAGAGGCTTCGCCGCCTGAAGATGCGGAGCCGATGGACAGGATTTTCGCCGATTTCGAAGACAAGATCCTGCCTGGGATGACGCATTGGCAGCATCCGCGCTTCTTCGCCTATTTCCCGGCCAATGCGGCGCCAGTCTCGGTGGTGGCGGAATATCTGGTCTCGGCGATGGCCGCGCAGTGCATGCTTTGGCAGACCTCGCCGGCGGCGACCGAACTCGAAACGCGGACAGTCGACTGGATGCGTCAGGCGCTTGGCCTGCCGGAAGGTTTCTCCGGCGTGATCCAGGATTCGGCCTCGTCGGCGACACTGGCCGCGGTGCTGACCATGCGCGAGCGGGCGCTCGACTGGCAAGGCAACAGACAAGGCCTGGCAGGGCAGGCGCGATTACGCATCTATTCCTCCGACCAGGTGCACACCTCGATCGACCGGGCGATCTGGGTGTCGGGCATCGGCGAGGACAATCTCGTGCGCATTCCGGTTGGCGGCCGTTTTCGCGCCATGGACACGGCAGCGCTTGAGGCGGCAATCGTTGCCGACCGGGAAGCCGGCATGCTGCCGGCCGGCATCATCGCTTGCGTCGGCGGCACCAGCACCGGCGGTACCGATGACATCGCGGCGGTTGCCGAGGTGGCGCGGCGGCATGGCCTCTATCTTCACGTCGATGCGGCCTGGGCCGGATCGGCGATGATTTGCCCCGAGTATCGCCATTTCTGGGCGGGTGTTGAAGCGGCGGATTCCGTGGTCTTCAACCCGCACAAATGGCTGGGCGCGCAGTTCGATTGCTCGATCCAGTTCCTGCGCGACCCCGAAAGCCATGTGCGGACATTGGCCATCAAGCCGGATTACCTGAAGACCCACGGCCATGACGGCATCGTCAACTATTCCGAATGGTCGGTGCCGCTCGGCAGGCGGTTCCGCGCGCTGAAATTGTGGTTCCTGCTGCGCGCCCATGGGCTGGAAAGCCTGCGCACGATGATCCGCAATCATGTCGCGTGGAGCGAGGGTCTTGCCGCGCGGCTGGCAAGGGAGCCGGATTTCGAGATCGTCAGCGAATCGATGCTGTCGCTGTTTTCGTTCCGACATGGGGCCGCAACCGGCGCCGATGCGGACGAGCACAATATGCGGCTGGTCAATGCGATCAACGATGACGGCCGCATCTATCTGACGCAGACGAGAGTCGATGGACGAGTAGCAATCCGCTTCCAGGTTGGACAGTTCGAGGCGACCGCCAGCGATGTCGATGCGGCCTTCATCGTCATCACCGAAATCGCGCGCGGCTTGGCCTGATCGGGCCAGCCGGGAGCGCGCTGGCGTTTGCCTTTGCTGTCATGTTGATTTCGTTAGCCGGCTTATGCCTTTTCTTCGGTTTCGTTTTCGACTATAGACAAGAAAAACGAAAACGGGAGCTTGCCAATGTATCTGTCGCCACGCCATGCCGAAATCATCCAGATGGCCAAGGATCATGGCCGCGTGCTGGTCGACGATCTGGCCACCCACTTCAATGTGACGCCGCAGACCATACGCAAGGATCTCAACGACCTGTGCGACCAGCGGCTGCTTTCGCGCATCCATGGCGGTGCGTTGTTCCCGTCCGGCATCGAGAACATGGAGTATGAGGCCAGGCGCAAGATCGCCGCCGACGAGAAGGAAGCGATCGGTCGAGCGGCAGCCCGACTGATCCCTGACAATGCCTCGCTGTTCATCAACATCGGCACCACGACAGAGGCGGTCAGCAAGGCATTGCTCGATCACAGCGGGCTTATGGTCATCACCAATAACATCAATGTTGCCAATAGGATGCGCATATATCCTTCGATCGAGGTGGTGATCGCCGGAGGGGTGGTGCGCGGTTCTGATGGCGGCGTGGTCGGCGAGGCGGCGGTCGATTTCATCCGGCAGTTCAAGGTCGACTATGCCGTGATCGGCGCATCGGCCATCGACCATGACGGTGCTTTGCTCGACTTCGATTTCCGCGAGGTGAAGGTGGCGCAGGCGATCATCGCCAATGCAAGGCATGTCATCCTGGTATCGGACCAGACCAAATTCGAGCGCACCGCACCGGTGCGCATCGGCCACTTGTCGCAGGTCAACACCTTCATCACCGACCGTTGCGACATCCCGTCGGTGCGCAAGATCTGCCAGGAGGCCGAGGTTCAGCTGATTGAAACATCGCTCGTCTAGATGATTTCGAACCGATGTCACACGCTCGTGATATTTCGTTTGACATTCGTTATCATTTCGA
This sequence comes from Mesorhizobium calcicola, assembly GCF_042682105.1. NCBI lineage: Bacteria > Pseudomonadati > Pseudomonadota > Alphaproteobacteria > Hyphomicrobiales > Phyllobacteriaceae > Mesorhizobium > Mesorhizobium calcicola. The sequence goes on from NZ_JBHUGY010000036.1 coordinate 118,279, forward strand.
AATAATCCCGATACGGTTTCGTAAAAGGCCAAAAATGGTGCAATGCGAAATCGCTGGAGGAATTTGTGGACGCATCTCCGATCCGTGACATTTTCGTCATAGGCGGCGGCATCAATGGCTGCGGCATTGCCCGCGATGCCGTCGGGCGTGGCTTTTCCGTGTTTCTCGCCGAGATGAATGACCTCGCAAGCGGGACCTCCTCCGGCTCGACCAAATTGATCCATGGCGGCCTGCGCTACCTCGAATTCTACGAATTCCGCCTGGTGCGCGAGGCGCTGATGGAGCGCGAGGTTCTGTGGAAGAACGCGCCGCATATCATCTGGCCGATGCGCTTCGTGCTGCCCTACGCCAAGGGCCTGCGTCCGGCATGGCTGATCAGGCTCGGCCTTTTTCTGTACGACCACATTGGCGGGCGCAAATTGCTGCCGGCGACCATGACGCTGGACATGGCCAACGATCCGGCCGGCAAGCCTTTGAAGCCGCTGTTCAAAAAGGCCTTCGAATATTCGGATGGCTGGGTCAACGATGCGCGGCTGGTGGCGCTGAACGCGCGTGATGCCGCCGATCGCGGTGCAACAATCCGCACCCGCACGAAGGTGGTTGGCGCGCGACGCGAAAACGGTTTGTGGACGATCAGGATCGAGAACCTGAGGACCGGCGAGACCGAAGAGATCAAGGCAAGGCTGCTGGTCAACGCAGCCGGACCCTGGGTCGATCACGTGCTTTCCGGCGTCGTCGGCCTCAACGATGTGCACAATGTCCGCCTCGTGCAGGGCAGCCACATCGTCATCTCCAGGAAGTTCGACGATCCGCGCGCCTATTTCTTCCAGAACAAGGATGGCCGCATCATCTTCGCCATTCCCTACGAGGAAGAGTTCACGCTGATCGGGACCACCGACCAGGATTATCTCGGCGACCCGCATGACGTGAAGATCAGCGACACCGAGATCGATTACCTCTGTGCCGCGGCAAGCGAATATTTCGCGCAACCAGTCAAGCGTTCGGACATAGTCTGGACCTATTCGGCTGTCCGTCCGCTCTACGATGACGGCGCCTCCAAGGCGCAGGAAGCGACGCGCGACTACGTGCTCAAGGTCGATGGCGGCGAGGGCGCGGCGCCGATCGTCAATGCTTTCGGCGGCAAGATCACCACCTATCGCCGGCTGTCGGAATCGATGCTGGAAAAGATCGAGGGTTTTCTCGGCAAGCGCGGCAAGCCGTGGACGGCAAATGCGCCATTGCCCGGCGGAGATTTCCCGGCCACCGGTTTCGATGCGCAAGTGGCGAAGCTGAAGTCGGCCTATCCATTCCTCGACGCACGCCTGGCCCGCAGGCTGACCCGGCTTTACGGGACGCGTGCGCAGGTTCTGCTGGGCCTGGCCAAGTCGAATGCCGATCTCGGCCGCAATTTCGGCGCCGACCTCTACGAAGCCGAGATACGCTATCTCGTTGAAAACGAATGGGCCGTCACCGCCGAGGATGTGCTATGGCGCAGGACCAAGCGCGGCCTGCATCTTGGCCGCGAGCAGGTGGCGTCGCTCGATGAATTCATGCGCGGCATAAGCCGGCGACATGTCGCGGCTGCCGAATGAAGAGGGTTTGAGCTGATGCAGAAAGCCTGGGAGGAGGCGTCATGCTGGAACTGAGAAACGTCACCAAGACGGTTGGTGCGGCCGAGCATATCCGCGACGTGTCGCTGACGCTTCAGCATGGCTCGCTCAACGTGCTGCTTGGGCCCACGCTTTCCGGCAAGACAAGCCTGATGCGGCTGATGGCCGGCCTTGATGTGCCGACCTCCGGCTCGGTCTGGTTCGACGGCCAGGATGTCACCGGCGTGCCGGTGCAGAAGCGCAAGATCGCCATGGTCTACCAGCAGTTCATCAACTATCCGGCGATGACCGTCTATGAGAACATTGCCTCGCCGCTGCGGGTGGCCGGCACCGATCAGGCCAAGATCGACAAGGAAGTGCGCAATGCCGCGGCGCTTCTCAAGCTGACGCCCTATCTCGACCGCACGCCGCTCAGCCTGTCGGGCGGGCAGCAGCAGCGCACGGCCCTGGCGCGCGCCATCGTCAAGAATGCCAGCCTCGTGCTGCTCGACGAGCCGCTTGCCAATCTCGACTACAAATTGCGCGAGGAACTGCGCGCCGAGTTGCCGAAGATCTTCGCCGCCGCCGGCACCATCTTCGTCTATGCCACGACCGAGCCGCATGAAGCGCTGTTGCTCGGCGGCAATACGGCGACCCTTTCCGAAGGACGCATCACCCAGTTCGGCCCGACCATCGACGTGTTCCGCAAGCCGGCCGATCTGGTGACGGCGAGGACTTTCGCCGATCCGCCGCTCAACACCATCGTGCTGGCCAAGAAGGGCCCGGATTTCCTGCTCGAAGGCGGCGTGAAACTGCCGGTTCCGGCGCAGCTGTCCGGCATTGCCGATGCGAACTATACGATCGGCTTCCAGCCGCATCATCTGTCGCTCGAACGGCCCAATGCCTTGGCCGTGCCGGTGCGCGCAAAGGTCACGATCACCGAAATCACCGGATCGGAGAGCTTCATCCATCTCGACTTCGCCGACGTGCGCTGGGTCATGCTGACCCACGGCATCCGCCATTTCGAGCCCGACGAGGTGGTCGAGGTGTTCATTGATCCGCGCCACATCATGGTTTTCGACGAACACGGCCGCGCCGTCAGCGCGCCGAAGCTGGCGGCATAGGAGGGCGATATGGCGCGCATCGACGTCAATCATGTCAGGCATTCCTATCTGCCGAACCCGAAGACGGATGCAGATTTCGCGCTGCGGGAAGTGCATCATACGTTCGAGGACGGTGGCGCCTATGCGCTGCTCGGACCGTCCGGCTGCGGCAAGACCACGCTGCTCAACATCATTTCCGGCCTGCTTCATCCCTCGCATGGCCAGTTGCTGTTCAACGGCAGGGACGTGACCAATCTGTCGACGCAGGAGCGCAACATCGCGCAGGTGTTCCAGTTCCCGGTCATCTACGACACCATGACCGTCTACGACAATCTGGCCTTCCCGCTGCGCAACCGCGGCGTGCCGGAAGCCGACGTCGACCGCAAGGTGCGCGAAACGCTGGAGATGATCGACCTGGCCTCCTGGGCAAAGAAGAAGGCGAGGGGCCTGACCGCCGACCAGAAGCAAAAGATTTCGCTTGGCCGCGGACTGGTGCGCTCCGACGTCAACGCCATCCTGTTCGACGAGCCGCTGACC
>NZ_JBHUGY010000037.1:0-189356 GCF_042682105.1 Mesorhizobium calcicola
ACAGGCTTCAAGCCGAACTGGCTCTTGTCGAAACTATCCGCCATCTGCCGGGCAAACAACAGCCTGCCGTCCAGCTCATAGGTCCATTGGTGATAGGGGCAGACCAGCTTTGCCGCCGTACCCTTGTCGGAATTGCAGACGCGGCTGCCGCGATGCCGGCAGGAATTGTGGAAGGCGTTGATCTTGCCTTGCTGGTCGCGGACAAGCACGACCGGATAGTCGCCGATCTGCGCGGTGATGTAGCTGCCCGGCTTCGGCAGCTCGCAATCATGACCGATGAACAGCCAATCGCGGTACCAGATCAGCTCCATGTCGAGCTTGAAATAGTCTGGATCGGTGTAGAAGGGCTGTTCTAGTGAAAAGCCTTGCCGGCGGCCATTCAAGAGCCTCAGCATGTCGTTGCGAGCATCCATGTCCTGTCCTCGTTTCTAAGGACTGAACTGGTGGTGATGGAGGAAGGATTGGACGCAGGCCGGCGATGCGCCGAACATGCACGATCCACCTCTTGACCGCCCACCGCGATCAGTCGAGCCTAGAGATCTCGGGCTGGTTTCCGGGCTCTGGAGTTGTCCTTGCGGACCATCGCGACACCTTCCCAGGCAATTGCCCAGTGGTCTCCCGTTGCGACTTGAACTCCACCACCGTTGCGGGGGCAGCGCCGGATTCTGACCGGCTTCCCAATTCTCCGCTTCATCGTCACGAAGCAGCACCTGAGATGACATGATCTAATCACGATCGCGGGCGTGTCATCGGCATGAAAACGACATCGTATCCATGCGGCGCGACACGCGTGCGAAACGCTCCGGTTGGCGATCGAGGGCCGAAACCCCTATCTCTTCGGCAGCCATCGCCGCCTGCAATCTCCGCGAATCCGGCCCCTTGCCAGGGACCAAAAAAGGCTAGCGGTTTCGAAAAGTGACTATTAGCACCCTCTAAAATCGAACCGAACGGTTCGTTTCTGTTGACGGTGCGTGCAGGACGGTGTGAACGCTGGGCCTCCGACACAGTTGGTGAACTGGGCGCCTGTTTCACTCAACCAATTGATTCAATTGATAAAAATATCGAGTGTAGAAGCTCTTGGCACAATTTCAAGTGGCAGATTCTTGGTCCACGCGGAACAACTTCGTGATTGGAAATGGTTGGATGGTTTTCCCACATCGGGGCGGTCCGAACGACGCGATTTCCTCCCAAGACACGCCGCTAGACGGACGGGAAAATACTGGAGTACCTAAAATGAAAAAGATTGTTCTCACTGCCGCCGCCCTTCTGGCCATTTCTGGCAGCGCCTTCGCTAACGGTAGCGACCACTATGGTTCGAACGCCCCGGCAGCCGCCGCCGTCGACAGCTCGTACACCGCTTCGATCAAGAAGTCGGAACCGGCTGCTCAGACGCCTGTCCAGGGTGCCGACCGTAATCTCTTCGGCAACCGCTAAACAGCCGATTCCCAGCAGCGGCGGGTTGCCCGCCGCCCTGGCAAAATTCGAAAAATTCAGGAGAGCTAAAATGAACAAGATCCTTATTGCTGCCGCCGCCGTTGTGGCCATTTCCGGAAGCGCCTTCGCCGCCAGCGACAACTATGGTTCGAACGGCGCCAACCAGCCTGCAGCCGCGGTTGACCAGTCGTACACGGCTTCCACCAAGACGTCGGAACCGGTTGCTCAGACGCCCGCCCAAGGCAGCGACCGCAACCTCTTCGGCCACTAACAGCCAATTCCAAGCGAGCGGCGGGTCCGTCCCGCCGCCTTGGAGAGGCTCTAAAATTCAGGAGACTAAAATGAACAAGATGCTTATTGGTGCCGCCGCCATTCTGGCCCTCTCCGGCAGTGCTCTCGCCGCCAGCGACAACTTTGGCTCCAACGGCGCCAACCAGCCTGCCGTTTCGGTCGACAGCTCCTACACGGCTTCCATCAACAAGTCTGAGCCGGCTGCGCAGACGCCTGTCACCCATGGCAGCGACCGCAACCTGTTCGGCAACAACTAAACATCCGAAACTGACATCCGACAGCGAGGCGGCGGGTGATCCCGCCGCCTGAAGTTTGAAAATACCGGAGTATCAAAAATGAAAAAGATTATTCTTACTGCCGCCGCTCTTCTGATTGCCGCCGGCGGCGCCTATGCCCGCAACGACAATGTTGGTGGCACCGACATCAACAAGCAGGCGGCCGTCAACGTCGACACCTCGCATACGGGCTCGATCCGCAACAGCGAATCGGTTGTCTACAAGCTGCTCAATTCGTCGGGCGACGTACAGAAGTCCGCCCCTCAGGGCAGTGACCGGAACCTCTTCGGCCGCTAACAGCCGAAGCTGATTCCAGACAAGAGCGGCGGGCCTTTGCCCGCCGCTTTTTGTTTCTTATACGTCCTCGGATGTCCTGACTTCAGGCCGCCTTTGCTTCCGGCTGACGGAGCGAGAAGGAGTGCCCGTCCGCATCGAAGATGTGAAGGTCGTTGGCGTCCGCGCTCAGCCGCAGAGTCGCCCCGCGTTTGACCTCGACATTGCCTGGCAGCTTGGTCACCAGCGGCAGGTCGGCGCGGCCGATGTCGACATAGACAAGCTGGACCTCGCCGAGCTGCTCGACATAGTCGACCGTTCCCTCGAACAGATAGTCCGCGCCGTTGGCGATGATCAGATCCTCCGGCCGCACGCCGAAACTCACCGCGGCACCCTTTGCCGAAGCAGGCGTCGCGATCGGCACGGTTGCCTTGCGCCCGCCGACATGGCTGACGACGGTCGGGTTTCCGGTCTTGTCGATGGTCGCCGGCAGGATGTTCATGGCCGGCGAGCCGATGAACTGGGCGACGAACAGATTGCCAGGCTTCTTGTAGAGATCCATCGGCGTGCCGACCTGCTCGATATGGCCTTCCTTGAGCACCACGATGCGATCGGCCAGCGTCATCGCCTCGACCTGGTCGTGGGTGACGTAGATCATGGTCGTGTTGGGCATCGATTCCTTGAGCTTGGCGATCTCGATGCGGGTGGCCACGCGCAGCGCCGCGTCAAGGTTCGACAACGGCTCGTCGAACAGGAACACTTTCGGATTGCGCACGATGGCGCGGCCGATGGCGACGCGCTGGCGCTGGCCGCCCGACATCGCCTTGGGCAGGCGGTCGAGATATTTGGTCAACTGCAGGATTTCGGCGGCCTGCTTTACGCGGCGGTCGATCTCGGCCTTGTTCTCCTTACCGATCTTCATCGAGAACGCCATGTTGTCGTAGACGGTCATGTGCGGGTAGAGCGCGTAGGACTGGAACACCATGGCGATGCCCCGCTTCGACGGCGGCACGTCGTTGACGACCTCGCCGGCTATTTTGAGCTCGCCGGAGGTGATTTCCTCGAGCCCGGCGATCGATCTCAGCAATGTCGACTTGCCGCAGCCCGACGGGCCGACAAAGACGATGAACTCGCCCGATTTAATATCGAGGTCGATGCCGTGGAGAATGTTCAGATTGCCGTAGGACTTCTTCACTTGCCTTAGCGTGACATCGGCCATTGGTTTCCTCCCAGTGATATGAAATTCAAGTGATTTGAAATTCAGTCGATGCGCCCGAACCAGGCGCCGTAGCCGCCGAGCTGTATGGAACCGGTACTCGCCTGCCCCGAAAATCCGTGCCCGGGCAAAGGGTGCAGCGATCGGTTGCCAAGGTCAACCTTGGTTGGCCCGGCTCCCAGATTGAAGACGCAGACGATCTGCTCGTTGCCCGCGCGGCGCGTGAAGGCGACCGTGTCACCCTGACTTTCGATGAAGGTGATGTCGCCCTTGGCCAGCGCCGGATGGGCGCGGCGGAAGGTGAGAAAGCGCCGGTAGTGCTCGAGCAGCGAGGTCTCGTCGCCCTGCTGCACATTGACCGCTTGCGACAGATGCTTGGCCGGCACCGGCAACCAGGGCTTTGCCGAGGAGAAGCCGCCATTCCTGGCGCTGCCGTCCCACACCATCGGCGTGCGGCAGCCGTCGCGGCCCTTGAATTCCGGCCAGAAGCGGATGCCGTAGGGGTCCTGCAGATCCTCGAAGCGGAGGTCGGCTTCGCCGAGCCCGAGCTCCTCGCCCTGGTAGATGCAGACCGAACCGCGCAGGGACATCAGCAGCGCCGAGATGACCTTGAGATAGGCGGTCGGATCGGCTTCGCCGGCCGCCCAGCGTGACGCCGGGCGCATCACGTCATGATTGGAGAAGGCCCAGCACGACCAGCCGTCGCTGGCGACCTTGCCGAAGGATTCCAGCACCGCGCGGACCTTGGCCGCACTGATCTTTTCCGGCGCCAGGAAGTCGAAGGAATAGCACATGTGCACGCGCTTGCCGCCGGCCGTATAGGCCGCCACCACTTCCAGCCCGCGCTGCGAATCGCCGACCTCGCCGACTGCGGCGGTTGCCGGATATTCGTCGAGCAGGGCGCGGAAGCGTTCGAGGAAGCCGAGGTTTTCCGGACGGCTCTTGTCGTAGAGGTGGTCCTGGTAGTTGTAGGGGTTGACCGCGGGTGCGGTCTGGTCGTTGCGCTGCTCCGGCGGCAGCGGCGGATTGTTTTCCAGGCCCTGGCTGTGGAAGTAGAAATTGATGGTGTCGAGCCGGAAACCGTCGACGCCGCGTTCCAGCCAGAAGCGGGTGACATCGAGCAGCGCGTTCTGGACTTGCGTGTTGTGGAAATTGAGGTCCGGCTGCTCGGCGAGGAAGTTGTGCAGGTAATATTGCTGGCGGCTGGTGTCCCATTGCCACGCCGAGCCGCCGAAGATCGACAGCCAGTTGTTGGGCGGCGTGCCGTCCGGCCTGGCGTCGGCCCAGACATACCAGTCGGCTTTCGGGTTGCTGCGGCTCGACCGGCTTTCCTTGAACCAGGGATGATTGTCGGCGGTGTGCGACAGCACCTCGTCGATCATCACCTTCAAGCCCAGCCTGTGTGCCTCGGCGGTCAGCGCATCGAAGTCGGCCAGCGTGCCGAACATCGGATCGACGTCGCAGTAATCGGTGACGTCGTAGCCGAAATCCTTCATCGGCGACTTGAAGAACGGCGAAATCCAGATGGCGTCCGCACCCAGCCCCGCAATGTAGGGGAGGCGGCCGATGATGCCTTTCAGGTCGCCGATGCCGTCGCCGTTCGAGTCCTGGTAGCTGCGCGGATAGATTTGGTAGATCACCGCACCTCGCCACCAGTCGCGATCGATGGCGAGGTCGGGCTTCGAATTGGCTTTCAAAGCGGATTGCATTGTCTCAGCCTCCTTTCACCGAGCCGGCAAGCAGCCCGCGGACGAAATAGCGCTGCAGCGAGAAGAACACGATCAGCGGCACGATGATGGTCACGAAAGCCGACGTCGTCAGAATCTCCCAGTCGCCGCCGCGTGAGCCCAGCAACGCGTTGAGCTTGGCGGTCAGCACGATCTGGTCTGCCTCCGTACCCAGGAAAACCATCGCAACCAGCAGATCGTTCCATACCCACAGGAATTGGAAGATGGCAAACGAGGCCAGCACCGGGAACGACAGCGGCAGCACGATCTTGACGAAGATCTCGAAATCGCTGGCGCCGTCGATGCGCGCCGATTCCATGATTTCGCGCGGCAGGCCGGCAATGTAGCTCCTGAGCAGGTAGATGGCGAAGGGCAGGCCGAAGCCGGTATGCGCCAGCCAGATGCCGAGATAGGTTTTCGACGGCATGCCGAAGAAAGCGCCGACGCCGTTGTAGAGCTTCAACAGCGGGATCAGCGACATCTGCAGCGGCACCACCAGCAGGCCGATGATGACCGCGATCAGCAGCGCACGGCCGGGAAAGCGCATCCAGGCCAGTGCATAGGCGGCAAAGGCGGCGATCAGGATCGGGATGACGGTCGCCGGAATGGTGACGGTCAGCGAGTTCATGAACGACCGTCCGATGCCTTCCGAAAACAGCACGGTTTTGTAGTTGTCGGTGGTGAATTTCGGCGGCGCCGAGGAGGCATAATAGATGCGCTGGCCGCGATCGCCTTCGAACGCCTTGGGCGACTGCATGACGAAACTGCCGTCGGCGTTGAGCTGCAAGGTCACGCCGTCGCCGAGATCGGCCGATGTGCCGGCGGGATACTGCGTCGGCGCCGCCGATTTGACGCCGAAGGCGCTGATGTTGCGGGCAACACCGTCACCGAAGATGTTGGCCTCGAGGACGAACTTGCCGTCCTTTTCGACTTGCGTCGAGGCGGCCGGCAGACGGCCGGCTTCCGTTTGGGTGGAACTGGAGAACGAATTCCACCAGCCCGAGGCGATGATCTGGTCCTTGACGCGCAGCGACGAGACCAGGATGCCAAGCGTCGGTATGGTCCAGATGGCGACGAAGACGAGGACGGCAATGTGGACGCCAAAGCGGCTGGCGAAGGAATTTCCGGTCGCAACGGCCATCTCAATGTCCTCCCGTCTCTTTGTTCGCCTGGCGGATGTTCCAGACCATGATCGGAATGACCGCGATCATGATGATGATGGCGATGGTGGCGCCGCGGCCGAAATCGCCGCCGCCGCGGAACATCCAGTCGAACATCAGATTGGCCAGCACCTGGCTGTTCCACTGGCCGTTGGTCATGGTCAGCACGATGTCGAACACTTTGAGCACCAGAATGGTGATCGTCGTCCAGACGACGGCGATGGTGCCCCAGATCTGCGGCACCATGATCTTCCAGAATATCTGGAATGGATTGGCGCCGTCGATGACCGCGGCCTCCAGCGTCTCTTCGGGAATGCCGCGCAAGGCGGAAGACAGGATGACCATGGCAAAGCCGGTCTGGATCCAGATCAGGATCACCATCAGGAAGAAATTGTTCCAGAACGGCAGCGATATCCAGACCTGCGGCTGGCCGCCGAAATGCTGGATGATGGCGTTGAGGATGCCGATCTGCGTCTGGCCCTCGCCGCGGTATTCGTAGATGAACTTCCAGATCACGCTGGCGCCGACGAAGGAGATCGCCAGCGGCAGGAAGATCAGGCTCTTGGCGATCGTGCCCCACCAGATCTTGTCGGTGAGCACAGCGATGATCAGCCCGAGGAAGGTGCAGGCGGCCGGCACCACCGCCAGCCAGACGATGTTGTTGAGGATCGAGTTGCGGAACTCGCGATCGCCGAACGCCCATTCATAATTGGCGAAGCCGACGAAATTGCCGCCGCCGCGATCGAGGAAGGACAGCCGCAGCGTCTCGGCCACCGGGTAGATCAGGTAGATGGTCAGGATGATCATCGCCGGGCCGACGAACAGCCAAGGCCGGACCAGCCCTTGCCGGCGCAGATTGTCGATGGCCGCGGCGCCGGCGACGCCGCGCGACGGGAATATCAGGTCGACCAGCTTGTTGGCGCCCCAGAAATAGGCAACGCAACCGCCGACGCCGACGATGATGACGAATATGGCCGAGAAGATCTGAGTCGCCATGGGTCCCTCCCCCTGCGCATGACCCGACAAGGAATGACCTTGGTGACGGGACCAGGCGCCGATTCAGTTGCTTGGAGCGTCATCGGCGGCGGAAACCTGTTCCCATGCCGATCGCGCTTCATGTCTATGCGCTCATGACGAAAGGTTGCGGCACTGGCCGCTATCGGATCCGGGCCGGCAGGGCCCGGATCCAGTGCGAGAATGGTGGGCGCGGCCGTTTCAGCCGGCCGGCCGCCTGCTTGCTCGCGTGCTACTTGATCGCGTCCCAGCTCTTCTGGATGTCGGTGGCGACATCCTGCGCGGACTTGCCGCCGACCAGGTCGATCATGCCGGTCCAGAACGCGCCGGCGCCGATCTTGCCCGGCATCAGGTCGGAACCGTCGAAGCGGAAGGTCGAGGCATTGGCGAGGATTTCGCCCTGCTTCCTCAGCGCGTCGCTGGCATAGGCAGCCTTGTTCACGCCCTTGAACGGCGTCACGAAACCGCCCTCGGCCATCCAGATCTCATGAGCGAGCGGCATCTTCAGGAATTCGATGAAGGCGCGTGCGGCTTTTGAGTCCTTGGTGATCATCGCCAGCGTACCGGCGCCGAGCACGGGCGTGCCCAGTTCAGGCTTGGAGGCATAGGGCGGGAAGTAGAAGAAGTCCGCGTCCTGGCCGACCTTGGTGCCTTCGGGGAAGAAGGTCGGGATGAACGACGCCTGATGGTGCAGGTAGCATTTCGGCGGCACCGAGAAGAGGCCCTTCGGGCTGTCGCGGAAATCGGTCGCCGCAACCGCCTTGGCGCCGCCATCGACCATCTTGTCGTCGGTCGCGATCTTGCCGAAGATATCGATGGCGTTGACCACCGCGGGATCGTTGAACGGGATCTCGTTCTTCACCCATTTGTCGTAGACGTCGGGCGTCTGGGTCCGCAGCATCAGGTCTTCGACCCAGTCGGTCGCCGGCCAGCCGGTGGCGCCGCCGGAGCCGAGGCCGATGCACCACGGCTTGCCGCCATCGGCGATGATTTTCTTTTCGAGATCGGCGAGTTCTTCCTGCGTCTTCGGTACCTTGTAGCCGGCTTCCTCGAAATTATCCGGCGAGTACCAGACCAGCGACTTCACGTCGGCCTTGTAGGGGAAGGCGAAGAAGCCCGGCTTGCCGTCCTTGTCCTTGAAGGTGCCGAGGTCGACCCATGACTGGCCGGCACCGTAATTGTCCTTGATCCATTTGGCGGTGTCGTCGCCCAGCGGCGTCAGCAGGCCCTTCGATGCCAGGTCCTGGATCAGGCCCGGCTGCGGCAGCACGGCGATATTGGGCGGGCTGCCGGCCTGTGTGTCGATGACGATCTGCTGCTCGTAATTCTCCGAGGAGGAGTATTTGATCTCGACGCCGGTGGCTTCCGAGAAATAGTCAAGAACGCCGCGCACCAGGCCTTCGTCCTCGCCGCGCCACGGTCCGAAGATCGACAGCGTCTCACCCTTGAGATCGACTTTCTTGAGCTCTTCGTAGTTCGCCCAGTTGAAGCGGGGATCCTCGCCCGGCTTGAACTTCAGTTCGGCATGCGCGGGCGCGTTCAGGGCAAGCGTGGCAAACGCAGCACCCAGCAAAAGCATTTTCTTCATCGGTATTCCTCCCAGTGGGTCACAAACACCGGACGGAACCTCCATTCCGCCCGCCGATGCCGCAGGACTGTGACTCAGTCAGAAAGGAACCGCAACCTTTCGAAGAGTCTTCCAAAGCGCTTTGGCTTTTTTGATCTCGCCATTGAATCGCTCGGAAGTCAAGAGGGCGGCCGGCTAATCGATTTAATTTTGAGCTTGTGTCGCGCGAAAAGTGCGCTGCAGCATGTATTTATGGCAGTGCAGCAGTAATTTTTGTTTCAAACTCGTTCAAAGCGCGCCTATGCTCGTCTTGACATCGCTGCGCGCCCTCCTGGCGCTCAGACCCAGTCGAATTAAAAGCGCTTTGAGGCTGGGAGGCCTCCTGTGAACCTCAAGCAGCTCGCCCATATGCTGTCGCTGTCGCAGACCACGGTAAGCCGTGCGCTGAACGGCTATCCCGAGGTCAACGAGGAAACGCGCCGGCGCGTGATGGACGCCGCCAAGCGTCACGGCTATCGCCCCAACCCCAGCGCGCGCCGGCTGGCGACCGGCAAGACCGGCATGATCGGCTATGTCCTGCCGACCGGTGCGTCCGTCGATATCGATCCGCATTTCGTCGAGTTCCTGTCCGGCCTCGGCGACTATGCCCGCTCGCATGAGCTCGACCTGGTGCTGTCGCCGGCCGACGCCGACGACCAGGAAACGACCTATCGGCGCATCGTCGCCAACCGCCAGGTCGACGCCGTCTATATCTCCTCGCCCAGGCCCGCCGACCGCCGCGTGGCGCTGGTCAACACACTCGGCATTCCCTTCATCGTCCATGGCCGCAGCGAAGGCTTCGATTTCGACTATCCCTTCACCGACATCGACAATGAGGGTGCCTTTCACGAGGCGGCGCGGCTGTTGATCCAGCTCGGCCACCGGCGGCTGGCGCTGATCAACGGCGACGACCGCGAGACCTTTGCCATCCATCGCGAGCGCGGCGTTCGTCGGGCGCTCGCCGCGAGCGGCCTGCCATTGGGCGACAGTCATGTCTGCTCGGTGGTGATGACCGAAGAGAACGGCTATCGCGCCACCAGGCGCCTGCTCGAAGCGGGCGACGCGCCGACGGCGATCGCCTGCTCCAGCCTGATCATGGCGCTGGGCGTCGTGCGCGCGGTGCGCGACCTCGGCCTGACCATTCCCGGCGACGTGTCGCTGATCGCCCATGACGACGTCTTTCCCTGGTTGCGGCCGGAGAATTTCTCGGTGCCGCTGTCGACGACGCGCTCGTCCATCCGTCTCGCCGGCGCGCGCGTCGCCGAGCGGCTGGCGGCACGGATATCGGGGCTGGAGGAGGGCGCCCGCGGCGAGGTCTGGCCCGTCGACCTGGTGGTCAGGGGATCGGTCGCCGGCGCGCCGGCCTGAAGCAATTCCAGGAACGGTGTGAAACGGTTTTCCGTCCGCAATTGCGTCTAGAGGCTCCTCAGCCCGCCGATTTGAGGTGATCGATGAAGGCGCGCAGCTTCGGCAGCACCTGGCGCCTGCCGGGATGATAGAGGAAGACGCCCGGCGTCGTGGCGGCGATGCCGTCCAGCACCACCTCGAGTTTTCCCTGGGCTATCGGACCTTCGGCGACGGGTCGAGGCGTCTGCGCCAGCCCAACGCCCTGCATGGCGGCCCCGAGCAATGTCGGATAGTCGTGTGCGATCAGCGGGCCCGAGACCATCGCCTCGATCGCCCCATTGTCGTCGACGAAGGACCAGGGCGCGATGGCGCCGTTCGAACGGCGCAAGCGCAAGCAGGCGTGGTGGCGCAAATCGTCGACACGTTCGGGGCGGCCGTGGCGCTCGAGATAGTCAGGGCTGCCGACGACCACGAACGCGAACGGCGGGGTGAGCCGCACCGCGACCATGTCGGCCGCGATGAACTGGCCGAGGCGGATGCCGGCATCGAACCCGCCGGTCGCGAGGTCGACCATCTCGTCGCTCGCGGCGATCTCCAGTTCGATCTCGGGATAGGCCCGGCAGAACGAGGCGATCATCGGCTCCAGGATCAACGGCACGACGGCGCGCGGCACGGACAGGCGTAGCAGACCGGTCGGCCGTTGGCCGGCATCACGCACGGCCTCGCCGGCCGCGACCAGTTCCTCGAAAGCAGGGCCGGCACGGTCGAGGAACCGCTGGCCAGGCTCGGTCAAGCCGACGCTCCGCGTCGTGCGGGCAAACAGCGCCGTGCCCATGCGCGCCTCAAGCGCGCGCACCGCCTGGCTCACGGCGGACGGTGTCACGCCGAGTTCGGCCGCGGCTCGGCGGAAGTTGCGGTGCCTGGCGACAGCCAGGAACGCCTCGACGCCCTCCAGCGCACCGTGCCGGACTGTGTAGTTCTGCTTCATGGGTTGTTGTGATTACAGCGGATAGCCGAATTATGGAAGCGGGGTTAGATATCGATTGAGGCCTGACGGACCGGTTGCCGAGCCTGCGGCCTTCGCCAGATCCCGGCGTGGGACAGGACTGCGGGTAGCCTTCCGCCAACCAGGGACGGTTCCTCTTGAAGAACCGCCTCGGCGTCCCCAGCGCGGTGTTCGAGGCCGCGTGACCCAACCGTTGAGAGGAGGCCAGATGCCCACGGAAGTCCTGTTCCAAACCCATCTTGTTCTGGGCTATGTCGCGTGGCTGCTTTGCTTCGGTGCCTACGGTCTGCCGTGGCTGAGCTCGATGGACCGGTTCGCGGCGCATCGCGCCATCGCCACTCTGCACAGCTTCCGCTTCTTCGGGCTCGTCTTCATCCTTCCGGGCGTCGTAAGCCCCAATCTGCCCGCCAGCTTCGCCGTGACCGCCGCCTATGGCGACTTTGCGACAGGGGTGCTGGCCATGCTGGCGCTGCTCACGGTGAGGATACCGCAGCTCTTCTGGCCGTTCGTCGTCGCGTTCAACCTCGTCGGGATGGCCGACCTCATCGTCGACTATTACCACGCCATCCAGGTCGGCCTTCCCCAACGCGCGGGGGAACTAGGCGCCACCTACGCGATCCCGATCATCTACGTACCGCTGCTGATGATCACGCACATCGTCGCATTGTATTTTCTGGTACGTCCTGGAGCAATTTCAGGAAAAGTGTGAAACGGTTTTCCGCGTCAAAACAAAGAGAGAGCGGGTCGGCGTTTCCTTGGAACGATGAACCGCTCTAGGCAAACCGTGACTTGAGCGGCCTCGGCGGCTTCGCCTGGGGCGCCCTGTCCGACCGCTTCGGCGCCCGCACCGTCGCGGACTACTCCTTCGCCGCCGCGGCCGCCTTGATATCCAGCAGACCATAGCCGAAATCATTGTCGCGCCCCTTGGGGCCGAGATCTTTCGCTGTTGCCGCCAGCGCCTTCTCGATGCCGTCGGCCGAGCGGTCCGGCGCGGCATGGATGAGATTGGCGATGGCGCCGGTCACGATCGCCGCCGCGAACGAAGTGCCTGTGACCACGTCCGAGCCGGCGCCACTCGGCGCCACCATCTCCACGCCGGGCGCCGAGATGAAGACATAGGCGCCGCGATTGGCCTGCGGCATCAGCCCGTCCCTGGCATCGGTGGCGGTCACCGCGATGACGCCGTCGAAGGCGGCCGGATAGCCATAGGGTGCCTTCGGTCCGTTGTTGCCGGCGGCGGCGACCAGCACGATGCCGAGCGCCCTTGCATTGCGGCAGGCGACGCCGAGCAGGTCGTTCTTCGGCCCGACGAAGCTCATGTTGATGATGCGGACGTCCTGTTCCGCCGCCCAGTCGAGCGCCGACAGAATGACGTCCATGGTCGACTTGCCGCCCTCGAAGGCGCGGGCGTGGTAGATCCTGGCGCCCGGCGCCATGCCCTCCAGCGTGCCGACACCGGCGATCAGGCCGTCGACCGAAGTGCCATGATCGCGCTTTTCGATCGGCACGCCGGGCATGGCATCGAACTGCCCGGCTATGACGCCAGCCAGCGCCGGATTGCTGCCGTCGATGCCGGTGTCGATCACCGCGATACGGACGTTCTCGCCGCTGGCCTGTTTGGAGTCGAGCGCGATGCAGTCGAAGGCATAGTTGACGATGCCGGCGGCCTGCTGCAGCGAATAGACATGGTTGGGCTCGCGCCGCTGGGTGCGGCCGTCGGCGGCCAGCTGCGCCAGCACGACGCCGACCAGGCGGCCGTCGGGAATGCCGAAGCGCACCAGCGTGGTGCCAAGCAGCCGCGACTGGCGCTGCGAGCGCACCTCGAGGCCGAAGGACGCGGCGATCTGCTGCACGGCGCCGGCATCGCCGTCGACCGTCACCAGCACCTCGTCGGGCACGAAATCGCCGACCACGGCGCGCGGCGGCTGAACGGCGATGAGATCGGTCGGCGAGACGATCGGGCCGCCAGGTGGGGGGCCGGCCTGATTGTTGGCGGGCGGCGTTGCTGGGTCTGGCCGTGGCGTCGGCAGCGGTGCCGGGGGGACGACCGGATTGGGGAACAGGTCGACGATCAGGGCCGGCAGAAAGACAGCGCCGGGCTGTGACGCGCCCGATCCGCCCTTTGTGTCAGCGTCGTCCTTGGCGCAGTCGGCGCCTGCCGCATTGGTCGCATTGCCGCAGTCGATTTTCGCGCCGTCGGGATTGGCGTTGTTGGTCTGCGCCGACGCAGGCACGGCGGCGATTGTCATCGCCGCCGCCAGGATTGCCGCATATCGAATGACCGCCTCAGCCGCCATCAACCGGTTTCCTTCCCTCGATCACAGTCTCGGTGAAAGGCTGGGCGGCAATAAGGCCGATTTGCTTGGTGTAGTCGGCTGCGTTGGCGGCGGGAATGCCAAGCCGGAACACGCCGTCGGCGGTCGGTCCACCAACGATCTTCAGTCCGTTCTTGCCGAGAAAGCCCGAAATGTCCGACATCCTCGCGTCCGGCTTGAACTTGACCAGGGCGAACGGCATTTTCGCCAGATCGTCTTCCGCGGCGGCAATCTCAAAATCCTTGCCCTTGCCACCGGGCTGCACCAACGACTGCACCACAATCAAGGCAAGCAGAACCGCGGCCGCCGCCCAGGCGACACCGACCGGCACCGCCATGAAGCGCCCCCAGGCCTGCGCCAGCCAGGACGAGCTTGCCGGCGCGCGCGCAGGTCCGGCCTCGGCGTCGAACGCTTTGGCGAAGCGGCTCAGCGCATCGGCCGGCGGGCGGATCGCTTCATTGGCGGCTGTCGTGCCGGAGAATTCGGCTTCGGCCTCGCCAAGGGCTGCCATCGCCGCCGGATCGCTGGCCAGCCATTCCTCGACGGCTTCCAGGTCCGAGCCTTCCAGCGAGCCGTTCAGATAGAACGGCAGCAGCGTTTCCATTTCGTCGCGGCGCGACATCTTTTCAGCGGCACTCATGGCCACCCCCTGTCGTAACCGGCGGCCTTGAGGGCCTCGCCGAGTTTCTTGCGGGCGTAGAACATCCGGGTCTTGACGGTCGCGACCGGAATGCCGAGCACCTCGCCGATCTCGCTCACAGACTGCCCATGATAATAGGCAAGATCGATCACCGTGCGGTGCTCTTCCGGCAAGGCGTCGACGAAGCGTCGCAAGGCGGCAGCCTTGTCTTCCTTCATGGTGACGACTTCCGGCGTGTCGGCGCTGTCGGGCACCGCGGCGGCGGCCTCGTCGTCGATCCAGTCTTCCTTTTTCTTGCGCAGCGAAGACAGCGCCTTGAACCGGGCGATGCCGAGCAGCCATGTCGAGACTTCGGAACGTCCCTCGAAGCCGGGCGCCTGCCGCCACAGTTCGAGGAACACCTCGTTCGCGATATCGTCAGCCATCATTTCCGATCCCGTCTGGCGCGCCACGAAGCGATAGACCCGCGCGTGGTGACGCATGAACAGGAGCCGCACGGCGGCACGGTCGCCCTTCGCGACCCGGTCGACAAGCGCGCGATCGGTCTCCGTCGCTGCCGTCATGGCCGGTCGAGCCGCCTGGCTCCTGTCTGCTCTGTCGCTGATCGGGCCAAAAAGGTTCATCCTCCGCCAAGGAATTTGCGGAGGCTAACCGAAGAGCGGGGCGGTTGCCAGAGCATCCCTTCTCCCCGTCCCTATACGGGGAGAAGGTGCCGGGTAGGCGGATGAGGGGCGGCGCGAGCGTTCCGCTATTCATATTCGATGTTGGCGCAGCCCCTCACCCT
Source organism: Mesorhizobium calcicola (assembly GCF_042682105.1). NCBI lineage: Bacteria > Pseudomonadati > Pseudomonadota > Alphaproteobacteria > Hyphomicrobiales > Phyllobacteriaceae > Mesorhizobium > Mesorhizobium calcicola. The sequence goes on from NZ_JBHUGY010000037.1 coordinate 15,089, forward strand.
TACCCTCTCCCCGTAAAGGACGGGGAGAGGGGGACGACAACGTCGCGGCCACGCCTTCAGTCCAGGAAAGCCTTCGCCTTCATCGTCGCCGGCATCGGCACGCCGAGGCGGCTCAAGATGGTCGGCGCCAGTTGCAACTGGTCGAGCAGCGTGTCGGCCTGCGGTCCCTTGCCGGGTCCGAAATAATACAGCGCGAAATCCTGCATCTCGTCGTCATGGCCGCCATGATGGCCGCGATCGGTCTGGCCGTGGTCGGCGGTGACCATCACCTCGTAGCCGGCCTCAATCCAGCCCGGCAGGAAGGCGGCCAGCATGCCGTCCATCGCATAGACGGCATGATCCATCTCATGGCAGTCATGGCCGAAGCGATGGCCCATCGAATCGAGCGTGCAGGTATGCAGGATGCCGTAGTCGATGCCGTGGCGCCTGGTCAGCATGGTCAGCGTCGCGAACAGGTCGACATCGCTCGGCGTCATCTGGTTGCGGGCATTGTAGCCGGTCATGGTGTGAAACCGGCCATGCGTGATCGGCCCGCTTGGCTCGTCGAATTCCATGTCCTCGACGAGATCGAACGGATAGGCACGGAAGAATTCCGACCAGTAGGAATGGGTCACGGCGCCGGTCTTGCCGCCGGCCTTGCTGACTTCGGAAAAGATGTCGGGTTGCTCGACGCGGAACCGGTTCTCGTTGGACAGGATGCCGTGCACCTGGGGTGATACGCCGGTGTGGATCGAGGCGTAGCAGCAGGCCGAAGTCGACGGCAGCACGGAGCGCATCTTCCAGACGCTCGCCTCGCCCGATTGCACCCAGCCTTCGAGATTGCCCATCAGCCGCCGCCAGTTCCGGTAAGGGACGCCGTCGAGGATGATCAGCAAAAGCTTGGATTTGAGCGCCACGGGCTGCTCCATGCAGTCTTGTCATAGAGGGCAGGGATGAGGTCCCGGGCCCGACCAATGGGTCGCTAGTTCCCCGCGCTGGCCATGCGCCGTCCCTTGATCGCCTTTTCCAGCCAGCCGATCTCCATCTCGGGGACGGATGACAGGAGAAGGTCGGTATAGTCGTCGAAGGGCGGGCTCAGCACCTTGCTCTTCGGCCCATAGCGCACCACTTCGCCGCGATACATCACCGCGATCGAATCGGCGATCGACTTCACCGTGGCAAGGTCATGGGTGATGAACAGATAGGCGACGTTCTCCTCCTTCTGCAGCTCGAGCAGCAGCTCGAGAATGCCGTGCGCGACCAGCGGATCGAGCGCCGAGGTCACCTCGTCGCAGATGATGAGCTTCGGCTTGGCGGCGAGCGAGCGGGCGATGCAGACGCGCTGCTTCTGGCCACCGGAAAGCTCGGCCGGATAGCGGTCGGAAAAGCCTTTGCCCATCTCGATCTTGTCGAGCAGTTCGGCGACGCGTCTGTCGCGCTCGCGGCCGCGTATGCCAAAATAGAATTCGAGCGGCCGGCCGATGATGGTGCCGACGGTCTGGCGTGGGTTCATCGCCACATCGGCCATCTGGTAGATCATCTGCAGCTGGCGCAGGTCTTCTTTCGGCCGGTCGGCGAGCCGGTTTGCCAGCGGACGCCCGTCGAAGGTCACCGTGCCCTCTTCGGGTGGCAAAAGCCCGGTGATGGCGCGCGCCAGCGTCGACTTGCCGGAGCCGGATTCGCCGACGACGGCCAGCGTCTGGCCCGGATAGATGTCGACCGAGACGTTCTTCAGCACCTTGATGTGGCTGCGGCCGTAGGCGGCGGTGACGTTCTTCACCGACAGGAACGGCGTCGTGCCGGGCTTCTGCTCGGCATGTTCGATCTCATGCACCGACACCAGCGCGTTGGTGTATTCCTGGCGCGGCTCCTTGATGATCTGGCGGGTGCCGCCCCATTCGACCAACCGGCCGTGGCGCAGCACCATGATCTCGTCGGAGACCTGGGCGACGACCGCAAGGTCGTGGGTGATGTAGAGCGCGGCGACATGCGTGTCGCGGATGGCATCCTTGATCGCCGCCAGCACGTCGATCTGCGTCGTCACGTCGAGCGCCGTGGTCGGCTCGTCGAAGACGATCAGGTCCGGCTCGGAACAAAGCGCCATCGCCGTCATCACGCGCTGCAGCTGGCCACCCGAGACCTGGTGCGGGAAGCGCTCGCCGATGGTTTCGGGGTTCGGCAGGCTGAGCTTCTTGAACAGCGCAACGGCGCGCTTCTCGGCCTCGGCACGCGTCGCAGTGCCGTGCAGCAGGGTGGCTTCCACCACCTGGTCCATCAGCTTGTGCGCCGGGTTGAAGGCAGCCGCCGCCGACTGTGCGACATAGCAGACCTCGCGGCCGCGCAGCTTGCGGAAGCCGTCCTTGCCCCCCTTGAGGATATCGCGGCCGTTGAGGATCACCTCGCCGCCGGTGATGCGCACACCGCCGCGGCCATAGCCCATCGAGGACAGGCCGATGGTCGACTTGCCGGCGCCGGATTCGCCGATCAGGCCAAGCACCTTGCCCTTTTGCAGCGTCAGCGAGACATCGTGCACCAGCACGATATTCTTCGGCGGCTCGCCAGGCGGAAAGACGGTGGCCTCGATGCGCAGATTGCGGATGTCGAGCAGCAGGCCAGGGTTCGCTTTGCTGTCGGCCATCACCCGCGTCCTCCCTTCAGGCTTGTCGTACGATTGAGGATCCAATCGGCAACAAGGTTGACCGAGATTGCCAGCGCTGCAATCGCCGCCGCCGGAATGAGTGCGGCGCCGATGCCGAAGACGATGCCGTCCTTGTTTTCCTTGACCATGCCGCCCCAGTCGGCATCCGGCGGTTGCACGCCTAGGCCGAGGAAGGACAGAGTCGACAGGAACAGCACGGCATAGATGAAGCGCAGGCCGAGTTCCGAAACCAGCGGCGACAGCGCGTTGGGCAGGATCTCGCGGAAGATGATCCAGGCGCTGCCTTCGCCGCGCAGCTTCGCCGCTTCGACATAGTCCATGACGTTGATGTCGACGGCCACCGCGCGCGACAGACGGTAGACTCGGGTCGAGTCGAGAACGCCCATCACCAGGATCAGCGTCACCAGATTGGAGGGCAGCACCGAGAGCACCACGAGAGCCATGATCAGCGTCGGGATCGACATAAGCAGATCGACAAGGCGCGACAGCAGCGTGTCGAACCAGCCGCCGAACACCGCCGCCGAAAAGCCCAGAATAGAGCCGAGCGAGAAGGAAAGGGCTGTCGCGAGCACCGCGATGAACAGCGTGATGCGGGCGCCGTAGATCATGCGCGACAGCAGGTCACGCCCGAGATTGTCGGTGCCCAGCCAATGCGCCGACGACATTGGGTCCCAAGGGACGTCGCTGACGATCTCGGCATTGCCGTGCGGTGCGATCCATGGCGCGAACACTGCCGCCAGCACGAACAGCGTCGTCAGCACGATACCGATCAATGCCGGGAGGGGGATGCGTTTGATATTCTGCATGTCCGCCCCCTCCTACTTCGGATGCCTGAGCCGCGGATTGGCGACGATCGCCGCAATGTCCGCGATGATGTTCAGGCTGATGTAGACGGCGGCGAAGATCAGGCCGACCGCCTGCACCACCGGCACGTCGCGTTTGGTGACGTGGTCGACGAGATACTGTCCCATGCCCGGGTAGACGAAGATCACCTCCACCACGACAACGCCGACGATGAGATAGGCGAGGTTGAGCATGACGACGTTGATGATCGGCGCGATCGCGTTCGGAAAGGCATGCTTGCGGATGACGGCGAAGGCCGACAGGCCCTTCAACTCGGCGGTCTCGACATAAGCCGACTGCATGACGTTGAGGATCGCCGCGCGCGTCATGCGCATCATGTGGGCCAGAACCACCAGCGTCAGCGCCGCCGCCGGCAAAGCGATGGCCTGCATGCGCTCGCCGAACGGCATGCCGTCATAGACGGTGGAGATGGCCGGGAACCATTGGTGCTGAACGGCGAAGTAGAAGACGAGCACATAGCCGATGAAGAATTCCGGGAACGACGTTGAGGCGAGCGCCAGGCCGGAGATCAGCTTGTCGACCCAGCCGTTGCGGTAGCGCACAGCGATCAGGCCGAGGATGATCGCCAGCGGCACAGCGACGATCGCCGCCCAGAAGGCCAGGAACAGCGTGTTCCACAGCCTGTCCTTGATCGACGTCGCGATATCCTGCCCGCTCGACATCGCGGTGCCGAGGTCGCCGGTCAAAACGCCGCCCAGCCAGTGGAAATACCTGATATAGGCCGGATCGTTGAGGCCGAGTTGCTCGCGCAGATTGGCGAGCGACTCCGGTGTCGCCGATTGCCCGAGGATGGCTTGCGCGACGTCGCCGGGCAGGATCTGGGTGCCGGCGAAGATCAGGACCGAAACGGCCAGCAACAGCACGATGCCCAGCGCAACGCGCTGGGCAATCAGTTTCAGGATGGGTGAAGACATATCCGCAAAGCCGGGCTCAGGCTTCGAGCCAGCACTTCGCCAAGGCGTAGCCGTTCATCAATTCCTGATGCGGATCGTCCACCCAGCCGCCGACCTTGGCGCCGGTCGCGTCGATGAACTGGTTGAACATCGGCAGGATCAGGCCGCCCTCGTCGCGCACCATGACAGCCATGTCGTGGTACATCGCCTTGCGCTTTGCCTCGTCGAGCTCGGCGCGCGCCGCCAGCACCATCTTGTCGAAATCAGGACGCTTGAAGCGGGTGTCGTTCCAGTCGGCCGTCGACAGATAGGCGGTCGAGTACATCTGATCCTGGGTCGAGCGGCCGCCCCAGTAGGAGGCGCAGAAGGGCTGCTTGTTCCAAACCTCGTTCCAGTAGCCGTCGCCCGGCTCGCGCTTGATCTCCAGCTTGATGCCGGCCTTGGCCGCGCTCTGCTGATAGAGCTGCGAGGCATCGACGGCGCCGGGGAAGGCGACGTCCGAGGTGCGGAGCAGGATCGAGCCGTCATGGCCGGACTTCTTGTAGTGGAACTTGGCCTTGTCCGGATCGTACTTGCGCTGCTCGATCTCGGTGAACAGCGGATAGGACGCGTTGATCGGGAAGTCGTTGCCGAGCGAGCCGTAGCCGCGCAGCACCTTGTTCAGCATCTCCTCGCGGTCGATGGCCAGCTTCAGCGCCATCCTGAGGTCGTTGTTGTCGAACGGCGCCGTGTTGCAATGCATGATGAACACGTAGTGGCCGGGGCCTGCATGGTTGCGGATGGTGACGCCGGGCACGCGCTTGATCAGGTCGACGATCTTCGGTTCGACGCGGTTGATCATGTTGACCTGGCCGCCCTGCAGGGCCGCCGTGCGCGCCGTCGCATCGTTGATGACGACAACCTCGATCTGGTCGGCATGGCCCATCTTGTCGCCCTGCCAGTAATTGGCGAAGCGCTCGCCTACATGGCGCACGCCGGGCTCGTTGGTCTTGACCACGTAAGGTCCGGCCGAGATACCGGCATCGGGCTTGTCCTTGCCGCCGTTGGGCTGCACGATCAGGTGATAGTCGCTGAGCAGGTAGGGAAGGTCGGCATTGGCTTCCTTCAGCGTCAGCACCACTTCCTTGCCGCTGGCCTTGATGCTCTCGATGCCCTTCATGTAGCCCAGAGCGCCGGATTTCGACTTCTCGTCGGAATGGCGCTCGAGCGTCGCGGCGACGTCCTCGGCGGTCACGGTCTTGCCGTTGTGGAATTCGACGCCGTCACGGATCTTTAGTGTCCAGACCTTGGCGTCGTCGGACGAGCCGATCTCCTCGGCGATGCGGTTCTCGAGCTTGCCCTCGGGCGACAGCTCGACGATCATTTCGCCCCAGCACTTGCCGAAGGCGAACGGCACCTGCGTCATCATCAGCGCCGGGTCGAGGCTGTTGGTGGATTCGCCGCCGACCAGGCCGGCCTTCAGCGCTCCGCCCTTGACCGGACCCGCCGCGCGCGCCGCACTGGAAAGCAGCGAGTTGGCGAAGGTCGCGGTGACGCCGAGCGCTGCCGCCCGGCCGAGAAAATCGCGACGGCTCAGTTTGCCGGACGCGACGCGCCGGCTAAGGAATTCCAGTTCGTTTGACATGTTGAGTTCCTCACTCTGTTGGTTCGACTCTGCGGTCGTTCTTCTTGTTTCTTGTGAGGAGAATAATGACCGCAAGGGAAAGCGGTAAGCAAGACCGAATGCGACATGCCGTGGCGTAAATCGTACGTCGCATTTGGGCGAACAAGATCGGTGCTCAAAGGAGCGCGCGCGGCACCCTCTCCTCGAAATTTCGTTCGAAAACGAGAGTTTCGCCCTCAAAGGCCTCAATTCGGGCGCTGACGATGAAGTTTTGCGCGTCCGACCGCATTTCGGCTGATGTTTCGGTGCGCACCGACCATCCATTTCGCGACAGCGTCTGCGTCCAGTGGGTTTTTCCCGAGGCCGACAGCGGACTATCGGCGTGGATCGTCCAGGTCTCGCGGGCAATGCTGCCATTGGCCAGGCCGTGGGCAAGATCGCGCACCTCGCCGAAATCGTCCGTTATGGAAAGCGTGACAATTCCCGTCTTCTCGTCGCGCTCGACATGACGCTCGGAATTGGCGGCGCGGATCGTCTCTGTTGCCCAGGGAGTGGCGCCTTCCGGCTCGGCGAACGTCACCTCGTTGCCTGTCGCCAGCGGCCGCAGCGGCAAGGACAGCGTCGCGGCCGACAAGGTGAGCCTGACAGGCTCCGGCGACGGCCAGATCATCGGCCAATAGGCGTTCGACACCGCAATACGCAGGCGGTGACCGGCCGGTACGCGATAGGCGCATTGATCGAGCGCCACGTGCGCCGACACGGTTTCGCCCGGCACCAGCGCCTCGGGAAGTTCGTGCGAATTGCGATGCGTCAGATTGAGCACGCCATAGGAGATCAGCTCGGACGCGCCATCGGGATGCACGTCGCACAACCGGATCGCGATGTTGGCCTGCGGACGGTCTGAGGATAGCCGCACCTCGACTTCGGGCGCGCCGACGATGTCGATCGCCTCACTGAGTTCCGGCTGGTCGAAACACACCGACAAAGCGTCGTCGGGGCGCTGGTCGCCGGGCAGTTCGGGGCCGAAGGTGAACGGAAAATATTCGCCGCCGGCAAGGCCGCAGATTTGCGGCGAGGCAACGATGGCGGGTTTGCCGCCCTTGGCTACAAGCTCGATCGATTGCGTCCTGATGGCGGGCGACGGCCATTCCTGCTCCGCCACCCAACGGCCGGGCCGGTCGGGATGCCAGCGCGCCGGACGGACGCTGTCCATCACATAGGCGCGGTAGGCCGGATCGGCCTCGACGCCGGTGTCGACATTCTTCAGCCAGCGGTCCCACCAGCGCAACGCCTCCTGCAGGAAGCCGATGGCAGGCCTGGGTGCTGCGTAATGTGGGTATTTGTGGATCCACGGCCCGACAATACCCTTCACCGGAGACTGGATGTTGGTGACGAGGTGCGAGATCGTGTTGCGGTAGCCGTCATGCCAGCCGCCGATCGACAGCACCGCGGCCTGGATGGCGGAAAAATCCTCGCAGATCGAGCCGCGTTTCCAGTAGGCGTCGCGGTGCTGGTGCTTCAGCCACAGCGGCGCCAGGAAAGGCTGGTTCTCCAGCCGGGTCAGCCACAGATCGCGCCACCTGACGTCGCCCGCCAGCAGCGGATCCGGCGGCCGCGACGAATAGGACAGCATGGTCGAGGCCCAGCCGAAATTCTCGATCAGCAGGCAGCCGCCCTTGTAGTGGATGTCGTCGGCATAGCGGTCGACGGTCGAACACAGGCTGATCACCGCCTTCAGCGCCGGCGGTCGCTTGGCCGCCACCTGCAGGCAGTTGAAGCCACCCCAGGATATGCCCATCATGCCGACATTGCCGTTGCACCAGGGCTGCGATGCCGCCCAGGCGATGACGTCGCAGGCATCCTGCAATTCCTGCTCGGAATATTCGTCGTCCATCAGCCCTTCGGAATCGCCATTGCCGCGCATGTCGACGCGGATCGAGGCGTAGCCATGGCCGGCGAAATAGGGATGCGTCAGCTGATCGCGAAAGATCGTGCCGTCGCGCTTGCGATAGGGCAGGTGCTCGAGGATCGCCGGCACCGGATCGTCGCTGGCATCTTCCGGCATCCATACCCGCGCCGACAGCCGGCAGCCGTCGGGCATGACGATTCCCATGTCCGGGAATTCGACGACCTTGCGGGGAAATTCGGTGACGGTTTTCATGCGGGACTCCAAGATCGCCAGATGATGGAGCCGGTGGGACCGCGTCGTGGGCCAGCCGACGAATTCGGCTGGTCAATCCGCGTCAATTCAGCGGAATGTCGTTGTCGCCCTTGCTCGCCTGGTAGGCACCGGACAATTCGTCATAGCGTGCCGAGATCCTGCCGATGCGCGTTTCCAGCCGCTGGCGCTCGGCCTCGGGTAGCGACCGCACCAGCCTGCGGATCGAAAAGCTCTTCCAGTAGGCGTTCTCGGCATTGTAGCCGCCGGGATCGAGGGTGAAGACCTCCTTCAGAATCCTGAGATCATGCGGGATGGCGAAGCTGTCGCGCGAATCCTCATGGCTGAACAGATAGTAGAAATTGTCGAAGCCGGTCCAGGTGATCGCCGACAGGCACAGCGAGCAGGGTTCGTGCGTGGCGATGAAGATGGCGTCTTTCGTATCGACGCGCTCGGCCTTGGGCATTTCGTAGAAGCGCTTCAGGCAATGCACCTCGCCATGCCAGAGCGGGTTTTCCATCTCGTTGTTGGTCTCGGCCAGCACCAGCGAATGGTCGTCCTTGCGCAGGATCGCCGCGCCGAACAGCTTGTTGCCATGGGCAATGCCTTCTGCCGTCTTCGGCACGATGTCGTGCTCGATGACATCGAGCAGGCGGTCGATCAGGGAAATGTCGGTCATCACAGGCTCTCGTCGCGGAGATGGATCTCGTAGGCGTGCGAGAAATGGAATTCCTCGAGGTTGGAGCCGTCGCCACCACGGTCGACGATCAGGAAATCCTGCGCCTCGCCGAGCGGCGTCAGCACGCCATGCCACAGATTGCGGGAATAGTTGATGCCTTGTCCGGGCGCGGTGATGAAGGCGAGCGGCTCGCCTGGCCCCTCATCACCATCATGGCACACGACGACCAGGAAGGGGCGCGGCGACAGCGGAATGAAAGCCTGGCTGCCCAAGGGGTGCCGCTCGACCATGGTCAGCTTCAGCGGCAATTCGTAAGGCGTGCCGCGCACCATCGAGATCAACACGCGGGCGTTCGGCCCCGCGGCCTCTGCGGTGGCGAGGTCGTGGTAGCGTTCGGCCTTGCCGCCATTGATCGGGTAGTGGTTGTCGCCACCCATGTCGATGACGTCGCCGAAGGCGGCAAAGCTCTCGCGGGTCAGCGGCCGCGCGACGATGCGGGTCACGGCGCCCGCCTTGCAATGCCGGCGCCGCCGAGCTTGGCGTGGCGGTTGACGTCCTTGTAGAGCAGGTAGCGGAATTTGCCCGGGCCGCCGGCATAGCAGGCCTGCGGGCAGAAGGCGCGCAGCCACATATAGTCGCCGGCCTCGACCTCGACCCAGTCCTGGTTGAGGCGGTAGACCGCCTTGCCTTCCAGCACATAGAGCCCGTGCTCCATGACATGGGTCTCGGCGAAGGGAATGACCGCGCCGGGTTCCAGCGTCACGATGGTCATGTGCATGTCGTGGCGCAAATCGGCCGGATCGACGAAACGCGTCGTTGCCCAGCGGCCGTCGGTGCCCGGCATCGGCGTCGGCGCGATGTCCCGTTCGTTGGTGAAGAAGGCTTCCGGCGCATCGAGACCGTCGACCGCCTCGTAAGCCTTGCGAATCCAGTGGAAGCGGACCTCGGTCTTGCTTTCGTTGCGAACCGTCCAGCCGCTTGCCGGCGGCAGGAAGGCAAAGCCGCCCGGTCGCAACACATGCTTCTTGCCGGCAAACAGAACCATCAGTTCGCCCTCGACCACGAACAGGGCGCCCTCGGCGCCGGCATCGGGCTCCGGCCGTTCACTGCCGCCGCCGGGCGCGACCTCGACGATGTATTGTGAAAACGTCTCGGCAAAACCGGACAGCGGCCGCGACAATATCCAGACGCGGGTCTTGTCCCAGAACGGCAGGGCGCTGGTGACGATGTCCTGCATCACGCCCCTGGGGATGACGGCATAGGCTTCGGTGAAGACGGCGCGGCCGGTCAGAAGCTCGTTCTGGCCGGGGTGGCCGCCATGCGGCGCATAATAGGTTCGGTCGGGCATCCTGATCGTATCCATGGGTTTAAACCTATTGCGGAAGCATGTCCCTGAGGCGGAGCAGCGCGATGCGCTCGACCTGCTTGCAGGCGGTTTCGAATTCAACGCCGCGGCCGTTGCCTATGCGCGCCTCGAATTCCGCCAGGATCTCCTCCTTGGTCTTGCCCTTCACCGCGATGATGAAAGGGAAGCCGAAGGTGGTGACATAGGCGGCGTTGAGCTTGGAAAACAGCTCGCGCTCCTTGTCCGTCAGCGCGTCGAGGCCGGCCGAAGCCTGCTCCCTGGTCGATTCGGCCGTCAGCCGCTTGGCCTTGGCCAGTTTGCCGGCAAGGTCGGGATGCGCGTTGAGCACCGAAAGCCGCTCGGTCTCGCTGGCGGCGCGAAAGACGCGGCAAAGCGCGTTGTGCAGGCCGCCTGACGTGTCATGCGCCGGACCCAGTTCCAGCTCGTAGGCGCGTTCGGCGATCCATGGCGAATGTTCGAAGACACCGCCGAAAGTGTGGACGAACGTCTCGAACTCCATCTTCGATGGCCTGAGTGTCGCCGGCCGATAGGGATGGTTCTCTTGCCAATGCCTGGCGATATCGATGCGCCGCGCCAGCCAGACCTTGTCGTGCGACTTGACATAGTCGACGAAGCGCTTCAGCGCCGCCACCCGGCCCGGCCGCCCGACGAGACGGCAATGCAGGCCGATATTCATCATGCGCGGCCGGCCGGCCTTGCCCTCGGCGTAGAGCGTGTCGAAACTGTCCTTCAGATAGGCAAAGAACTGGTCGCCCGAATTGAACCCTTGCGGCGTGGCGAAACGCATGTCGTTGGCATCGAGCGTATAGGGGATGATGAGCTGTGTGCCGCCTTCATGCTCGAACCAGTAGGGCAGTTCGTCGTCATAGGTGTCCGACACGTAGTCGAAGCCGCCTTCTTCAGCCACCAGCCGCACCGTGTTGACCGAAGTGCGGCCTGTATACCAGCCGGTCGGGCGCTGGCCGGTCACCTCGTAGTGCAGGCGGATCGCCGCTTCGAGGTCGCGGCGCTCGTCCTCGGCGCTGTGGTCGCGGTAGTCGATCCATCTCAGCCCGTGCGAGGCGATCTCCCAGCCGGCTTCCTGCATCGCCGTGACCTGATCGGGCGAGCGGGCCAGCGCGGTGGCGACGCCGTAGCAGGTCACCGGCACCTCGGCCCCGGTGAACAGCCGGAGCAGCCGCCAGAAGCCGACGCGGGCGCCGTATTCGTAGATCGATTCCATATTCCAGTGGCGCTGGCCCACCCAGGGTGCCGCGCCGACGATCTCCGACAGGAAGGCCTCCGAAGCCTTGTCGCCGTGGAGCACGCAGTTCTCGCCGCCCTCTTCATAGTTGACGACGAACTGCACGGCGACATGCGCGCCGCCAGGCCATTTCGGATCCGGCGGATTGGCTCCATAGCCGCGCATGTCTCTGATGTAACGCATCGTCCCTCCTGCCGGGCATCGCCCGAACTATGATCAGGATATCGAAAGGGCTGCCCGTGCATTCCCCCGAAAATTTTTGAAAGTGTTTTTGTCGCGCTCCGCTCGACCGGGACTTATGCATCGCCTTTAATTGGCGCACAATTCATCGGTAACGTTCGATTGCACCGGCCAATTCGTTGGCATTGGGAAATGGGAGGCGGCCAGTGGCAGAAACGTCGATAGCCGATGGCGGGCGTCTGACGACCCATGTCCTCGACACGGCGACCGGCAAGCCGGCGGCGGGACTGTCGATTGCGCTCTATCACCTCGAGGGCGACGCGCGGACACATCTGAAGACCGTTGTCACCAATGACGATGGCCGTTGCGACGCGCCGCTGCTCGCCGGCGCCGAGTTCCGCACCGGTGAATACGAACTGGTCTTCGCCGCCGGCGATTATCTGCGGCGCCAGGGCACAAAGCTGCCAAGCCCGGCATTCCTCGACATCGTGCCGATCCGTTTCGGCATGGCCGAACCGGTGCACTATCACGTGCCGCTGCTCGTCTCGCCCTACGGCTATTCGACCTACAGGGGGAGCTGAAGCATGGCCAAGGTCAGGGTCCGCAACGGGATCCGTTTCATTCTCAACGGCAGGGATGTCGTGCTTTCGTCGGTGGCGCCAGACGCGACCTTGCTCGACTGGCTGCGGCTCGACCGTTCGCTGCGCGGCACCAAGGAAGGCTGCGCCGAGGGCGATTGCGGCGCCTGCACCGTATTGGTTGGAAAGCTCTCGGCTGGCGGGCTGGTCTATGAAAGCGTCAACGCCTGCATCCGCTTCCTCGGCTCGCTGGACGGCACTCATGTCGTGACGGTCGAGCACCTGCGCGGCCTTCCCGGTCATTTGCACCCGGTGCAGCAGGCGATGGTCGATTTCCATGGCTCGCAATGCGGCTTCTGCACGCCGGGCTTCGTCATGTCGCTTTATGGCCTGTGGATGAGGTCGCCCCACCCGTCGAATGGGGCAATAGAAAAGGCTTTGCAAGGTAACCTCTGCCGCTGCACCGGCTACGAGGCGATCATGCGCGCCGCGCACGCCATCTCCAGCTACGGCAAGGCGGCGAAGGACCCGCTGGCGGTCGAGCGCAAGGCGATCATGGCAAGGCTCGAAGCCATGCATGACGGCGCACGGGTCGAGATCGGCGCCGGTAAGGAGCGGCTGATCGTGCCGGCTAACGTCGACGATTTCGCCGCGGTGCTGGACAAGGAACCTGGCGCCACCATCGTCGCCGGCTCGACCGATGTCGGCCTGTGGGTGACCAAGCACATGCGCGATATCTCGCCGGTGATCTTCATCGGCGATCTCGACGGGCTTTGCACCATCGCCGAGGACAAGGGCGTCATCACCATCGGCGCCGGCGTCACCTACACCGAGGCGTTCTCGACGCTCGCCAAGCGCATCCCGGCGCTGGGGCCGTTGTTCGATCGCATCGGTGGCGAACAGGTGCGCAACATGGGCACCATCGGCGGCAATATCGCCAACGGTTCGCCGATCGGCGATACGCCGCCGCCCTTGATCGCGCTCGGCGCGCGGCTGACGCTGCGCAAGGGCAACAAGCGGCGCACGATCCCGCTGGAAACCTTCTTCATCGCCTATGGCAAGCAGGATCGGCTATCAGGCGAATTCGTCGAAGCCGTGCACGTTCCCATCCCCGCTAAGGGCACGAAATTCGCCGTCCACAAGATCACCAAGCGCCGCGACGAGGACATCACGGCGGCCCTCGGCGCCTTCTTCCTGACGCTGGCCAAGGATGGCACGGTCGCGGACGTGCGCATCGCCTATGGCGGCATGGCGGCGACGCCGAAGCGGGCGTCGGCTGTCGAAAAAGCGCTGCTCGGCAAGCCGTGGACCGAACAGACGATTGAGGCGGCGATGGCGAAGTACGCTGATGATTTCACTCCGCTGACCGACATGCGGGCCTCGGCCGAGTATCGCGCCCTGGCGGCGCGCAATCTTTTGCTGCGCTTCTTCGCCGAGACCAGCGGCACCAGGGAGCCGATCCAGGTTTCAAGGAACGAGGCGGCATGATGAACAAGCACGCCACCCCCAATCTCAGGGCTGAAAAGATCACCGGCGGCGTCGCCACCGACCAGCGGCATGATTCTGGCCACAAGCATGTCAGCGGCACCGCCGTCTACATCGACGACATGCCGGAACCGGCCGGCACGCTGCATGGCTGCCTTGGGCTTTCGGCTGCCACCCATGCCACCATCACCAGCATGGACCTGTCGGCGGTGCGCGCTGCCCCGGGGGTCGTCGACGTGCTGACGGCCAGCGATGTGCCGGGTGAAAACGACATTTCGCCGACGGGTCGCCATGACGAACCGGTGCTGGCCGACGGCAAGGTGCAATTCTACGGCCAGCCGATCTTCTGCGTCATTGCCGAGACGCGCGAGCAGGCACGCCGCGCCACCAGGCTGGCCAAGGTCGAATACGAGGATTTGCCTTTCGTCACCGACATCGGCGAACTCGATCCCCGCAAGGACAGGCTGGTCACGCCGCCCCTGACCCTTAAGCGCGGCGACGCCGCGGCGGCGATCAAGGCCGCGCCCCGCCGGCTCAAAGGGCAGATGCGCGTCGGCGGCCAGGAGCATTTCTATCTCGAGGGCCATATCGCCATGGCCGTGCCCGGCGAGGACGAGGACGTCACCATCTATTCCTCGACCCAGCATCCGAGCGAAGTCCAACACATGGTCAGCCATGCGCTCGGCGTGCCGAGCAACGCCATCACGGTGGAAATCCGCCGCATGGGCGGCGGTTTCGGCGGCAAGGAGACGCAAGGCAACCAGTTTGCGGCATTGGCAGCCATTGCCGCGAAAAAGCACCACCGCGCCGTGAAAATCCGGCCCGACCGCGACGACGACATGATCGCCACCGGCAAGCGCCATGACTTCCTCGTCGACTACGAAGTCGGCTTCGATGACGAGGGCAACATTCTCGGCGTCGATTTCATGTTCGCGGCGCGCTGTGGTTTCTCCTCGGACCTGTCAGGTCCGGTGACCGATCGCGCGCTGTTCCACTGCGACAACACCTATTTCTGGCCGGCGGTGCATGCCCAGTCGGCGCCGCTCTACACCAACACCGTGTCGAACACCGCTTTCCGTGGTTTCGGCGGTCCGCAAGGCATGGTCGGTGCCGAGCGCGTTATCGACGAGGTTGCGTTCGCCGTCGGCAAGGATCCGCTCGAAATCCGCAAGAAGAATTTTTATGGCACCAGCGACCGCAATGTCACGCCCTACCACCAGACGGTCGAGGACAACATCATCCAGCGCATCGTCGCCGAGCTTGAGCAGAGCGCCGGCTATGCGCGGCGTCGGCGCGAGATATCGGCCTTCAACGCCAACAGCCGTTTCATCAAGCGTGGTCTGGCGCTGACGCCGGTCAAGTTCGGCATCTCGTTCACGGCCACGCACTACAACCAGGCGGGCGCGCTGGTGCACGTCTACACTGATGGTTCGGTGCATCTGAACCATGGCGGCACGGAGATGGGACAGGGCCTTTACATCAAGGTGGCGCAGGTGGTGGCGGAAGAATTCCAGATCGATCTCGATCAGGTGAAGATCACCGCGACCACGACCGGCAAGGTGCCGAACACCTCGGCCACGGCAGCGTCGTCCGGTTCCGACCTCAACGGCATGGCGGCGCAGAACGGCGCTCGCCAGATCAAGGATCGGTTGACCAATTTCGCCGCCGAAAAATATCAGGTGCCGCGCGACCAGGTGCTGTTCCTGCCCAACCGGGTGCGCATCGGCAACCAGGAGATCGCCTTCGCCGACCTCGTCAAACAGGCCTATATGGCCCGTATCCAGCTTTCGGCGGCGGGCTTTTACAAGACACCGAAGATCCACTGGAACCGTGACAAGGGCGAAGGCCGCCCCTTCTATTACTTCGCTTATGGTGCCTCGTGCTCGGAAGTCTCGGTCGACACGCTGACCGGCGAGTACATGGTCGAGCGCACCGACATATTGCATGACACGGGCCGCTCGCTGAACCGCGCCATCGATATCGGCCAGATCGAAGGCGGCTTCATCCAGGGCATGGGCTGGCTGACGACCGAGGAACTGTGGTGGGACGACAAGGGCCGGCTGCGCACGCACGCGCCGTCGACCTACAAGATCCCGCTGGCGTCGGACCGGCCGAAGATCTTCAACGTTACCTTGGCCGACTGGCCGGAGGCAAGCGAGCCGACGGTCCATCGCTCCAAGGCGGTCGGCGAGCCGCCGTTCCCGCTCGGCATGTCGGTGCTGCACGCGCTGTCGGATGCGGTGGCGAGCGTTGCCGACCACAAGATCTGTCCGCGTCTCGATGCTCCTGCAACGCCCGAACGCGTGCTGATGACGATCGAACGGCTGAAGAACGAGGTCAAGGCCAGCGCCTGAATCCAGCAAAAACGTGCAATTCAGGCCGAAAAACTCTATGTTTCCCAACAGGGAACGCGAGAAATGAACTCGAAAGTGCAAAGCCTGAAAGCCTTTCTCGGCAGCGCCGGCCGTGTTGCGCTGGTCGAAGTGGCCGGCACCAAAGGCTCGACGCCACGCGAGAAGGGCGCCTTCATGCTCGTCTCGCAAGCGTCGACGTTCGGCACGATCGGCGGCGGCCAGCTCGAGTACATGGCCATCGACAAGGCGCGGCAGATGCTTTTCTCCCCCTCAAGGGATGCCCGCATCGAGGTCGCCGAGGTCTGCGCGACCCTCGACGTGCCGCTTGGCCCCGAGATTGGCCAATGCTGTGGCGGGCGCGTCGAAGTGTTGATCCGGCTCGTCGATGCGACGCTGGCAGCCGAGGTGGTTGCGGCGGCGGAAGTCGAGGAGGCGCTCCTGCCGCATGTCTATATCTTCGGCGGCGGCCATGTCGGCCAGGCGCTGGCGTCGGCGATAGCCCTTCTTCCCGTGCACGGCGTTGTCGTCGAGACTCGGGCCGAGGCGCTGGAAGGCATGCCGGAAACCGTCGAGACGCGGCTGACGCCGATGCCCGAAGCGATGGTGCGCGATGCTCCGGCCGGCACCGCTTTCGCCATCCTCACCCACGACCACGCGCTTGATTTCCTGATCGTCGCCGAAGCGCTGAAGCGTGACGACACCGCCTATGTCGGCATGATCGGCTCGAAGACCAAGAAAGCGACGTTCAAGAACTGGTTCCTGAAATCGGCGGATGGCAGCGAGACGGAATTTGCCCGCCTCGTCTCGCCGATCGGGGGCGATGCCGTCAAGGACAAGCGCCCGCCCGTCATCGCCGCACTTGCGGCTGCCGAGATCATGATGGCGCTGGTTGTCCACGCCGCAGCATCAACCGCCGACCAGGCCTCGCGCCGCAAGGTCATGGCCGGCTAAGTTTGCGTCGCAGCTACACCCGGCCGCTTCAAGCCCAGATGGTCGCGAAGCGTGTGGCCCTCATAATCCTTGCGGAACAGGCCGCGCCGCTGCAGTTCCGGCACGACCAGTGCGGCAAAGGCATCGAGTTCGCCAAGGAAATATGCGGGCATGACGTTGAAGCCGTCGGCGGCACCGCCTTCGAACCGCGCCTGCAACTCGTCGGCGATCTGGGCCGCCGTTCCGACGATGCGCCAATGGCCGCGCGCGCCGGCGAAGTGGCGGGCAAGCTGGCGGATGGAAAGACCATCGCGGTGCGATTGCTCGACGACCAGCGCCTGCCGGCTTTTCATTCCCTCGCTCTCCGGCAGTACGGGGAGCGGCCCGTCGATCGGATAGCGCCACAGGTCGGAAATGCTGAGATAGCTGGACAGCAGCGCAACGCCGACATCGTCGGGGATCAGCTCCTGCAACGCCTCGTATTTTTCCTGGGCTTGCGCCTCGGTTTCCGCCACCACTGGCGCAACGCCGGGCATGATCTTGATGTCGTCCGGCTCGCGCTCATAGGCCGCCAGACGCCCCTTGAGATCGTCGTAGAACGCCTTCGCCTCCTCGAAAGTCTGCGCCGCGGTGAACACCACATCGGCGGTGCGGGCGGCAAGGTCGCGTCCGACATCCGAGGCGCCGGCCTGAACCATCACTGGTGCGCCCTGCGCTGAACGCGGCAGGTCGAGCGGGTCGCGAACCGAAAAGCTCTGGCCGTCATGGCCGGAAGCTCCGTCGAGCTTGCCGCGCCAAAGCCCGGTGACCACCTCGGCGAACTCACGCGCCCGCTCATAGCGTTCGGCATGCGGACGCAAGCCGGTCGAGCCGAAATTGGCGGCTTCGATGGGACTGGCCGAGGTGACCAGGTTCCAGCCGGCGCGGCCGCCGCTCAGATGGTCGAGCGACAGGAAGGTCCGCGCCAGCCCGTAGGGCTCGTTGTAGCTCGTCGACGCCGTCGAGACGAGACCGATGCGGCTGGTCTGGACGGCCAGCGCCGAAAGCAGGCTGATCGGCTCGAAGCCAATCGACCGCGACGTCTGGCTGGCGATCGCGACATTGGCTTCGCGCAAGCCGGCGGCATCTTCGCAGAAGACCATGTCGAACTTCGCCGCCTCCGCTATGCGCGCCAGTTCGATGTAGTGGTCGATGTCGATACCGGCCGTCACATGCGCCTTGGGATGGCGCCAGGCGGCGATATGGTGGCCCGTCGCCCACAGGAAGGCGCCGAGCTTCATCTCGCGGGGAGCGGCGGTCACGCTGCTCCCGCCGTCAGCCCAAGATGCGAGCGCAAGGTTGCGCCGCGATAGCTCTGTCGAAACAGGCCACGCCGCCGCAGCGTCGGCAAAACAAGATCGATGAAATCGTCGAGCGCTGAAAGCGGCGCCGGCATCAGAATGTTGAACCCGTCGCAGCTTTTCGCCCGGAACTGTTCTTCAAGCCTCTCGGCGGTAACACCCGGCTGGCCATCAGTGACCGGCGAGACATTCACCAGCACCCTCACGGCATCAGGGTCGCGTCCGCACGCAATGACGCGCCGCTTCAGGTCGTCATAACGGGCTTTCGTGCTCTCGTTCGGTCCGTCGTCCAGCAGGACGACATCGGCGGTGCGGGCGGCAATATCCATGTCCGGTACCGACACGCCTGACAGCATCAGCACCGGCCTGTCCTGCGGCGATCGCGCGACGTTCAACGGTCCACGGACGGAAAAGAACGCACCCTTGTGGTCGAGCAGGTGCATCTTTTCGGGATCGTGGAAGCGGCCGCCGCTTTTGTCGAACTTGAGCGCGTCGGCATCCCAGCCCTGCCACAAGCCCTCGACGATGCCGATATATTCCTCACTGCGGCGGCGAAAGTCGTCGCTGGAAAATCCGTCCGGCCGGCTGAAATTGGCCGCTTCACGCGGATCCTGCGCCATGGTCGCGTTCCAGCCGGCGCGGCCATGGCTGATGATGTCGAGCGAGGCGAAACGGCGGGCCAGATTGTAGGGCTGGTGGGCGACCGTCGAGGCCGCGGCGACCAGGCCGATCCTGCTCGTTACCGTCGCCAGCGCAGCCAGCAAGGTCGTCGCTTCGAAGGGCACCGTCGCGGCATCGCTGACGGAAGCCGGCGCTGAATCGGCGAAAATCACCATGTCCAGCCCGGCAGCTTCGGCCTTTTGCACAAACCGCGCCAGACGGCTGAAGTCCGGCTCAGGCGATGCATCGGCGGTTCCCGGAAACGGCGAAACGGCAAGATGCATTGTGGCGCCGTTGTCCATCGATGGCCCCTGCAGGACGAAATACCACCGCAACTATGTTCGTCACATCTGGCGATGGCAACCGCTGGCGCTGGGCCAACCGCCACTCACTTGCCAGCCAACCATCACTTGCCGGCCAGCCAGCTCTTTCCCGCCAGTGCTTATTTGCCGGCGAGAATATCTTTGATCAGCCGCTGGCAGCGCTCGGCCATGAAGTCGAGCAGCAACCGCACCTTGGGGTCCTGCAGCTTCTTGTGCGGATAGACGGCGGCGAACTGCACCGGCGTCGGCGGCGTGCCGGTCAGGATGACCTGCAGCCGCCGGTCGCGGATGAACGGCTCGACCTCGAAGCGCGGCTTGTTGATGATGCCGCGCCCCGACAGTGCCCAGCCCGTCAGCACATCGCCATCGTCGGTGTCGTAAGGCCCGTGCACCTCGAATTTCTGCGGACCGGTGGGGGTCTGCAACGTCCACACATATTCGCGCGCACCGGAATAGCGCAGCATCAGGCAGTCGTGCTTCTTGCCGATCAGCTCCTGCGGCTCGATCGGTTCGCCGCGCGCCTCCAGATATTTCGGCGCCGCCACCAGCACGCGTTCGCATTCCATGATGCCGCGCATCCTGAGGCTGGAATCCTCGATGATACCGAGCCGGAAGGCGACGTCGATGCCTTCCTTCATGATGTCGACATTATGGTCCGAGAGCCTGAGCCGCACCTCGATATCAGGATATTTGTCGTGGAAATCGGGGATGCCCGAAGCCACCAGCCGGCGGCCGAGGCCCAAGGGTGCGGTGACCCGGATGGTGCCGCGTGGTTGGCCGGACAGCGCCGAGACCGCGGCTTCCGCTTCGGTGATCGCCTCCAGCACCTGCTTGGCGCCCGAATAAAACACCGTGCCATGCTCGGTCGGCATCAATTGCCGAGTGGTGCGGTTGAACAGCCGCACGCCGAGATGCTTCTCCAGCTCCTTGATGCGGTTGGAGGCGACCGCCGGCGAAATGCGCATGTCGCGCCCCGCCGCCGAAAGATTGCCGAGTTCGACGACGCGAACGAAGACGGCGATGTTGTCGAGATAGGCCATGCGGTTACGTGGCTTTCATGCGGCTGCGTCAGGCCAACCTAGTATTTTCCATTTTTTTTGAAAGTCATCGCACACCTCGCCTCTTTCCGTTTGCGCGCCACACCGTAAAGTCGCGTCATCGGCAGGGACGACTTCGATGATGGATTTCGCGATTTTCTGGGACTGGCTGAGCTTCGCCGTGCGCTGGCTGCACGTCATCACCGGCATCGCCTGGATCGGCTCGTCTTTCTATTTCGTCGCGCTCGATCTCGGCCTGCGCCAGCGTCCGGGCTTGCCGGTCGGCGCCTTCGGCGAGGAATGGCAGGTGCATGGCGGCGGTTTCTACCACATCCAGAAATATCTGGTGGCGCCGGCCGAAATGCCCGAGCACCTGACCTGGTTCAAATGGGAATCCTACGCCACCTGGCTGTCCGGCTTCGCCATGCTGTGCGTCGTCTATTATGCCGGAGCCGACCTGTTTCTGATCGATCCCAATGTGCTGCCGATGTCGGTGCCGGCTGGCATCTTGCTGTCGCTGGGAACGATCGGCGTCGGCTGGGTGGTCTATGATCTTCTGTGCCGCTCGCCGCTGGGAAAAAGCGACACCGGCCTGATGCTGGTGCTCTATTGCGTGCTGGTGTTCATCGCCTGGGGGCTCACCCATCTGTTCACCGGTCGCGCCGCCTTCCTGCATCTCGGCGCCATCACCGCGACGATCATGTCGGCCAACGTCTTCATGGTCATCATCCCCAACCAGAAGATCGTCGTCGCCGACCTCATCGCCGGCCGCAAGCCCGATCCGAAATACGGCAAGATCGCCAAGCAGCGCTCGCTGCACAACAACTACCTGACGCTGCCGGTGTTGTTCCTGATGCTGTCGAACCACTATCCGCTGGCCTTCGGCACGCAGTTCA
This sequence comes from Mesorhizobium calcicola, assembly GCF_042682105.1. Taxonomy (NCBI): domain Bacteria; kingdom Pseudomonadati; phylum Pseudomonadota; class Alphaproteobacteria; order Hyphomicrobiales; family Phyllobacteriaceae; genus Mesorhizobium; species Mesorhizobium calcicola. The sequence continues at coordinate 36,316 of NZ_JBHUGY010000037.1, forward strand.
ACTGGGTCATCGCCTCGCTGGTGTTCATCATCGGCGTGCTGATCCGGCACTATTTCAACAGCGTCCATGCGCGCAAGGGCAACCCGACCTGGACCTGGCTGGCGGCGCTCGTCCTGTTTATCATCATCATCTGGCTGTCGACCGCGCCGAAGGTGCTGACCGGCGAATCGAAGGAATCGGCGGCTGCGCAGGTCTATGTCGCATCGGTGCATTTCCCGGCCGTGCGCGACACCGTGCTCGGCCGCTGCTCGATGTGCCACGCGGCGGAGCCGGTCTATGAGGGCATCTATCATGCGCCGATGGGCGTGATGCTCGACACCGACGCCGACATCGCCAACCACGCCCGCGAGATCTATCTGCAGGCCGGTCGCAGCCACGCCATGCCGCCGGCCAACGTCTCCCAGATCACCGACAAGGAACGGGCGCTGCTGGTGGCCTGGTTCGAAGGCGCGGGGAAATAGCATGACCTCGACACTTCTGCGCGGCCGCACGCTGTCCTTTGTGCGCTGGCCGCAAACCATCGATGATCATTCCGCCTGGCGCTACGAGGAGGATGGCGGCCTGCTGATCCGCGATGGCCGGATCGTCGCCGCCGGCGCCTATACGCAAGTCGAGAAACAGGCAGGCGAGGGCGCGAAGAAGATCGACCACCGGCCGCATCTGCTGCTGCCGGGCTTCATCGACGCGCATGTGCATTTCCCGCAGATGCAGGTCATCGCCTCCTATGGCGCCGAACTGCTCGACTGGCTGAACACCTACACCTTCCCGGAGGAGACGAAGTTCGCCAACGCGCAGCACGGCCGCCGCATCGCGCGGCTGTTCCTCGACGAGATGGTGCGCCACGGCACCACGACGGTGGCCGCCTACTGTTCGGTGCATAAGGCGTCGGCCGAAGCCTTCTTTGCCGAATCGCATGACCGCAACATGCTCAACATCGCCGGCAAGGTGATGATGGACCGCAACGCGCCCGACGGCGTGCTCGACACGCCGCAATCCGGTTATGACGACAGCAAGGCGCTGATCAGGGAATGGCACGGCAAGGGCCGCCAGCACTATGCCATCACCCCGCGCTTTGCCATCACCTCGTCGCCGCAACAGATGGAGATGGCGGGTGCGCTCTGCCGCGAGCATCCCGACCTGCACATGCAGACGCATCTGTCGGAAAACCACGCCGAGATCGCCCTCACGCAGGACCTCTATCCGCGGTCGCGCGACTACACCGACGTATACGAGCACTACGGGCTGCTGGGCAAGAAGAGCCTGTTCGGCCACTGCATCCATCTGTCCGAACGCGAGGCGGACGCGCTCTCGGAAACGGGCTCGGTGGCGGTGTTCTGTCCCACCTCGAACCTTTTCCTCGGCTCTGGCCTGTTCGACTACCAGCGCTTTCGCCACCGCGAAAAGCCGATCCGTATCGCCGCCGCCACCGATGTCGGCGGCGGCACCAACTATTCGATGCTGCGCACCATGGATGAGGGCTACAAGGTGATCGCGCTGAACGGCGAGAAACTGAATCCTTTCCAGTCCTTCTGGCAGATAACGCGCGGCAATGCCGAGGCGCTGTCGGTGGCGGACAAGATCGGCACGCTGGACGAAGGCACCGATGCCGACATCGTCGTGCTCGACGCCAGGGCGACGCCAGCGATGCGGCTGAGGATGGAAACGGTCGAGACGCTGGCGCAGGAGCTGTTTCTCCTGCAGACCCTGGGCGACGACCGCGCCGTGCGCGAGGTCTATGTCGCGGGACGGGCGGCCAAGACCGACTTGGCGATTTAGGCACGCTCCGATGTGTTCCTTGCTTGACCCGGCGGCGGCCATCGGTCAAACCGTGCGGCGAAGTTGACAGGGGAACGACATGGCCGTTGCTGACGACATCGCTCTGATCAAGAGACAGGAAGAGGCTCTTGTCTTTCCCGCCTTCGATGAGGCTGTGGCCTTCAAGATCGGTTCGGCCATCCGCGATCGAGCTTTGGCCGAAAACCTGCCTGTTATCGTCGACATCAGGACCTTCGACCGGCCGCTGTTCTACGCCGCGATGCCCGGTTCGAACGCCTCCAACCCCGACTGGGCGCGGCGCAAGATCAATGTCGTGAAGCGGTTCCTGAAAAGCACCTACCGCATGGTGCTGGAACAGCAGCGCCCCGACCGCTCCTTCAAGATCGGTGAGGGGCTGGATATTGCTGATTATGTGCTGGCCGGCGGTGGGTTCCCGGTCACGGTGAAGGGCGCCGGCGTCATTGGTGTGATCGCCGTTTCCGGTCTGCCGGAGCGCCAGGATCACGGCGTCGTGGTCGAGGCACTGTGCAAGCACCTGGGCATCAACGGGCGCGAGCTCGCGCTGCCGCCGGAAGCAAAATGAGCGATCCGAAGGCCTTCCTCACCTCCATCTTCAACGCCGCTGTCGCCGCCGCCGATCCGGAGCGCACCATCCGGGATCATTTGCCGGCGAAGCCGAGGGGCCGCACCATCGTCATTGGCGCGGGAAAAGGCTCGGCGCAGATGGCGGCGGCCTTCGAGAAAGCCTGGGATGGCCCTATCGAGGGGCTGGTCGTCACGCGTTACGGCTATGGCGCGACCTGCGAGCGCATCGAGATCATCGAGGCGGCGCATCCGGTGCCGGATGCCGCAGGGCTTGAAGCCTCGCGCCGTCTGCTCGCCAAGGTCCAGGGGCTGACCTCGGACGATCTGGTCGTGGCGCTGATCTCCGGCGGCGGTTCGGCGCTGCTGCCATCGCCGGCCGGCAGCCTGACGCTGGCCGACGAGATCGCCGTCAACGAGGCGCTGCTCGCTTCCGGCGCGCCGATCGCGGCAATGAATACCATCCGCAAGCATGTTTCCACCATCAAGGGTGGCCGGCTGGCGGCAGCCGCCTGGCCGGCCAAAGTGGTGTCGCTGGTTGTCTCCGATATTCCCGGCGACAATCCGGCGCTGGTCGCTTCCGGACCGACCGTTCCCGACACCGGCAGCCGCGAAGACGCGCTGGCGTCGATATCAGCCTATGGCATGAAACTGCCGGCCGCGGTGATGGCGCACATCAACTCGCCGGCCGCCGATGCGCCAAACCCTGGGGATGAGCGCTTTTCGCGCAACGAGGTGCATCTGATCGCCTCGGCCGGCGTCTCGCTGGAAGCGGCAGCCGTGGAGGCCAAACGCCAAGGCATCGAGGCGGTCATCCTTTCCGATGCCATCGAAGGTGAAGCGCGCGAGGTCGGTGGCGTCCATGCGGCCATCGCGCGCGAAGTGGCCACTCGCAACCGGCCATTCCCAAAGCCGGTTGTCATCCTGTCCGGCGGTGAGACTACAGTAACGCTGCGCGCGCCCACTAACGGCATAAGGGGCAAGGGCGGCCGAAACTCGGAATTCCTGCTCGCCTTCGCCATCGGCATCAACGGTACGCAAGGCATCCACGCGCTGGCCGCCGACACTGACGGTATCGACGGTTCGGAAGACAATGCCGGTGCCTTCGCCGACGGCTCGACGGTATCGCGCATGCGTGCAACCGGCGTGGACGCCAAGGCGATGCTGGCCGGCAACAATGCCTGGACGGCGTTCCATTCGATTGATGATCTCTTCGTCCCCGGCCCGACCGGCACGAATGTCAACGATCTCAGGGCGATATTGATCCGCTGACGCCGTGATGCTGGCCGGGGACGGTTGTTCGGCCAGGTCAGCCAGGGCGGCATGACCTGGGTCAGCCAGGGCGGCATGACCTGGGCATGGAGCAGACCCTTCAGTGCGAAATCGGGGTCAGTGTCAGGACTTCGCTGTTGGTCTTGCAGGAGTTCGGTATTCCGGTGATGCAGCCCTTCGTGGTTTGCCGGATCGTCATGGTGAAGCTGTCGCCCGACGGACCGATAGCATAGGTGCCGCTGCCAGCGCCCGAAACACCGCTTCCGGCAAGCACATAGTCTACTGTCCCGCCCGCGCGCGACGTCGGCGAGTATACGAAATTCGCAGTGCCACCAGGGAACTTGCCAACCACCTTGAACGGCTCGTCTAGCTTCATCACGGTCCCGGTCACCACGATCCGCGCGCCGCCGCCGGTGACTGTCCAGGGGCCAGGGCAAATCTTGTCCAGCACGTGTTCGGCGATGCGGCCGGCCTCGTCCGCCACCGCATCGTCCTTGGCAAAGCCGGTGAAGCTGTCAACAAGCGCGCCGCCGGGGTTGGTTCTGATCTCAATGGTCCAATCGGCTTTCCCGGCGCCGAACTTGATGCTGCCGCCAATCAGATAGTCTGCCGCGATAGTACCCAGTTTCTTGATCGCGGTGGCCTGGTCGACATACTCCGTCTGCTGGAACTTCTGTTCCTTGTTCACCTCGTCGATTCGCCGCCACTCAACGACCCGTCCAGCGCACCAGGCAAATTGCCCACCGTCATCCAACATGTTGACGGCAGCGTGCAAAATCGCTTCGCTCAGACCGTTGCCGGCAAACTCCTGGCCCGGATAGTTGTCGGTGGTGATGGTGCCGACAGCCAGCACGACATCGGCTTGTTGCGCTGTTGCGATCCCCGGTGAAAGGGAGGCAAGCAGAAGCGCGCAAAGCACAGGTACAAAACGCGACACCAACGACCGAACCAGCACCATGATGCCCCCCACATGGATCATGCGTTCACACTCATACAGTCACTATGGTCTGTCCAATGAAATCTCAGGCGCGGAGTAGCCGCCGGCCTGACGCTGGCCGACGAGATCGCCGTCAACGAGGCGCTGCTCGCTTCCGGCGCACCGATCGCGGCGATGAACACCATCCGCAAGCATGTCTCCACCATCAAGGGTGGCCGGCTGGCGGCAGCCGCCTGGCCGGCCAAAGTGGTGTCGCTGGTTGTCTCCGATATTCCCGGCGACAATCCCAGCGCTGGTCGCCTCCGGACCGACCGTTCCATACAGCGGCAGTCGCGGCGTTCAATGCCGTCGGCGATCTTTTCGCGCCCGGCTCGACAGGCAAGAATGTCAACGACCTGAGAGCAATCCTCGTTAAGTAACCTTAAGCCGCCATCAGCCGTTTCACCTGTTTCATGTCGTGCAGGAACCGCTCGCGTTCGGCTTCCTTGTCTGCGGCTTCACGGACGCGCAGGATGAAGGAGGGATGGATGGTAATGAACACGCGCAGTCCGTCGTCGCGCTTGATCACCTCGCCGCGCATCTTCATCACCGGTGTTGCCTTGCCCAGCAGCGACAACGCCGCCGTTGCGCCAAGCGCGACAGCAAGATTTGGCTTGATCAACTCGAACTCCTTGTCGAGCCACCAGCGGCAGGCCTGAACCTCGCCGGCATTCGGCTTGGAATGAATGCGACGCTTGCCGCGCGGTTCGAACTTGAAGTGCTTGACCGCGTTGGTGACGTAGACTTTCTGCCGGTCGACCCCTGCGTCGTCCAGTATGGCATCGAAGACCTTGCCCGCCGGGCCAACGAACGGTTTTCCGGCGAGATCCTCCTGATCACCCGGCTGTTCGCCGACGAAGATCACCTTGGCGTTATCGGGCCCTTCACCGAAGACGGTCTGTGTTGCATTGCCCCACAGGGGACAGCGACGGCAACCTTGTGCCGCCTCGCGCAGTTCCGTGACCGAGTTGGCATTGGTCTCGGCTGATATCAACTCGGCGCGTGGCACAGAAACGCGCCGGTCTGGCATCTTCGCCTCACGCGGAAGGCCCGTGGTCGCCATCATCCTGCCTCGTCCGGTTCGATATTGAAATGGACGAGGCGAACGATGGTTCCTTTCCTCAAACCTCGTGCAGATAGAGGTGGTAGTCCAGCTCGCTGACCGTGCGCGCCACGCGCAGATATTCGGCCTGCTTGATCGCCACGAAGGTCCGGTGCAGGTCTTCGCCGAGCGCGCCCTTCAGGAAGCTCGATGCCCGCGCGGCCTCGATGGCGGCGCGCCAGTCGACCGGCATCGTCGTGCGCGTCACCGCCGCTTCATAGCCGTTGCCGGTGGTTTCCGGGCCGGGGTCGAGACCTTCGTCGAGGCCTTTGACGATGCCGGCAAGCACGGTCGCGGCGATCAGATAGGGGTTGGCATCGACGCCCGACGGCCGGTGCTCGATGCGCCGGTTCTTCGCGTCGCCCGCCGGTATTCGCAGTGCTACCGAGCGGTTGTTGACGCCCCAGGTCGGCGCCACCGGTGCATAGGATTGCGAAACGAAGCGCCGCCAGGAGTTGGCGTGCGGCGCAAACACCAGCATGGATTCGGCCATCGTCTGGATGAGGCCGCCGAGACCGCGCAACAGCGGCAGCGACCAGCTCTCGCCACCGGCTTCGGCAAAGACGTTTCGGCCCGCCTTGTCCAGCAGCGAGACATGGAAATGCATGCCCGAGCCGGCATATTTCTCGATCGGCTTGGCCATGAAACAAGCGGTGACGCCATGGCGGCGTGCCTGTGCTCGCACCAGCCGTTTCAGCATGACGAGATCGTCGGCCGCCCGCATCACGTCCTTGCGGTAGTTCAGCGTCAATTCGTACTGGCCGGGCGCGTATTCGGAAATCACCGTCTCGGCAGGAATGCCTTGCGCCTTGGCCGCCGCATAGATGTCGGAGAACAGCGGCTCCATGCCGTGTAGATGATCGACGGAATAGACTTCCGTCTTGCCGGAGACGCGGCCGTCGAGCACGGCGCGCGCCGGCTGCACCTTGCCTTCGGCGTCGCGCTCATTGGCCAGCAGAAAGAACTCCAGCTCGAAGGCGCCGGCGGGATAAAGACCCTTGGCCGCCAGTATCTCCACTTGCCGGGCCAGCGCCAGCCGCGGATCCGACGACATTGGCTGGCCGTCGAGGTGATGCATCGCCATCAGCAGTTGGCCGCGCGGCGGGTTTGTGCCGTAGAGCGGCACCAGCGTGCCGGGGATCGGCCATGCCCTGAGGTCGCCGTCACCGGTGGTCCAGATCAGCCCGGTCTCGTGCACGTCCTCGCCGGTGATATCGAGGCCCAGAATCGAGATCGGCATATGGCGGCCGCCCTCGAAGATGCCTTTCAGCTCATGCCGGCGCACGATCTTGCCGCGGCCGACGCCATTGGCGTCGGTCAGCACGATATCGAAGGCTTCGATCTCGGGGTGGGCGTCGAGAAAGGCTTGCGCCTCGGTGGGCGTCGAGCCCGAAGGTGAGGTCATGATCTGTCCGGCTTTGCTTGGCGCGCCCATTTGTTAGCCGCTTGTCTCATGCCGCAAGCTTTGCCGCAACCACGCCGAAGGCGGTGATCAGCCGGTTGACCTGGGCTCCGGTGGTCGCCGGCGAGATCAGCATCATGTTGTGGAAAGGTGCGATCAGCACGCCGCGATTGACCAGCGCGACATGGATGGCTGCCTCCAGTTCCGGCGCATGCGCCGTTTCCGCCTCGGCGCCATTTCTCAAGGGGCCGGGTGCACAGATGAACTCGACGCGGGCGCCGACGCGGGCAACATGCCAGGGCAAGCGGTAGCGGTCGATCACGCCGGTCAGTCCGGCGTCGAGCCGCCGCGCCAGATGATCCATGCGGGCATAATTGTCCTCGGTCATCACCTCTTCGAGCGTGGCGCGCATCGCCGCGAACTGCAGCGGATTGGCCGACAATGTCGTGCCCATGCCGGAATAACCCGGCTCCTTCTCCCTGTTGTAGGCGGCGTAGCGCGAGGCGACATCGTCGCTCATGCCCCACACACTTGCCGGCACACCGCCGGCGATCGGCTTGCCCAGCACGAAGAAGTCCGGCTCCAGGCCGTGTGTCCTGGTGTAGCCGCCCTGGCCGGTCGAGATCGTATGCGTCTCGTCGATCAGAAGCATCGTACCGGCTTCCCGCGTCAGCCTGCGCAGCGCGTCATGGAAGCCTGGATCGGCCAGCACCATGCAGGAATTGGTCAGCACCGGCTCGGCGATGACACAGGCGACATCCTTGTCCCTAAGCGCGGCCTCCAGGGCGGCGACGTCGTTGAACTCGATGACCTTGGCCGTACGGGTCAGGTCGCGGAATTCGCCCGCCAGCCCCGGCCGGTTGACAGGGATACCGTCGACCAGCCGCACCATCGTCTCGTCGACCGAGCCGTGATAGCAGCCGTTGAAGACCAGGATCTTTTCCCTGGAGGTGACGGCGCGGGCAACCCGCAGCGCAAAGCGGTTGGCATCTGTCGCCGTCGTCGCGATCTGCCAGAACGGCAGGCCGAAACGCTGCTGCAACAGCGGCCCGATGGCGAGCGCGTCTTCCGAAGGCAGCATATAGGTCAGGCCGCGTCCGGCCTGGCGGCGTATGGCGCGCGCTACCGGCGGCGGCGAATGGCCGAACATCGAGCCGGTGTCGCCAAGGCAGAAATCGTCGAGCCTGATACCGTCGATGTCGGTGATGGTGGCGCCCCTGGCGCTGTCGACCAGGATCGGAAACGGCGTCGGCCAGTCGTTCATCCAGTGCATCGGCACACCGCCGAAGAAGCCGGGCAGGCCATTGCCGACCTTGGCTTGCGATTGCGGCCGCGCCTTGCGGAAGGCTGCCGCCTCGGTCTCGCGCAGATCGGCAATGCGGTCGCGATCAATGCCGCCGATGGACGTCCTTGAAGTGTCGCTACTGTGCATGAAAACCCCCTAGAGCAATTCCAAGGAAAAGTGCGAAACGGTTTTCCCGGGAAAGCGCATAGCGCTTTCCCTCAGGGAATTGCGCAAGACAAAGAGACAGAGCGGTTCTGCGTTTCCGTGAAACGATGAACCGCTCTGGTTGGTCCCTCTTAGCCAATCCATGTCCGCGACTGCAATCGGCCGCGCGTCTGCCCTGCATTGGCTCAGCCGCGAATTGCAATGCTTGACGCAGATACCGAAGTCAGCGCCAATGCGGACGGCAATGGGCGACGTGGGGGAAAAAATGCGGACGATCATCGGCGCAGCGGCGCTGTTCCTGTCGGCCGGCACAGCCGTCGCCTCCGGCGGCATCTGGTGCAACGTCGACGATGCGGCTGTCACATTCGATGTCGGTGCCGGCGTCACCAGAGGCATGGGCGGCCCGACTTTCAACTTTCGCGGCGACCTTGAAATCAAGGCAAGGCCCGTTGACGACCATCTGCACAAGACCGCGTTCGAGGATTCCAACCTGACCCAGTACTGGCTCGACGACAAGGAGCTGCGGCTGAACATCTACCACGAGAATCAGGTCGCAAATGCCTATAACTATGTCGAACTGACGATCCTGACCAAGGCCAGCGACGAAGGCATCTATGACGGGCAGTATACGCTTGCCGTCTATGACAGCACGGCCGACAAGGATGGCGATGGCAAGACCGCCGATCTGACCGGCAAGGTTTCCTGCGGCGCCGAATAAATCCCAGACTAAAGCTGTGCTGAGATTCAGGTCAGGCCGAGCCGAAAATGATGGCTTTCGAGAACCGGAGCGGAGCGGACATTCGGGTCCGTGAGCACCGGAAGCGCTCAGAGCCGTCGTTTGCAGGCCGGCCTCACCTGAATATCAACACACCTTACGCCGTGATGTCGATGACGCCGCAGTCGCCGGCCGCGCTGCCGAAGGCGACGCGGCGTTCTTCCTTGTCCCACATCATCGAGGTGACGGCGCCCTTGCCCGGTCGCCGCAGCAGCACTTCCTTGGCGTCCGAGAAGCGTACGGCCATCACCATGCCGTCGTCATAGCCGACGGCGACGACATCCTGGCTCGGGTGGCAGGCGACCGCCGTCGCCATGGCGTTGCCGCGCGTGCCGAGTTCCAGCGGCGCCTTGCCCATCGGCCCGTCCTTGCCTGAAAACGGCCAGACGATCGCCGCCGGTGCGCCGGAACTCGCCAGCCACTTGCCTTTCACGCTCCACGACAGGCTTTTGACCTTGCCGGGATAGCCCGTCATGCGCATGTGCTTGCCGTCGGCGAGCTTCCAGCCATGCAGGGCGTTTTCCTGCATGGTGGTGACGAGGAAGGCGCCGTCGGGCGAGAAGGTGATGCCGGTATGGGCGCCGGCCCATTCGAGCTCGACCGGCTTGCCCTCGGCGGCCGGGAAATGCAGCGTCGCGCCATTGTAGCGGGCAACACCGAAGCGCATGCCCTTGGGCGAGAACGCCAGCCCCTCGACCGAACGCGGATGGACAAATTCCCTGGTCTTGCCGTCGGCGAAGCGCACGAAGGCTGTCTTGCCCGTCGCATAGGCGATGGCACCCTGCGGTCCGCCGGCGACGCTGGTGATCCATTTTTTGCCGGCGCTCGCCAGCTCCTTGACGTTGCCGCCTGCGGTGACGGAGAAAATCTTGCCATCCTCGCCGCCGGTGATCAGCCGGTCATTGGCCGCATCGTGGAAAGCCGCGAGCAGCCCGTCATTGGCCTGCACCGTCTTGTGGCCATGGTCGAGCCGATGGACGGTGCCGTCGGCCATCGCGAAATGCGGCACGTCGCCGAGGAAGACGGCGGCGACGCAATGGCCTTCGAGATCAAGCGGGGCGACTGTGGGCATATAAGACCATTCCATTCGAGATTTCTGCTTGCGCCTCTCAGCGTCTCATCAGAGGCGGCCGCGCTCGTTTCCTTCTCCCCTTGTGGGAGAAGGTGGATTGGCGCGCAGCGCCAAGACAGTTGAGGGGTGCTGGACGGAATGCGGTTTGCCAAGCTGGAACACCCCTCATCCGACTGAGCTTCGCTTGGCCACCTTCTCCCACAAGGGGAGAAGGAAGGCCAGCGCTAGCGCCATAAATTGATTGGGAAATCAAGCCGCCTGGCAGGCCTCAAAACTCTTCTTCAGCCGTTCGGCGTCGAGTTCGCGGCCGATGAACACCAGCCGGCTCTCATGCTTTTCGCCGTCCTTCCAGGCGCGCTGGTGGTCGCCCTCGATGATCATGTGCACGCCCTGGATAACATAGCGCTCGTCATCGCCCTTGAGCGCGATGATGCCCTTCAGCCGCAGGATGTTGGGGCCTTCCATCTGGGTGATCTTCTCGATCCAAGGGAAGAATTTTTTCGGGTCCATCTCGCCGCCGCGCAGCGACACCGACTGCACCGTCACGTCATGGATGTCGGAAGGATGGTCGTGATGGTCGTGCCCGTCATGATCATGGTGATGGTGGCCATCGTGATCGTGGTGGTCGTGGTCATGATGGTCGTGATCGTCATGACCTTCGAGGAAATGCGGGTCGTTCTCCAGCGCCCTTGAAAGATCGAAGGCGCCGCGGTCGAGCACTTCCGACAGGGCGACGCCGGCGCGGGTGGTGCGATGGATCTTCGCCGCCGGATTGATGGCGCGGATCGTCGCTTCGACCTTGGCGAGCTCTTCGGAGGTGACGAGATCGGTCTTGTTGAGCACGACGACATCGGCGAAGGCGATCTGGTCCTCGGCTTCCCTGGAATCCTTGAGCCGCAGCGGCAGATGCTTGGCATCGACCAGCGCCACCACCGCGTCGAGCCTGGTCTTGGAGCGCACGTCGTCGTCCATGAAGAAGGTCTGCGCCACCGGCACCGGATCGGCGAGGCCGGTGGTCTCGACCACGATGGCGTCGAAACGGCCCGGCCGGCGCATCAGGCCCTCGACGACACGGATCAGGTCGCCGCGCACCGTGCAGCAGACGCAGCCATTGTTCATCTCGTAGATCTCCTCGTCGGATTCCACGATCAGCTCATTGTCGATGCCGATTTCGCCGAACTCGTTGACGATGACGGCGTAACGCTTGCCGTGGTTTTCCGACAGGATGCGGTTGAGCAGCGTCGTCTTGCCGGCGCCGAGATAGCCGGTCAGAACGGTTACGGGGATCTGCATCTGTGCGTCGCTCATCACTTGCCTCGAAGAATATGGGCCTTTGAAGAATCCAGGGCCTCGAAAAAGGGATTGTCGGCTCCATATAGGATGTGTGCCGGGCTTTTGCACGAGGCAAACCGATGGTCCAAACCGGCTCGCCGGCATGACCGGATTTTCACTGGCGAGAGCCGCCATCACGGCCTGGATCAGGACGCGGGAGGCCAATTCGCGAGGCATGACATGTCCGGCAAGCCATCCTCATTCCCGTTGAGCCGGCGCAAGGCGCTCGGCTTGATCGCGGTGACAGCCGGCGGTGGTGCCTTCCTGCCGGCCGCCGCAATGGCCGCCCAATCTTCGGCCACCAGGTCTTCGGCTGCCAAGACCTCGTCCTATGCCGGACTGGCCCTGTTTGAAACTGGCGCCGGCGTCTGCTCCATCACACCCGAGGTGACCGAAGGGCCATTCTATTTCGACCCGAAACTCGAACGTGCCGATGTCACCGAAGGCAAGAAGGGCCTTGCCCTCGATGTAAGGCTGCAGGTTGTCGACGCGGCCTGCCGCCCGCTTGTCGGCGCCCGCGTCGACATCTGGCATTGCGACGCGCAAGGTGCCTATTCGGGCTATCCAAGACAAGGTGACGGCCGCGATGTCGACACGTCGGGCCAGACCTTCCTGCGTGGCTGGCAGAAGACCGATGCAAGCGGCATCGTTTCCTTCGCCACCATCTATCCCGGCTGGTATCGTGGCCGCACCACCCATATCCATTTCAAGGTCTTCCCCGACGACAGTTCGGTGATGACCGGCCAGTTGTTTTTCCCCGACAGTCTCAGCGAGCAGATATTCACGACAGTCGCGCCATACAATGACCGACCCGGCAAACGCGACACCTCGAACGCCAGCGACGGTATCGCCAGGCAGGCGGGAGCGTTGTCGCAGGCCGCACTGCGTGAGGTGGAGGATGCCTACCAGGCGCTGATGATCGTCGCGGTGAAGCCCGGCTGAGCGACATTCCCTCACGCACGCGGCCCGCGGCGAAAACTCCGCTCGCGAAAAGTCGTTTGTCATCTAACTGAAATAAACATCTGGCATTAGCCACGGCGGACACCGCAATGCTTGCCGGCAAAGCTGTTTGGAATGCCGGAATCTTTTTGATCGTCGATTGCCAACCGGCCGGCTGTGTCTATGCTGACCGCACCGGTACGGCCGAAGAGGGATGACCATGGCCAAGGCGGACAAGACTGCGACAATGAGCCGGCTGCATTCGGCGGCAAGGCTGGCAAGAACCGCGCTCGCGGCGCGGCTTCTGGCGCACGGCTTCTATGCCGGCCAGGACCAGATCATGCTGGCGCTCGACCGTGAAGACGGCCAGACACCGGGCAATCTGGCCGGCCGCCTCGGCGTGCGCCCGCCGACCATCACCAAGACCATCAACCGGCTGCAGGCGCAGGGCTTTCTGGAAAAGCGCGCCTCGTCGGCCGATGCACGCCAGGCGCATATTTTCCTCACCGATACAGGCCGCGACATCATCCACGCCATCGAGAAATCGGTGAAGAAGACCGAAAAGCAGGCGCTGAAGGGCCTCGACAAGAAGGACCAGAAGGCGCTGTTCAAGCTGCTTGCCCGCATCGAGGCCAATCTCTCGAACGAGGAATTGGTGTTGATCGACGACGACGCCGAGACGGACGACGCCTGATCCCGGCGCAACGATCAAGCCGCCGCCGCGGCAGCGCGTTGGATCAGCGACGACCAGCGCCCCGGCGTCATGCCGAACGCCTTCTTGAATTGCCTGATAAAATGGCTTTGGTCGCTGAAGCCGGCCTCGATGGCGATCTGCGCCAGGGGCTCGCCGGCAGCGATCATCCGCCGCGCGCTCTGAAGCCGGCGCATCACCACGAAGCGATGCGGGCTGGTGCAGAAGGCGGCGCGGAAATGTCGTGACAGGGCATAGCGGTCGAGCCCGGTGATCGCCTCCAATTCGCCCGAACGGACGAGGCGGCCGGAATTCTCCGTGAGATAATCGCGCGCCAGCGCCGCCGCTCGCCATGCCGTTCTGGCAATCGGCTTCGCCGGCTGGCCGGCATGCCGCGCCAGGCTTTGCATCAGCTGGGCGAGGAAGTCGGCAACGAACAGCTCGTCGAGTTCCTCCTCCAGCGGCCCCAGCGCCGAAAGCAGCGTTGCGCAGAAGCTGTCGTCCGTCAGCACGCCGTCCCTGACGAACGGCAGCGACACGCCGCCAAGGCAGTCGAGCATCAGCGACGGTTCCAGATAGAGCATCCTGTAGCGCAACCCCTCCTCGGTGCCGGCACCGCCGTCATGCAATTCGTCGGGATGCAGCACGATGACCTGGCCGGGCAGGCTGTGGCGTGTCGCGCCGAGGTAGCGGAACGTCTGCACGCCGTGCAGCGTCACCCCGATGGCGTAGGTGTCGTGGCGATGCAGATCGAAGGCGCTGCCATGGAAGCGCGCCTCGATCCGCTCCATGCCGGCGGGGTCGGAGGCGGAGATGATGCAGTTCTCCGCCGCGTCGACGCACAAACGTCCAAGACCCTCGAAGGCCTGGCGGTCTAATTCGAGCGACATTGTCTCCTTCAGCCTCGAAACCGGGGCGCAACCTCGAATGGGCTATTTTCTCATGTTCGATACGAAATTTGCAATCGTGCTCAGGGAGGATCTGCCGGTCTGGCAGAAACTCAATGTCACCGCCTTCCTCACCAGCGGCATCGTCGCCCAGTCTCCAGACATCATCGGCGAACCTTATCGCGATCGCGCCGGCAATCTCTACAATCCGCTGTCGGTCCAGCCGGTCATCGTGCTGTCCACCGACCAAGCAATGCTGGGCACGATCCACCGGCGCACGCTGGAGCGCGGCGTGACGACTTCGCTCTATGTCGAGGAGATGTTTTCGACCGGCTTTGATGCGGCCAACCGCGCCGTCTTCGCCGAATTCGCGCCTGAAGACGCCAAGGTGGTCGGTATCGCGCTTCGCGCCGAAAAGAAGGTGGTCGACAAGATCACCAAGGGTGCCCGCATGCACGCCTAGCATCCAGGAGCATGGACTAAGCCTGCCGGCGGCTGTTGTTATGCCAGCCGGCTTTGGCGTGGCGGCCGGCGACAATTGGCTTGCCGGCAAGCGGCATTTCCCGCAAAGGTGGGCTCCAGCCCAGCTTCCCACCCGGCCTGCAAGTGAGTGCTCCCCAACGACATCCAGAAAGCGCGACGCCCCCGGTGGCGATTCTCTGCATGCTTTCCACCTACGTCTTCTTCACCTTCCTCGACACCTCAAGCAAATATCTCGTCCTTGCCGGCGTATCCGTACTGATCGTCGCCTGGGTGCGCTTTGCCGTGCATGTCGTGCTGGTCGGCACGCTTTTGCGCGGCTGGCGCCAACCGGTGCGGTTTCGCCCAGTCAACCTGCCGGCACATGTCCTGCGCGGCCTGTTCCTGTTCGGATCGACCATGTTCAACATCCTGGCGCTCAGGTCCCTGCAACTGGCCGAGACCACCTCGATCTATTTCTTCGGGCCGATGGTGATCACGGCGCTCGCCGGACCGTTGCTTGGCGAATGGGCCGGCTGGCGGCGCTGGCTGGCGATCCTGGCTGCCTTCGCCGGGGTTCTGATCATCACCCGGCCAGGCGTCGGTGTCTTCGGCATCGGGCATCTCTTCGCGCTCGGCTCGATGTTGTCGAACTGCTTCTACGTCATCATGACGCGCCGCATGTCGGCGAGCGAGACGTCGGAAAGCCTCATCCTGTTTGCGGCGCTGGCGCCGGCGGTGCTGCTTTTGCCCTTGCTGCCGTTTTCGTTCTCCCTGCCGCATGACGGCTGGCACTGGTTCGTCCTGCTCATGCTCGGCGTGTTCGGCGGCGTCGGTCACTGGCTGCTGGTCCAGGCCTACCGACTGGCGACGACCACGGCATTGGCGCCATACCCCTATTCACAGATGGTGTGGATGATCATTTCCGGCTGGATCGTCTTCAAGCAGTTTCCCGACCGCTGGACACTGGTCGGAGCCGCAATCATCGTCGCCAGCGGCCTCTACATCGTCCATCGCGAGCACCAGCTTCGGCTGCAGAGCCGTGCGGCCTCGGATGTCGAGGCGGAAGCTCTGGCAAAAAAACTTTGATTTGCCCTCGATCGGTGGCATAACGCCGCCTTTAAACTGTTTAATGCATGTCGCCCCAAAAGTGGGAACCGGTTTCGGGACAACGACATGCATAAGGGTTGAAGCCGGTCGGGGAGCACAGGTCGCTGGCACAGAAGATCAAGCTATCGACGATCGCGGACGCGCTCGGCGTGTCGACGGCCACGGTGTCGCTGGCGCTGCGCGACAGCCCGCTGGTCGCCGGCGCCACCCGCGACCGCATCAAGGAACATGCGCGCGCCATCGGCTATATCTACAACCGCCGCGCCGCCAGCCTGCGCACCTCGCGTTCGGGCATTGTCGGTGTCGTCGTCCACGACATCATGAACCCGTTCTTCGCCGAGATCCTGCGCTCGATCGAAAGCGAGCTCGACCGCAGCCGGCAGACCTTCATCCTGTCCAACCACTACGACCAGCTCGAGAAGCAGCGGACCTTCATCGACACGCTTTTGCAGCTCGGCGCCGACGGCGTCATCATGTCGCCGGCCATCGGCACACCGGCTTCCGACATCCTGATGGCCGAGGAGAACGGGCTGCCGGCGGTGCTGATCGCGCGCACCGTCGAGGGCGCCGACGTGCCGGTGTTTCGCGGCGACGATGCCTATGGCACCGGGCTCGCCACCAACCATCTGATTTCGCTCGGCCACAAGCGCATCGCCATGATCGGCGGCACCGACCAGACCTCGACCGGCCGCGATCGCTACCAGGGTTACGTCAACGCCATGGAGGCTGCCGGGCTTGAGGTCAGGCCGTCCTGGCGCATTGCCGGGCCGCGCACGAAGCAGGGCGGATTCGAGGCGGCTGGACAGTTTTTGGCGCTGAAAGACAAGCCGACCGCCGCCTGCTGCTGGAATGATCTGGTCGCCATCGGCCTGATGAACGGCATTGCCCGTGCCGGCCTGGTGCCGGGCACCGACATTTCGGTCACCGGCTATGACGATCTCGAGGAGGCGGCAATCGCAACACCGGCGCTCACCACAGTCTGGAATGGCCAGCGCGAGGTTGGCCGCCGCGCCGCCAGCGCGCTGCTGGACAAGCTCAACGGACAGACGGTGCGGCCCTCGCAGGAATTGATCAAGCCGGAACTGCACGTGCGCCAGTCGACCGGCAAGCCTGTGGAGCGTGCATGACCAAGGCCGAACACTTGCAGACCGTCGCCATACTGGTGCCGGGCGATTTCAATGATCATGCGGTCGACCGCATCGAACACACTTTCAGGCGGATCAAAATCGAACGTGCCGATCCGACGCTGGTCACCGACGAGATGCGCAGCAACGTGCGCGCCATCGCTTCGTTCGCCGGCATCAATGCGGCGATGATGGATGCATTGCCCAATCTCGAACTCGTCGCCTCCTTCGGCGTTGGCTATGATTCGGTCGATGTCGGCCATGCGGCGGCGAAAAACATCATGGTCACCAACACGCCCGACGTGCTGACCGAGGAGGTCGCCGACACCGCGATCGGCCTTTTGATCAACACCGTGCGCGAGTTGTACAACGCCGAGAGATGGCTGCGTGACGGCAGCTGGGTGCGCAAGGGCAACTATCCGCTGAGCCGGCTGACCCTGCGCGGGCGCCGCGTCGGCATTTTCGGCATGGGCCGCATCGGAAAAGCCATTGCCCGTCGGCTGGAGGCTTTTGGCCTGCCGGTCGCCTATCACAACCGGCGCCAGGTCGAAGGCCTGGGCTATCAGTACCATCCGACGCTGAAAGGTCTCGCCGAAGCGGTCGATACGCTGATTTCGGTGGCGCCAGGCGGTGCCTCGACGGAGAGGGCGGTCAATGCCGAAATCCTGTCGGCACTTGGCGCCAACGGCGTGTTCGTCAACATCGGTCGCGGCAGCACGGTCGACGAGGCCGCGCTCGCGGCAGCGCTTGCCAACGGCACCATCGCCGCTGCCGGGCTTGATGTCTTCGCCGACGAGCCGAACGTGCCCAAGGCGCTGCTCGACGCGCCGAACGCCTCGCTGTTGCCGCATGTCGGCTCGGCCTCGGACCATACACGCCGCGCCATGGCGGATCTGTGCGTCGACAATCTGGTCTCCTGGTTCACCGGGCGGCGGCCGCTGACGCCGGTGCCGGAGACGGTGAATGTGAAGGCCAAAGCAATTCCAGGAAAAGTGTGAAACGGTTTTCCGTCCGGAATTGCGCCAAGAAGAAGCGGCAATTCCAGGGAAGTGTGAAGCGCTTTTCCGTCCCGATAGAGTGGCAGGTCGCCACACTTATTAACGCCCGCTTAACCCTTCGAAATCATTCTTCATCCTGTCCGTGTTCGGGAATGAAGAATGATGAAAACGCTTTCCCTGGTGATCGCCGCCGCCGCGCTGTTTGGCGGCTTTCAGCTGCTTCATGACGGCAGTTGGGAAAGTGCCGCCGATGAGGTCGCGCCGTCCAACAGCTTCAGGCTGGTGGCCAATGGCGACGAAGGCAACTGCGCGGTCACGCGCGGTGCTTCGGTTTCGGACGACCTGTCGCTGTTGACGGTGGCGCCGAACTGCCGCCGGCTGCTGCCCGGCATCGAGCGAGCAAAGTTCTGGCGCGAAAAACAGGATGGCACTGTCACCTTCAGCGCCAATGGTGTCGATCCGATCGTCACCTTCGCTGTCGCGGATGGTGACGGTTACGAATCCTATGCCCCGGCCGCGCCATTGCTGTCGCTGGCGGCCGCCGGTGACGGGAAGCCTGCTGACTGATTACTCGGCTGCGGCGCGCACACCGGCTTTCGCCGCGGCGTGCAGCCGCACGGCATCGCCGAAGGCACGGAAAATCTTGACCGAGTTGCTGTCCGACTTCACCCAATATTCCGGATGCCATTGCACGCCGACGGCGAAGGCGCGTGAGTCGCGCACCGAAACCGCCTCGACCGTGCCGTCGCCGGCGACCGCCTCGATCTGCAGTTTCGAGCCGAGCCGGTCGATCGCCTGGCGGTGCAACGAATTGACCTTGATGTCGCCGGCGCCGAACACGCCGGCCAGGCAGCTGCCTGGCTTGATCGAAACGGTCTGGTGGATGGCGAAGCGTTCGTCCTGATCGTCGCTCACCGGCGCGCGGTGATCGAACGAACCCTCGCGCTCCTGGATCTCGGTGCCCAGCGTGCCGCCCAGCGCCACGTTCATCTCCTGGATGCCGCGGCAGATGGCGAGCAGCGGCACGCCGCGCTCGATCGCCCTGCGGATCAGCGGCAGCATGGTGGCGTCGCGCGCCTGGTCATAGGGGCCATTGGCCTCGCTGGCGTCGCCGCCATAGCGCGAGGGGTGCACATTGGATTTCGAGCCGGTGACCATGACGCCGTCGACCGACGACAGGAGTTCATCGAAGTCGAGCCGGTCGCCGAACGATGGCACCAGCACCGGGAACACACCGGCGCCGACAATCGCAGCCTCCAGATATTGCTGCGGGGCGGCATGCCAGGTGTAGTTGTCGAACTGACGGACGTCGGTCGATATGGCGACGAGCGGCTGATGCATTTTGGCTCTGGTTTCCATGTGGGCAAGGGGTTCCTGCCCACAAAATAGGCGATCCGCCAGTATTTTTCCATGGCAAGTTTCAGCGTGTCGCATGGGCCACGCAATCGTCCGTTAGACTATAGTTGCAGGGCAGCTGGGCTTCGCCGTCAAATCGCGCCGCGGCGCTGGACTCGACTTCTTGCCCGTGTATTGTTTCGCGCGAACCGATACGGGAATCGAGGATTTCCCGAACATCGGTCTGGGTCCAAAAGGGAGGAGCTTCATGGATCGTCGTTCATTCATTCGCAAGGCTGGTGTTACAGGCGTCGGTGTCGCGGCGGCGGCGGCCACGCTGGCGGCGCCGGCAATAGCCCAGTCCAATCCCAAGGTGACATGGCGGCTCGCGTCGTCCTTCCCGAAGTCGCTCGACACCATCTATGGCGGCGCCGAGGTGTTTTCCAAGATGCTGTCGGAAGCCACCGACGGCAACTTCCAGGTCCAGGTCTTCGCCGCCGGTGAACTCGTGCCCGGCCTGCAGGCCGCCGACGCCACCACGGCCGGCACGGTCGAGGCCTGCCACACGGTGGCATATTATTACTGGGGCAAGGACCCGACATGGGCGCTCGGTGCGGCGGTTCCCTTTTCGCTCAACGCGCGCGGCATGAATGCCTGGCACTACCATGGCGGCGGCATCGACCTGTTCAACGAGTTTCTCGCCACGCAGGGCCTTTTCGGCCTGCCGGGCGGCAACACCGGCGTGCAGATGGGTGGCTGGTTCCGCAAGGAGATCAACACGGTCGCCGACATGTCCGGCCTCAAGATGCGCATCGGCGGGTTTGCCGGCAAGGTGGTGCAGAAGCTCGGCGTCGTGCCGCAGCAGATCGCCGGCGGCGATATCTATCCGGCGCTGGAAAAAGGCACCATCGACGCCGCCGAATGGGTCGGCCCGTATGACGACGAGAAGCTCGGCTTCTACAAGGTCGCGCCCTATTACTACTACCCCGGCTGGTGGGAAGGCGGCCCGACCGTCCATCTGATGTTCAACAAGGCGAAATACGACGAGCTCTCGCCGGCCTACAAGTCGCTGCTGCATACCGCCGCCCAGGCTGCCGACGCCAACATGCTGCAGAAATACGATTATCTGAACCCTGCGGCGGTCAAGCGGCTGGTGGCCGGTGGAGCGAAGCTGCGCCCGTTCAGCCAGGACATCATGGCCGCCTGCTTCGAAAAGGCGAACGAGGTCTATGCCGAAATGGAAGCCTCCAACGCGCCGTTCAAGAAGATTTGGGATTCGATCAAGGGCTTCCGCAAGGAGCACTATCTCTGGGCGCAGGTGGCCGAATACAACTACGACACCTTCATGATGGTCCAGCAGCGCAACGGCAAGCTGTAGACCGCGCATTGCCACCCTTGGAAAGACCCCGGGCCTGCTCGCCCGGGGTTTTTCATTTCAGGCTGGCGAGGAGCTGACCTCGACTAGGATTCCGCCGGGCGCACGGCAGTAGAAGGTGGTCGAATTGACGCCGCCGCGCATCAGCTCCTGAACCTCGCCCGGCGCGAGGCCCGCATCGGCAAGCTCGGCCTGCTTTGCATGCACAATGTCCGATTTGCCCACGAAGAAGCCGACGTGAAAACCGTCGGGATAGGTGGCGGGGTCTCCCTTGCCCGGCATCATCAGGTTGAGGGAAAAACCGTCGGTGCCGCGCAAGACCGCGAAGGCCTCCTTGCCGCGCATGGCGACAAGCTCGAAGCCGAAATGGCTGGTGAAAAAGCCGGCAAGAGCTGCGACTTCTGATGTAATGAGATTGGCATGGTTCAGTTTCATGGTCTTTGTCCTGTCGCGGGTTGAAATGCGGACAGGCTTGGCTGCAGACCGTGAACCGTCGGGGCGTGGCATCTGGAAATCCGGACATGACCCAACCGGCTCGCGGACTTTCACCTCGCTTGCCGGCCGCGGGTTCTCCCGCAAATCATGCGGTGAACAGGCCTCCGTTCAAAACGGAAGAGACCGGACTACCGAACCGGTCATGTCTTTTTCGGCGCGAACCCAATAGCCGATCGATGGGTTGCCGGCAAGCGCGCAAGGCCAAGCGACGGCCGTGGCGGCTCAGCCCGGATGCGGCACCACCAGCACCTTGACCTCGCCCGGCGCCGGCGGATTGGCGATCACCGCCGCCGCGTCTTCGAGCGCCACCTGCCTGGAGATCAGCCGGTCGATCTCGATTGCGCCCGATGCAATGAGCTCGGCGGCGCGGCGATGCGTGTAGGGATTGAGGAAGGAGCCGAGCACCTTCAATTCCCGGAACAAAAGGTCGAAAGGCTCGAATTCCGCTTTCATGCCTTGCGGCGTCACGCCGACGATGACGACCGTGCCGCCGGCGCGGGCCAGCCGCATCGACTGCTCGACGGTCTCGCGCACGCCCGCGCATTCGAAGACGACGTCGACACCGCCTGGCGCCAGGCCCGCTGGTCCGGCGACGGTATCGATGACATCTGCGGCGGTCGGATCGACCGTCGCCGTGGCGCCGAGATCCTCGGCGAGCGCGCGCCGCGAGGCTTGCCTGGTCGACAGGATGATGGTCGTGGCCCCGGCCAGACGCGCCAGCTGCACGATGAGCAGGCCGATCACGCCGCCGCCAAGCACGGCCACCGAGCTGCCTGGTCTGATTTCGGCCAGGTCCACGCCATGCAGGCAACAGCCGAGCGGTTCGCAGAAGGCACCATGCGTCGGCTTCAGGCTGGCAGGCAGGATGAAAGCCTGCTTCTGCGGCAAGGCAAGATATTCGGCAAAGCCGCCATCGCGATGAATGCCGATGGCGCGCAGTTTACTGCACAGGTTGACCCGTCCGGCATGACAGTGCGCGCAACGCCCGCAGGCGATGTTGGGGTCGCCGGTGACACGGTCGCCAACGGCAAAGCCCGATACGGACTTTCCGATCGCCTCGACGATGCCGGAGAACTCATGGCCGGGCGTCACCGGCGGCGTGCACGGAAACTCGCCGTGGAACAGATGCCGGTCTGTCCCACAGACGCCACAGGCTTCGATGCGCACCAGAAGCTCATCCGGGTCGATGTCGGGCTTGTCGACCTCGCGCAGGGCGATGCTGCCCACCGCTTCCAGCCGCACTGCTCTCATCATCGTCGCCATGCCGGTTCAGTTGAAGCTTGGCGGCTGCGACAGGTCCGGCTGCGGTGCCGCCGGTTTGGCCGGCGGCGTGTCGCCGAAATTCGGCGGTTGCGACAGATCAGGGGTGGCGGGAGCCGCCGGCACTGTGCCGCCGTCGGCCGACGGTGCGGCGAGCGGCGACAGGCCGGGCACTTCCGGCACCTTGTAGTCGATGGTGCCGGGATCGACCACCGTGCCCTTGTAATGCATCACCATTTGCGGGAAGGCGATGGTCAGCCCGATCATGATCACCTGGATGCAGACGAAGGGCACCGCGCCCCAATAGATCTGTCCCGTGGTCACCGGTTCGATCTTTTTGCCGGTGATGCGGTCGAGATAGGGCACGCGGGCGGCGACCGAGCGCAGGTAGAACAGCGCGAAGCCGAAGGGCGGATGCATGAAGCTGGTCTGCATGTTGACGCCCAGAAGCACGCCGAACCAGATCAGGTCGATGCCGAGCTTGTCGGCGGCCGGTGCCAACAGTGGCACGATGATGAAGGCGAGTTCGAAGAAGTCGAGGAAGAAGGCCAGGAAGAAGACGAGGAGGTTGACGCCGATCAGGAAGCCGATTTCGCCGCCCGGCAGCGAGGTCAGCAAGTGTTCGACCCAGATGTGGCCGTTCACGCCGTAGAAGGTGAGCGAGAACACCCGCGCGCCGATCAGGATGAACAGGACGAAGGACGACAGCCGCGTCGTCGAGGTCAGTGCCTGCTTGACCACGTCCAGCGACAGCCGCCCCTTTGCCGCCGCCATGATCAAGGCGCCGACGGAACCCATGGCGCCGCCCTCCGTCGGGGTGGCGATGCCGAGGAAGATGGTGCCCAGCACCAGGAAGATCAGCGCCAGTGGCGGGATCAGCACGATGATCACCTGCTGCGCCAGCCTGGACATCATGTTGAAGTTCAGGCGTTTGTCGGCAATTGCCACGACGTAGATGAACAGCACGCCTGCAGTGGCGCCGAGAATGTCGGCATTGTCGCCATGCGCCGGCGCGAGATAGCGATACGCTGCGTAGGAAATCGCCAGCGCGACCAGCAACGCCACCAGCAGCGACAGAACGCCGTGGCCGAGCGTACGGGCCTCCAACGGCAGCGCCGGCACCGACGCCGGCCGGACGATCGACATGATCAGGATGTAGAGCGCGTAGAGGCCGGTCAGCACCAGGCCCGGGATCAGCGCGCCCGCATACATGTCGCCGACCGAGCGGCCGAGCTGATCGGCCAGCACGATCAGCACCAGCGATGGCGGGATGATCTGGGCGAGCGTGCCGGATGCCGCGATGACACCGGATGCCAGCCGGCGGTCATAACCGTAGCGCAGCATGATCGGCAGCGAGATCAGGCCCATGGCAATGACGGATGCCGCCACCACGCCGGTGGTTGCCGCCAGCAGCGCGCCGACGAAGATCACCGCATAGGCAAGGCCGCCGCGGATCGGTCCGAACAGCTGGCCGATCGTGTCGAGCAGGTCTTCGGCCATGCCCGATCGTTCAAGCACGATACCCATGAAGGTGAAGAACGGAATGGCAAGCAGCGTGTCGTTCGACATCACCCGGCTGCCGTAGAAATTATCCGGCAGTGCGTGCAGAAGCGGCCAGGCGAGATTGATCGATCCACCGGAATAGGGCGAGAGGAGCACGCCGATGAAGAAGAACATCAGGCCGTTGGCGGCCAGCGAAAACGCGACGGGGTAGCCGATCAGCAGGAAGATGATCAGCGAGGCGAACATGATCGGCGCCATGTTCTGGGCGATGAACTCCATCATGAGCGCACCTCGTCGGCCAACGCCTTGGCTTCGAGTTCGGCCTGCTCATGCGCCGATATGAACGGATTGGGGTCGTCCATGTCGCCGCGCATGATGGCGATCTTCTTGATGATCTCGGAGATGCCCTGCAGGGCGAGCAGGAAAAAGCCGACGAGCAGGATGGCCTTGGCCGGCCAGATGATCAGCCCGCCGGAGTTGTTGGACATCTCGCCGCTGCGAAACGACAGCGACACATAGGGAACGAAATAGATCACCATCAGCGTCACGAACGGCATCAGGAAGAGGATGTGGCCGAGAAGGTCGATCCAGTGCTGCACGCGGCGCGAAAACATGCCGTAGACGATGTCGATGCGGATATGTTCGTTCTGCTTCAGCGTATAGGCGGCCGCCAGCATGAAGGCGGCGCCGAATAGATACCACTGCAGTTCGAGCCACGCGTTCGAGGATACGTCGAAGACCTTGCGGATGACGGCGTTGGCGGCGCTGACCAGGATCGCCAGCAGGATCAGCCACGACACCCATTTGCCGATGAATTCGGTCGCGCGATCAATGGTCCTGGATAGAGCGAGAAGCCCTGCCATGCGTTCCTCCCTGATGTCGGAGGCGTGCCGGCTCCCCCTTTGTCCCGTCACGCCACGTGGCCCAACGGTATGCCGTGTGTGGCCGGACGGGTCAACAAGGATAGAGGCAGCAAAGTGCCGTCGCACGGAAGGGCAGTGCCGGGTACCGGGGATCTACCCCGCGTCATGCAACCAAAGTCTGATGTCCTCAGGCAATTTTACCGGTGTCGCGGCCTGCACCGATCAGCACCAGCGTGGCGACCAGGAACAGATACATCCAGGCGTCGCGCCATTCGACTGGGAAATAGCCGGCCCACAATGATTCGGCCATGCCGAAGGCCGCCGCACCCAGCGCCGCGCGCGGCGGCGAGAGATAGCCGCCGACCGCCGTCACGAACAGGATCTTCAAGCCGTAGACAAGGCCGGAGCCGAAACTGACATTGCCGTAATAAAGGCCGGCCATGACGCCTGCCAGCGCGGCGCAGAAACCGCCGAACAGCACCGCATGCCGAAACACAGCGCGCACGTCGACGCCGCACATCGCGGCAGCCTTGGGATCGTCGGAGACGGCGCGCCAGCGCCGGCCGAAGCTCGATCGGGCAAATGCCCAGGCGGCCAGCGCGATCGCCGCCAGCACCACCGCGCAGTCGATCAGCTGGATGAGGGTCAGCGTTGCCTTGAAGCTCGCATCCTGCGCGAAAACGACGGGCTGCGCCAGCATCGGCGGCAGCCACAGATCATGGGTGTCGGCGGCGATGCGGCTTGCCTCCGACAACAAAAGCAGGATGCCGAGCGTCGTCACCACGATCGCATTGGGCGAGCGGTCGGCCAACGGTTCGAAGACGCTGCGCGACAGGACGTGGCTGATCAGCGCGGCATAGAGGAAAGCCATGACGATGCCGAGTGCCACCGCCGCAAGCAGCGTCAGCCACAGCACCTGATAGCCGAAGGCCGCGGTGAGGATCATCGTCTGGCCGCAAAAGGCAAACATCGCGCCATAGGCAAGATTGGTGCGGTGCAGGATTCCGTTGGTCAGCACGTAGCCGAAGGCGAGCAGAGCGTAGAGCGCTCCCGAATGCAGGCCGTTCAGCATCTGCTGGAAGAAATAGAGCATGCAAAACCTCAGATCATGCCGAAGCGACTGACGTGACGACGACATGCTCAAAAAAGGCCGCGGGAACCGCATCCCAGCGAAGGTTTGCATCGCTGAATCTAACTTGTCAAATGCGATTTATCGGTTAGATTTTTGACATGACGGTATCCTGGACCCCACACCGCTTCACCGGCGGCCTGCTTGCCCTCGACACGGCGAACACCGTGGTGCTGCGCGGCGATCCGCAGCGAACCTTCGATCGCTTCGACGATCCGGCCGAGATCGCCCGCTTCGCCGATGCGGCGAGCGGCTTTCGCGCAACCGAGCTGGGCGACAGGCCACTGGCGGTATCGTCGCCGGTGGCGATCGCGCCCGTCGTGCTGTCGATCCGCGAGGCGACCGACCGGCTGTTTCGCGGCGCGGTGTCGAACGGCGCGGTCGCCACCGCCGATCTGCCCGGGTTCCTGACGGCCTGCGCGGAGGGGCTGGCTGGCAGCCGGACCGAGATCGGTGCGCCGGGAAGGCCGTTCGGCGACCCGGTGACGCCGATCGCCTTCGAGGCGGCGCTGGCGGTTTCCGCCCTGTCGCTGCTGCGCGACGACACCGTCGCAAGGCTCCGGATCTGTCCCAACTGCACCTGGCTATTCGTCGACAGAAGCCGCAATTCCAGCCGCCTTTGGTGCGACATGGCGGTGTGCGGCAACCGTCAGAAGGCGAGTCGTCACTACCGCCGCCGCATGGCGGCCAATGAGGTCAAGGATGCTTAGAGGTCTTTCCCGTACGATCGTCGTCGGCGCTGCCCTGATCGCCGCCATTGCGCTCGGCGCCTGCCGCGATACCGGCAACGACGACGGCAAGCTGTTCGAGATTTCCGGCAAGATATTCGTCTTCAACTACCGTCTCGCCAGGGCGACCTATGTCGTCACGCTGCGGCCCCTGCGCCCGATGGGAGACGGCCAGGTAGCGGTCGCCAGCTTCCAGGATCCCGCCGGCGGCGCGCCTTTGGTGGTCGAGCAGAAAGTCTGGCCGAAGCTCGACAAGGTGACCCTGGAGAGCCCGGCCCTGACCTGCATCGTCAAGAACAAGCCCTATGCGATTGCCATCAGCATCAAAGGTGCCGACGGCGCGATCCTGCAGAAGATCGACACCACCTTGATGTCGACGGAAGACCAGTCGGTGCTGCCCGACCGGCCGCTGGTCATCGACCAGCTCTACACGGCCAATCCCGATCTCGTCGGCCACCCTGACGGCAAGTTGCCGGGCGAACCGAAGCCGGATTGCTCGAAGGGCATCTGACGCATCGCCGCCAGATCCGGCCGCGCAGAAATTTCGTGCGCCGGGCAACGTCCGCGGATCGGTTTTGCACCCGATTCGAGATGGCCACGACCGTTCGTTGCGCGTTGCCTGGTACCTTCGATTTTGTTTGACCTGCCTTGCAAGGGGAGAAAGGATGCGTCATCCGACTCCGAACGTTGGCTGCCTGCCCCGCGCGGCCTCCGCAGAGGAAATGCCCGATGACGCTGCATGATGTCGCGCTCGACGACAAGTTCGACCTCTCGAAGGAGCGCGTCTTCCTGTCCGGTGCGCAGGCGGTCATCCGCATGCTTCTGATGCAGCGCGAGCGCGACCGTCGCGCCGGCCTCAACACGGCGGGATTCGTCTCCGGCTATCGCGGCTCGCCGCTCGGCGGCCTCGACATGCAGCTGTGGAAGGCGAAGAAGCAGCTCGCCCAGGCCGACATCGTCTTCCAGCCCGGCCTCAACGAGGAGCTTGCCGCCACCGCTTGCTGGGGATCGCAACAGACGGAACTGCTGGGCGAGGGCACCCATGATGGCGTTTTTTCGGTCTGGTACGGCAAGGGGCCGGGCGTCGATCGTTCAGGAGACGTGTTCCGCCATGCCAATCTCGCCGGCTCGTCCAGGCATGGCGGTGTGCTGGCCCTGATGGGCGACGACCACATGGCCGAATCCTCGACCAATGCGCACGCCACCGAATTCCTGTTCGTCGACACCATGGTGCCGATCCTCAACCCGGCCGGCGTCCAGGAGATCATCGACTACGGGCTCTACGGCTTTGCCATGTCGCGCTTTGCCGGCACCTGGGCGGCGATCAAATGTGTCAAGGACAACATCGAATCGACGGCTTCGGTCGATGCCGCGCTCGAACGGCTGAACATCGTCGTGCCGGAATTCGACATGCCGCCCGGCGGCCTCAACATCCGCCACGAGATCGACATGCTCGGCCAGGAGGAGCGGCTGCATGAACACAAGCGCGCCGCGGCCTCCGCCTTCATCCATGCCAACGGGCTGAACCGCATCGTCTATTCGGGTGGCCGCAACCCGAAGCTCGGCATCATCACGCTGGGCAAGAGCTATCTCGATGTCCGCCAGGCGCTGGAGGACATCGGCATCGACGAAGCTGCGGCCAACCGCATCGGCGTGCGGCTGTTCAAGGTCGGCTGCCCCTGGCCGCTCGACCTGCATCACATCGCTGACTTTGCCCGTGGCCTCGACACCATCGTCGTCGTCGAGGAGAAGCGCTCGCTGATCGAGGTGCAATTGCGCGAGAGCCTTTACGGCACCGCCACGCAGCCGGTCATCGTCGGCAAGAAGGACGAGCGCGGCGACTGGCTGTTCCCGGCCAAGGGCGCGCTCGACCCCAACGAGATCGCCATCGAGCTTGGCGACAGGATCATCAGGACCATCGGCCCGTCGGAAGAAATTTCGGCGCGGGTGGCAAAGCTGCGCCAGTTCCAGGCGATGCTGGCGGATGCTACCGACATCGGCTCGCGCACGCCCTTCTTCTGTTCCGGTTGCCCGCACAATTCCTCGACCAAGGTGCCGGACGGCTCGATCGCCGCTGCCGGCATCGGCTGCCACTTCATGGCGTTATGGATGGACCGCAACACCCTTGGCTTCACGGCGATGGGCGGCGAGGGCGCGCAATGGGTCGGCCAGGCGCCGTTCTCGAAGCGCGACCACATCTTCCAGAATCTCGGCGACGGCACCTACAACCATTCCGGCACGCTGGCGATCCGCTTCGCGCTGTCGACCGACGCCAACATCACCTACAAGATCCTCTACAACGACGCCGTCGCCATGACCGGCGGCCAGCCGCACGAAGGCGGGCTGACCGTCGACATGATCGCCAGGCAGGTGCGGGCCGAAGGTGTCGCGCGCATCGCCATCGTCACCGATGAGCCGGATAAATATGCCGGCAAAGCCGAATTCCCGGCCGGCGCCACCATCCATCACCGCGACGACCTCGATCTCGTCCAGCGCGAGTTGCGTGGCGTCCAAGGCGTATCGGTGCTGCTCTACGACCAGACCTGCGCCGCCGAAAAGCGCCGCCGCCGCAAGCGCGGCACCTTTCCCGATCCCGACAAGCGGGTCTTCATCAACGAACTGGTCTGCGAGGGCTGCGGCGATTGCGGCGTGCAGTCGAACTGCGTCTCGATCCAGCCGGTCGAGACCGAGTTCGGCCGCAAGCGCAGGATCGACCAGTCGAGCTGCAACAAGGACTTCTCCTGCGTCAACGGCTTCTGCCCGTCCTTCGTCACCGTGCACGGCGCCAAGATCCGCAAGGCCGAAGGCACGGCCGGCAAGGCCGACCCGCTCGAGGGTGTGCCGACGCCAGCCGAATTTCCGCTTGGCGAGCAGGGCTGGGCGGCGATCATCGATGGCGTCGGCGGCACCGGCGTCGTCACCGTCGGTGCGGTGCTCGGCATGGCGGCCCACCTCGAGGACAAGGGCTGCGGCATGATCGACATGGCCGGTCTCGCCCAGAAGGGCGGCTCGGTGTTCACCCACGTCCGCATTGCCCGCACGCCCGACGACATCCATGCCATCCGCGTCTCGGCCGGCAAGGCCGATCTCGTGCTGGGCTGCGATCTCGTCGTGTCGGGCGCCAAGAAGGTGCTGACCGCGGTGCGCGAGGGCCACACCATATTTCTCGCCAACACCGCCGAGATCATGCCCGGCGAATTTGCCCGGTCGGCCGATTTCTCGTTGCCGGTCGAGCGCCTGAAGAAGGCGATCCGGACCGCCGCCGGCGACGACAAGGCGCATTTCTTCGACGCCACGCGCACCGCCACGGCGCTGTTCGGCAACTCGCTCGGCGCCAACATGTTCATGCTCGGCTTTGCCTTCCAGCACGGCGGCCTGCCGCTGTCGGCCGAGGCCGTCGAGAAGGCGATCGAGCTCAATGGCCAAGCCGTGGCGATGAACATCGCCGCCTTCCGCTGGGGCCGCCGTGCCGCCCATCAGCCGGATTTCGTGCGCGGCCTTGTCGCCCAGCCGGACAAGACAGGGGAGGCTGCGGCGGTCGCCGAGACGCTGGACGACATCATTGCCCGCCGCGTCGCATTCCTGACCGCCTATCAGAATGCGGCTTACGGCAGGCGCTATGCCGAAAGGCTCGCCGTCTTGCGCGCCGCCGAAGCCAAGGCCGTGCCGGGTTCGACCGCGGTGTCGGAGGCCGCCGCCAAGAACCTGTTCAAGCTGATGGCGATCAAGGACGAGTACGAGGTGGCGCGGCTCTATACCGACGGCTCCTTCGCCGCCGAACTGGGCAAGCAGTTCCAGAGCTACGAGAAACTCGAATTCCATCTCGCGCCGCCGATCATGGGCCGCCGCGGCAATGACGGCAAACCGCGGAAGTCGAGCTTCGGTCCCTGGATGATGAAGGGATTTCGCCTGCTGGCGGCGATGAAGGGCCTGCGCGGCACCGCCTTGGACCTGTTCGGCTACACCGCCGAGCGGCGCATGGAGCGGCAGCTTCTCGCGCAATACGAAGCGGATCTGGAGCTCGTCGCCAGATCGCTGGCGCCGGCCAGGGTCGATGCGGCGATTGCCCTCGCGTCGGTGCCGGCCCTCATTCGCGGCTATGGCCACGTCCGACAGGCCAGCGCCGTAAAGGCCGCCGGCGAACGCCAAAGGCTGCTCGAACGCCTGTCGAGCACGCCGGCACGGCCGAAACTTCAGGCCGCCGAATGATCGATACGCCTTGTTTACCTGAAGCCGGGTTTCTCGGCAGATCCTGCATTTGTGTGTCTTCGGCAACCGAGCCCAAGCCGCTGTTCTAAGCCTTTCTTAAGGCGGACGTGACATGACAGGGCTTAGCGTTGGGCCGACGATAATGGGCAGAACAAAGACCGAAAACATCCCGGCGGATGTTTATATCCAGTTTGTGCGGTCGTTGTTCGACAACGCCCACATGCTGGTGATCGGCGGCGCATGCTATTGGATCCTCGGATTGATGATCTACTTGCGAACGCACAATCCGTTGTTCCTGGCTTTTTCTTTTGCTCTGCTGTCCATCAGCCTTTTTCGTTACTTCGGCATTCGCGGCTTCCGCAAGGCGGGCGGTGTCATAGCCAATGTCGACGAGGCGCGGCGGTGGGAACGCAACTACATCCTCAAGGGCAGCCTGCAGGGCCTCGGGTTGGGCGCGTTATGCTTCATATCGATCTATGTATATCCTGATCCCTTTGCCGAACTGGCGGCGACGTCGCTGGCCATTGCTACCTTGGTCACGGTTGTCGGCCGGAACTACGGATCTCCGCTCATGGTGCGGATTTTTTCCGTGACCTTCATTGGCCCGGCAGCACTTGCTCTCTTGCTGCGCATGGATCTCCCCTCGGTCGTTCTTGGGTTGATGATCATCCCGATGACTTTCATCACGATCAACAGCGCTGACCACGTCCGCAACGTGCTTTTCTCCGCGGTCATCGGCCACAAGGAAGCGGGGAAGCTGGCGCGCAGGTTCGATCGCGCCCTCAACACCATGTCGCACGGCCTTGTCATGCTTGGCCCGGACGGCCGCGTGGCGGTGGCCAATGCCGAGGCCGCGCATCTGATGTCGCTGAAGTCGCCGGATGCGCTGCTCGGGCGGTCGATCCATGGTCTTTTGATGCGCGGTGTCGCCGGCGGCATGCTGGCGCCGAAGGATTGCCGCTACATCGAGGCCCAGCTGACGCGCGCCCTGCGCGAGGGCCGCGACCGCAAGGTGCTGGTTTCCCTCGCCAACGGCCAGCACTATGAATTCTCGGCTCGCGAAGGTAGCCAGGAGCTGGGCGTCATCACTTTCGAGGACGTCACCGCCCGTGTTGAGGCGGAAGACAAGATCCGCTTCATGGCACGCTACGACAACCTCACCGGCCTGCCCAACCGCGCCTATTTCCACGAACTGGTCGGCGAGGCCATGGCGTCCGGCGACCTCGACCGTCTCTGCGGGCTGGCGGTGCTCGACCTCGACGATTTCAAGAGCGTCAACGACACGCTTGGACATCCGATCGGCGACGGGTTGATCTACGCCGTCGCCGAGCGGCTTGCCGCGATTGCCGGGCAAGGCATCACGGTCAGCCGCTTTGGCGGCGACGAATTCATGATTTTCTTCGACCGCGTCGAGGATGAGAGCCATCTGACCAGCCAGCTCGACGAGATTTTCGTCGGCCTGCACGGGGAGGTCGACGTCGCCGGCCACGGGCTGCGCATCCAGGCCAGCGGCGGTGCGGTGCTGTCACGGGTCAAGGATACTGATGTCGACGCCATGATCGTCAAGGCTGACCTGGCGCTCTACAAGGCCAAGGAACTCGGCAAGAACAGCTGGCGGCTGTTCGAGGCCTCGATGGATGCCGCCTTCCGCAACCGTCAGCTGATGAAGGCGGATCTGCGCACGGCCGTCGAAAGCAAGGCCCTGCGGGTGGTCTATCAGCCGATCGTGGCGATGAACACCATGCGTATCGCCAGTTGCGAGGCGCTGTGCCGGTGGGACCATCCCGATCTCGGGCCGATCTCGCCCAGCATCTTCATTCCGCTGGCCGAGGAAATGGGCATCATTTCCGAGATCAGCACCTTCGTGCTGCAGGCGGCCTGCACTGAATGCGCCAAATGGCCGGACCAGACCAGCGTCTCGGTCAATCTCTCGGCCAAGGATTTCCGCAGCCGCGACGTCATCCAGAAGGTTCGCGACGCGTTGACCGGCTCCGGCCTCGCCGCTGGCCGGCTGGAGATCGAGGTCACCGAAACGGCGCTGCTCGACGACAAGTCGCTGACACGCCAGTACATCGAGGAGCTGAAGCAGCTTGGCGTGCGCATCGCGCTCGACGATTTCGGCACCGGCTATTCGAGCCTGAGCTACCTGCACAAGCTGCCGCTCGACAAGATCAAGATCGACCGTTCGTTCCTGATCGACGTCACTCAAAACAGCCGCTCGCTCGAACTGCTCAAGGGCATCGTCAATCTGTCGCGACCGCTCGGACTTTCCGTGACCGTCGAAGGTGTCGAGACCTTCGAGCAGCTCAAGATCCTGGCCTTGCAGGTCAAACCGGATCTCGTGCAAGGCTTCCTCTTCGGTGCCGCGCTTAGTGCGTCGGGCATCGAGACGATGTCGAGTGTCACCTGGCCATTCGCCGCGGACCTGCGTCCCACCAGCAAACGGACGCCAGTTAGAGCAATTCTAGCAAAAGTGTGAAACGCTTTTCCCCGGGAAATTGCGTTAAAACAAAGAGATAGAGCGGTTCGGCGTTTTCCGTGAAACGATGGCTGGGCCACGGGATTGAGGCGCGCCTGGCACGCGATTGCGAAGACCGCATCGATGTCTCGGAAGGCCATGGTCCACATCGCCCTTGGCGGCATCCTTCTCACGCGAATTACTCACCAATAGACATCTCAAACGGTCGGCCGCCTGTTAAGGTTAACAGAAGGTAAATCAAGACTATCGAAATTTCGGCTTGTGTCTCATTTCAGCTCGACTAGCCTATTCGCAGGCGGAATTTTCGAGGACAGACAATGGATGCTGCAGTGAACGCGTCGGGCGGCGTCCGTACACATGGCGATTCGGTGCTGAATCGATCGATCATGCAACTGCTGGAGCATGTCGATTATCGCCTCATTACGGGCGGCGAGGATTTGGAGGCGATCTATCGGCTTCGCTACAAATCCTACCTGCGCTCAGGCATGTGCGGTCCGATCGCCAGCGGGATGTTCGAGGATCGCTGGGACAATCTGCCCAATTCCTACCGGTTCGGTGTCTATTGCTATGGCGAATTGGTCAGCACGATCCGCTTCCATTACATTTCTCGCGAGCACCCGTATTCGCCCTCCGTCGATGCCTATCCGGAAATACTGATCGAGCGACTTGCCCGCGGAGAAACTTTCATCGACGGAACCCGGTTCGCCACCGATCCCGACAGCGCGCCGGCGCCCGGAGTGCTGCCTTTTCTGACACTCAGGCTTGCCATGGTGGCCTCGCTCTATTTCGGCCAGAACTCGGTGCTGACGCCGGTCAAGGTCGAGCATTCCAATTTTTATTCCCGTTATTTCAATGCCGTGCAGAGGACCGAGGCCAAGGAATTTCCGGGCGTTCTTACCGGGATCGCCCTGTTCGAAATCCCTGCCGGCGAAAATATGCGGCTGACACTCGAACGGTTCCCATTCTTCAGGTCGACGCCGACGGAACAGCGGCTGATGTTTGCCAATCCGGCCATCAACCGATTGACACCTTTGTCCATCGTGCCGACAGCGAAATACTATCGCGAAGCCGCCTGAGGCTTCGCGCTTTTCTTGAAAGCGCTCGGAGCTTTCCGGCCACATCCGCGTTCTGAATGGCGGCGGTGCGTCGTTGCCGCTGACTTTGTCATCATTTCAGACGGATCTGTCAGAAGGAACCCGACATGACCATTTCCACGCTTGCGCTCACCCCGCTGATCTCGCTGATTGCCGGCGTGCTGATCCTCGTGATGCCAAGGCTGTTGAACTACATCGTCGCGCTCTATCTGATCGTCGTCGGACTGCTCGGGCTTTTCCCGCATCTAGCCGGCTGACAGGGTCGCCGGGTGCCAGCTTGTGGTCGGCGCCGGCTTCAATTTTCCTTTGAGGCAGTTGTCGACTGCGATGCGGCAATAGCGCCATTGCTCTCGGCCCAGCTTTTCGGTATGTGCCTGAAAGATGTCTTCGAAGGGGTATTGCTATGGCTGATCATGCGCCGACCGGTCCTGTCGAACTGGGTGCGAAGATGGACTACGCCGAGCATGACCGCACCTATGCGGGCTTTCTCAGGCTGGCCAAATACGGATCGCTCTTCTGCGGCGCCCTGCTCCTGGCAATGGCTTTCGGCTTCTTCGCGGGCGGCTTCTTTTCGGCGACCGTCCTGTTCATTCTGATTCTGGCCATCGGCGCCCTTATCCTCCGATAGATTTTTCCGACACCTTGTCCACGGCGCCGCCGCGAGGCCGGTCGGCGTCTTGCGGGAAACAGCTTCCGGCCGAAAGGATCATGCGGTGGGACAGACGGTTTTCATCCCTCGTGAACTCGATGCCAACGAGCCGCGCGTCGCCGCTTCGCCCGATACGGTGAAACGTCTGGCCGGGCTTGGCTTCGACATCGTCGTCGAGACCGGTGCCGGCACGCGGTCGCGCATCCCCGACGAGGAATTCGCCAAAGCCGGTGCCGCCATCGGCAAGGCTGACGCCGTCGCCAAGGCTGATGTGGTGTTGAAAGTGCGCCGGCCGACGGATGCCGAGCTGAAGAGCTACAGGCCCGGTGCGGCGGTCATCGCCATCATGGATCCCTACGGCAATGATGCTGCGGTGGCAGCCCTTGCCAAGGCCGGCGTCACCGCCTTCTCGATGGAGTTCATGCCGCGCATCACCCGTGCCCAGTCGATGGATGTGCTGTCCTCACAGGCCAATCTTGCCGGCTACCAGGCGGTCATCGACGGCGCTTCGGAATATGATCGCGCCTTGCCGATGATGATGACGGCGGCGGGCACGGTGCCGGCGGCGAAAGTCTTCATCATGGGCGTCGGCGTCGCCGGCCTGCAGGCGATCGCCACCGCCCGCCGGCTGGGCGCGGTCGTCACCGCGACCGACGTTCGCCCCGCCGCCAAGGAACAGGTCGCCTCGCTCGGCGCAAAGTTCCTCGCGGTCGAGGACGAGGAGTTCAAGGCCGCCGAGACGGCCGGCGGTTACGCCAAGGAAATGTCGAAGGAATATCAGGCCAAGCAGGCGGCACTCACCGCCGAGCATATAGCCAAACAGGACATCGTCATCACCACGGCGCTTATTCCCGGCAGGCCGGCGCCTAAACTGGTGTCGGCGGCGATGGTCGCGTCGATGAAGCCGGGTTCGGTGATCGTCGACCTCGCCGTCGAGCGTGGCGGCAATGTCGAGGGTGCCGAGGTTGGCAAGGTCGTGACGACGGCCAACGGGGTCAAGATCGTCGGCCACCTCAATGTGCCCGGCCGCGTCGCCGCATCCGCCTCGCTGCTCTATGCCAGGAACCTGTTCGCCTTCCTTGAGACGCTGGTCGACAAGGCGACGAAGACGCTTGCCATCAATCGCGACGACGACCTGGTCAAGGCGACGATGCTGACCGACGGCGGCAAAGTCGTGCACCCGGCCTTCGCAAAGGCCGACCAGCAGCCGCCAAAGGGCCAACATGTCGAGCCGGCCGCAGTCCCGGCCACGACCATCGTCGCCGACGCT
Organism: Mesorhizobium calcicola; assembly: GCF_042682105.1. Classification (NCBI taxonomy): domain Bacteria; kingdom Pseudomonadati; phylum Pseudomonadota; class Alphaproteobacteria; order Hyphomicrobiales; family Phyllobacteriaceae; genus Mesorhizobium; species Mesorhizobium calcicola. The sequence goes on from NZ_JBHUGY010000037.1 coordinate 72,652, forward strand.
TCGGCCAAACCGTCTGCGCCCAAGAAAGCCGCGTCGAAGAAACCGGCCGCAGCCAAGTCGCCCTCGTCGAAGTCGAAAGGCATTGCGTGATGGATGAGACCCTGCAGAAAGCCCTCGACCAGCTTGATCAGGCGACTGCTGCCGTTCGGCTGGCGGTGCAGAACATGGCGACGGCGCCCGGCGGTGCCGAGGCGGCGGGTGGTGCCGCGCACGCGCTGTCCGGCGGCGCCATCGATCCCTTCGTCTTCCGCTTCGCCATTTTCGTGCTGGCGATCTTCGTCGGCTATTACGTCGTCTGGTCGGTGACCCCTGCGCTGCACACGCCGCTGATGGCCGTCACCAACGCCATCTCCTCGGTCATCGTCGTCGGCGCGCTGCTTGCCGTCGGCATCGCCGCCTCCGGCATTGCCGCCGGCTTCGGCTTCGTCGCGCTGATGCTGGTCTCGGTCAACATCTTCGGCGGCTTCCTCGTCACCCAGCGCATGCTGGCCATGTACAAGAAGAAGGACAAGTAGAGCGCCATGAACGCCAACTTCGCGTCCTTCCTCTACCTCGTCTCCGGCGTCCTGTTCATCATGGCGCTGCGCGGCCTGTCGCATCCGACCACCAGCCGCCAGGGCAACCTCTACGGCATGATCGGCATGGGCATCGCCATCGCCACCACGCTGGCGCTGGCAACCCCGTCGGCCGGCCGCTTCGGTCTCATCGTTCTCGGTCTGCTGATCGGCGGCTCGGTCGGCGCCGTCACCGCGCGCCGCATCGCCATGACCTCGATGCCGCAGCTGGTCGCTGCCTTCCACTCGCTGGTCGGCCTTGCCGCCGTCATGGTGGCCGCCGCCGCCATCTACGCCCCGGAAAGCTTTGGCATCGGCACGGCGGGCGACATCCATGCCCAGGCCCTGATCGAGATGAGCCTTGGCGTCGCCATCGGCGCCATCACCTTCACCGGCTCGGTCATCGCCTTTTTGAAACTCGATGGCCGCATGTCCGGCAAGCCGATCATGATCGGCGGCCGCCACTTCATCAACGCCGCGCTTGGCATCGCGCTGATCGTGCTGATCGTGCTTCTGGTCACCACCGAGTCCAAGCTGGTGTTCTGGCTGATCGTCGCCGCCTCGCTGGTGTTGGGCATCCTGCTCATCATCCCGATCGGCGGCGCCGACATGCCGGTCGTCGTCTCGATGCTGAATTCCTATTCTGGCTGGGCAGCGGCCGCACTCGGCTTCACGCTCGGCAATCTGGCGCTGATCATCACCGGCGCGCTGGTCGGCTCGTCCGGCGCGATCCTGTCCTACATCATGTGCAAGGGTATGAACCGGAGCTTTATCTCGGTCATCCTTGGCGGCTTCGGCGGCGAGACGGCGGCAGCGGCTGACGACGGCATCGAGCGCACGGTCAAGCAGGGTTCGGCCGACGACGCCGCCTATCTGATGATGAACGCACAGAAGGTCATCATCGTGCCGGGCTACGGCATGGCGGTTGCCCAGGCGCAGCATGCGCTGCGCGAAATGGCTGACAAGCTCAAGGCCAACGGCGTCGACGTGAAGTACGCCATTCATCCGGTCGCCGGCCGCATGCCCGGCCACATGAACGTGCTGCTCGCCGAAGCCAACGTGCCCTATGACGAGGTGTTCGAGCTCGAGGACATCAACTCGGAGTTCGCCCAGGCCGATGTCGCCTATGTCATCGGCGCCAACGACGTCACCAACCCATCCGCGCGGGATGACAAAAGCAGCCCCATCTACGGCATGCCGATCCTCGACGTCGACAAGGCGCGCACCTGCCTGTTCGTGAAGCGTTCGCTCGGCTCCGGCTATGCAGGTATCGACAACACGCTGTTCTACAAGGACGGCACCATGATGCTGCTCGGCGACGCCAAGAAGATGACCGAGGAAATCGTCAAGGCCATGGATCACTGATCAGGGATCAGCATTGGGACACGCCAAGAAAAAGCCCGGCCCCGCGCCGGGCTTTTTCTTGGCTTGATGGCTGTTTCGGGGCTACGATAATGTATTCCCGTCCTGCCGACGGGCTTTTCGTCAACGGAGACGTTGGTGCCCGACTCTGTTGCATCGCCGGCCACCGCAAAAGCGCCGCGCAAGCTCAGCCAGGCGGTGGTGATCGTGCATGGCATGGGCGAACAGCGGCCCATGGATACGCTGCGGGGCTTTGTTCAGGCTGTCTGGAGCTATGACCCCACCCGCGCGCCGTTTTATGCCCATGTGGCCGATCCGGCCGACCCCGCTGGCGCGCAGATCAACCAGAGCTGGATCACACCCGATAGCCGCACAAACTCGTACGAACTTCGCCGGATCACCACGCCCTACGATGTCGATGGCCGTCGCACCGATTTCTACGAGCTTTACTGGGCCGACATCACGCAGGGCACGACACGGGGCCGGCTTGCCGCCTGGGTGACAAATCTGCTCTGGCGCAAGCCCGCCGACATTCCGCGCGACGCCCGCAAGCTCTATCTCGTCACGCTTTTTGCCGTCATCGTCGTTCTCGGCGCGACGCTGGCGCTCGCGACGTCGGTTCGGCAAGGCTATATGTCTTGGGGCGCCGGCGTTCTCGTCACGACCCTGGCCTCGTTCATCATCTGGTCGGTGGATCGGTTTGGCCTCCCCTATTTCGGCGATGTCGCGGCCTATGTGCGTGCGGAAGCGGCGACGGTCGAGAAGCGCGCGCTGGTCCGCGATCGCGGCCTGAGGCTGCTGAGGGGTCTGATGATGGACGATGCCTACGACCGGATCGTACTCGTCTCGCACAGCCTTGGGTCGATGATCGCCTATGATCTGTTGCAGATATTGTGGTCCGATTTCAGGCCCCGAAGACTGGAGGCCATCCGCGACAAGGCGAAACTGAAGGCGATCCGGGCCCTCGACAAGGCCACGCTGGTTGCCGATGGTTCTGCATGGCCCGACAGGCTGGATGATCTCGCCGGCTTCCGGCGCGATCAGTGGGAGCTCTACCGGCAGCTGCGCACCAGGGATGCCGACCATCCACTGCCGTGGAAGATCAGCGATTTCGTCACGCTTGGCAGTCCGCTGACCCATGGCGAATTTCTGGTGACCTACAATCTCGCCGAATTCAGGCGGGGCATTGCCGAGCGGCTGTTCTCGGCATGCCCGCCGATTGCCGAAGGGGCAGCGGCCGGCGGCACCGTCCTCTATCAGGAAGGGCGCAGTCCTTCAGGCAAACCGCAGCGTGCGGTGCATCATGGCGCGGTGTTTGCCGCGACGCGGTGGACCAACATCTTCGACAGCGGCAATGGCTGGTTGACCGGCGATCCGATTTCCGGACCGATGGCGGAGAATTTCGGCCCCGGCGTGGAGAATGTTCAGGTCGAATTGCGCGGTTCCCTCGGCCGCATCTTCACGCATACGCTTTATTGGTCGCTGGCGGCGACCGGCGTCGAGGTCACTGTGCCGGTTGGCGTTGCGTCGCGCTCGCACCTTGCCGTGCTGCGCGACGCTGTCGACCTCGGTCGCAAGCTGGAGCCGGGCCGGCCACCGCCGGCGAGTCCGCAAGCGTAGAAACGAACTCGGAGATCAAATATCCAGGTTGGCGACAGACAGCGCGTTGTCCTGGATGAACTCGCGCCTCGGTTCGACCTCGTCGCCCATCAGCCGCGAGAACAGCGAGTCCGCGTCGGTGGCGTCATTGACCTTGACCTGCAGCAGCGAGCGCACATTCGGGTCGAGCGTGGTTTCCCAGAGTTGTTCGGCGTTCATCTCGCCGAGACCCTTGTAGCGCTGCATGGTCAGGCCCTTGCGGCCGGTCGCAAAGACCGCGTTGAGCAGCGCCAGCGGCCCCGAGATGGTTTCGGTGACATCCTTGCGGCGCAGCACCGGTGGCGTCCCGTAGACGTCGCTGAGGCGCTGTGCGTAGCGGTCGAGCTGGCGGGCGTCCGCCGAATTGATCAGCGCCAGGTCGAGATGCGCGTATTCCTTGACGCTGCGCACCGTGCGCTCGAACACATAACCACCGACGCCTTCATTCGAGGTCGACATGCGGCCGGTCCAACCGCGCTCGGTGTCCTCGGCGATGATGTCCAGGCGTTTCGCAATCCGCTCGGCCATGGCATCGGCGCTGCCGAGATCGGCAAAGACATCCGGGTTGAGCCCGCCAGCGATCGCCGCCTGCTCGACCACGCCTCTGCTGTAGCGCGTGTGCAGGCCGTTGATCAGCTGGCGCACCGCCAGCGCATCGTCGATGGCGCTGCGCAGGTCCTGTCCGGCGCGCACCTCGCCCGAGCCCAGCGAAAGCGATGCTTCCTCCAGCCCTGAGCCGATCAGGAACTCCTCGAACGCGCTCTCGTCCTTGATGTATTGCGAGCTCTTGCCGCGCGTCACTTTGTAGAGCGGCGGCTGGGCGATGTAGAGATGGCCGCGCTCGATCAGCTCCGGCATCTGACGGAAGAAGAAGGTCAGCAGCAAGGTGCGGATGTGGGCGCCGTCGACGTCGGCGTCGGTCATCAGGATGATCTTGTGGTAGCGCAGCTTGTCGGCGTTGAACTCGTCCTTGCCGATCGAGGTGCCGAGCGCGGTGATCAGCGTGCCGATCATGTCGGAGCCGAGCATGCGGTCGAATCGCGCCCGCTCGACATTGAGGATCTTGCCGCGCAAGGGCAGGATCGCCTGGTTCTGGCGCGAACGCCCACCCTTGGCCGAGCCACCGGCGGAATCGCCCTCGACGATGAAGATTTCGGATTTCGCCGGGTCGCGTTCCTGGCAATCGGCCAGCTTGCCGGGCAGCGAAGTGACGCCGAGCGAACTCTTGCGGGTGATGTCGCGCGCCTTGCGCGCCGCTTCACGGGCCGCCGCGGCCTGGATCACCTTCTCGACGACCACCTTGCCCTCGGTCGGGTGTTCTTCCAGCCAGGTGCCGAGCGCCTCGTTGACCAGCCCTTCGACCACCGGACGGACTTCCGATGAGACCAGTTTGTCCTTGGTTTGCGAGGAGAATTTCGGGTCGGGAACCTTGACCGAAAGCACCGCCGTCAGGCCCTCGCGGCAGTCGTCGCCGATCAGCGAGACCTTTTCCTTCTTGGTCAGGCCCGAGGAATCGCCATAGCCGGTGATCTGACGGGTCAGCGCGCCGCGGAAGCCGGCCAGGTGGGTACCGCCGTCGCGCTGCGGAATGTTGTTGGTGAAGGCCAGCACGTTCTCGTGGTAGCTGTCGTTCCACCACATCGCCACTTCGACGGTGATGCCGTCACGCTCGGCCTTGATGGCGATCGGCTTGTCGATCAGCGGTTTCTTGACCCGGTCGAGATATTTGACGAATTCCTCGAGCCCGCCATCATAGTGCAGCTCGTGGCGCACAATGTCGGCATGGCGGGCATCGGTCAAAACGATGCGCACGCCGGAATTGAGGAAGGCGAGCTCGCGCAGCCGGTGTTCCAGCGTGCCGAAGTCGAACTCGACCATGGTGAAGGTCTCGGCCGACGGGAAGAAGGTGATCTCGCTGCCGCTGCGTCCCTCATAGGTGCCTGGCTGCTTGTTCTGGTCGTAGCTGCCGGTCACCTTCAACGGCGCGTCCGCATTGCCATGCGTGAAGCTCATCTCGAAGGTCTGGCCGTTGCGGCGGATCTTCAATTTCAGCCACGCCGACAGGGCGTTGACCACCGAGACACCGACGCCATGCAGGCCGCCCGACACCTTGTAGGAGTTCTGGTCGAACTTGCCGCCGGCATGCAGCTGCGTCATGATCACTTCGGCTGCGGAAATGCCTTCGCCGGTGTGGATATCGGTCGGAATGCCACGGCCATTGTCGATCACCGTGACCGAACCATCGGGGTTGAGCGTCACGGTGACTAGGTCGGCATGACCGGCCAGCGCCTCGTCGATGGCGTTGTCGACCACCTCATAGACCATGTGGTGCAGGCCGGAACCGTCGTCGGTGTCGCCGATATACATGCCGGGGCGTTTGCGGACAGCATCCAACCCCTTCAAAACCTTGATGGAATCGGCGCCGTATTCGGCTTCAGCGCCGTTGTTGTTCTCGATCTGGTCGCTCATGAAAACCTGTTGTCTGGATGCCGCTGGCGCGGCGCTGAAAATCGGGCCCCGAATCGCGCCTCTGATATGGACTAGATATAGGCGCTAAAGGCGGTTTTTCCAAGGTTTGCAGGCATTCCCCGGGCAAATCCCGGGCCGGTAGCCGGCTATTTTTTCTGGGCGTCGAATTTGGCGAGAAGGCCGCGCAAATATTTGATCGTGGATCTGTCCCGAGGCGCCAGCCGGCCCGTGCGGTCGAGCTCCAGCGTCAGGTTCAGCGCCTTGGTCAGCGCGGCCTTCGGATCCTTCGCCACGTACGCATAGTTGATGTAGGCCTGTACCAGATCAAATTGCCAGATCGCATTGTTCGGATCGGACTGGGCCAGTCGCTGGCGGATGCCGAGGCTGGCTTCGAAGGCCGTACTGGAGCCCTCGAAGTGGCGCTGTTTGGTCTCCAGCATACCAATTTCCGAGAGCGTGATCGACAGGTCGCGTTGCCAGTCGGAATTGGCTGGGTCGAGCTTGGCCAGCCGGTCGGCGATGGCAAGACTGTCCCGATAGTTTTGCAGTGCGCCGCTGACATTGCCCTGGACATCAAGCACGCCGGCAACCTTTTCCAGACAGATCGACAGGTCGCGTTGCCAGTCTGCGTTGCCCGGATCGCTCGTTGCAAGATCACGCGCTATGGCCAGCGCCCGCTGATAGGAAGCAAGTGCTGGCGGCCAGTTCTTCTGATCGCTGAGCGCATTGCCGATCTTGGCGTAACCGATCGACACGTCGCGCTTCAAGTCGGTATCGTTGGGGTCGCGGCGCACCAGCTCTTCGGCGATCGCCTGGCTCTTGTTGAAGGCCGCGAGCGCACCGGCGGTGTTGCCGCGCTCGCGCAGCAAGTCACCGATCTTGCCGTGGCTGACGGAGACAGCGCGCTGGCGCTCAGGGTCATCGGGTTTGTTCTCGGCCAGCACCAGCCGAATTCTCAGGCTCTCTTCAAAGGCAGTCTGGGCACCGTCCAACTGGCCGGCGGTATGGGCAAGGTCGCCGATTTCGTCATAGGTTATGGTCAGATCGCGCAGCAGATAGGCGCGGCCCGGCTCCGCATCAGCCAACTGCTGCTTGATCGACAGGCTTTGTTGATAGGCCTGGGCCGCGGCGCCCACATCGCCTTGCGTCGCCAGCACGTTGCCGATCTTGTCATTGGCCATGGCAAGGTCGCCGAGCCAGTCTTTTTTGTCCGGAACGCTTGTGGTCAGGTCCTGCAGCATGTCCCTGGCCGCCTCATAGTTTTCCAGGGCGGTTGGCAGGTCGCCTTGCGCCATCCTTATGTTGGCGAGCTTGATATGGCTGATGGCGAGATCGCGCCTGACGCTGGGATCGGTTTCCTGACGCGACCGCTGTTCGAGATTGGCCAGCAGCGCGGCGAAGGCGCGGCCGGCCGCTTCGGTGCTGCCGACCGTCGTATAGAGAATACCGAGTTCCTCCAGCGCGCGGCTCTGGCGGTCGGCCTGCTCCAGGCTGAGCGAGGTCTGCCCGGCCTCGCCATAGAGCGCAAGCACGGATTCGTAGCCGTTGATGGCTGCCGCATAGTGCAGGTCGGCGCGCGCCGCGCCTGCCGACAGGAACAGCGTTGCAGCCTGCGACAGCGTGCGGTCGACGAAATTCACCTTCAGCGCGTTGCGCGACACCTCGTCGATATTGGCCGCTTGCGCCAGCTTTGCCTGCGCCGAGTCGAAGGCGCCCAGTGCCAGTTGCTCCTCGGCTTGCCGGCGCAGTTCCGTCACGCGCGGATCGTCGGCGGCCAGCGTCTTCATTTCTTCGCGCACCTTGACGAAGGCGTCGGCTGCCTCGCGCAGCCTGGCGTTCAGGTTGTCCGCCGACAAATGGCTGGTGTCGGAACTGATCAGCGCGCCATAGAGCGGCGCCAGCGGCATATCGGCGTCGCTGGCGATCTGCTCGACCTGGCCGCGCATTTCGGGCGTCACATCGGCCATGGCCAGCAGCAGGCGTTCGCGCTCCGGCAGCTGTTCCTTGGCCGCCGCGGCAAAGAACAGCTTCGGTAGGCCGCTCTCGACGTAAGGCAACTGTTTGCCACGCGACAGGTCATAGACCTCCTGCTGCACCAGCGTCAGCACCGAGCGGATTTCGAGCCCGTCGGTGTCGAGATATTTGGCCAGCGCTATCGTGAACGGCGAATTCCGGCCGGTTCCGTCGGCGGCCGTCTCGCCGGGGGCGGCCGAGAAGGCGAACAGGATGTTTTCCGCGCGGCCAATCCGGCCTAGGCCCGGCCGGACCTTTTCCGCGACGTCCTTTGCCAGTGACGTCGCACCGCGCCCTTCGCCGCCGCTTCCCGAGAAGGGATCGCTGCGGCAGGCGTCGAGCACGATCAACCCGACCTTGGCGGTGGCGGCGACCGCGTCGCGCACTTCTTCGAGCGGCAGGCTGGTCTTCTCCAGCGCACCGAGCGAAGAGGCGTCGGCATCGATCGGCAGCAGCCGGTTGTCGCCGGAGATTTCGACGCCATGGCCGGAGAAATAGACCAGCGCCACGTCGGCGCCTTTCGCATCCTGGCGAAAATCGTCGAGCGCGCGGCGCATGCGCCTGAGATCGCGATTGGTTTCGAGCAAAACCTCGAAGCCGAGCTTCTTCAGCGCCGTTTCCATCGCCTCGCCGTCATTGACCGGATTGGCGAGCGGCCGAACCAGGCGATAGTCATCGTCGGCGATGACCAGCGCCACGCGCCGCTCCGCCACAGCGGCGGCGGTGGTCGTAAGCATCAGCAGCAAGGCAAACAGCAAACGCAAGTCGAACCGCCCCGGCTCAGTCGTTCGCCGACCATTCCACCTCTTTATGGCGCAAGCAAGCCGGACCGAAAGCCGGCGCTTTCAGGCAGTAGCCCGCATCGGCTTCAATGCCTCGCTCCAGCGCAACAGCTCGTCCAGCATGGTCCCGGTTCCGCCCTGCACCTGCTCGCTCGCCCGGAAAGAGCCGTCGTTGTCGAGCAGTTTCTGGTAGAGCGGCAGGGCGACCCCTTCGGGGATCGGCATGATACCCACCGAAGCAAGCAGCGGCTTGAGGGCTTGCGCCGCGCGCAGGCCGCCTGAGACGCCGCCATAGCTCAGGATGGCGGCGGGTTTGTACTTCCACTCGCGCGCGAGGTAGTCGATCGCGTTGATGATCGCCGGGGCGGCGAAATAATTGTATTCCGGCGCCACGAACACAAAGGCGTCGGCGGCGTCGACCGCCTTCGACCAGGCCTTGGTATGGTCGTTCTGGTAGTTGCCGAGCCTGGGGTGATGCGGCTCGTCCAGCACCGGCAGGTTGAACGCGGCGATGTCGGTCAGCACCGGTTCGAATTTCCCGTGCTCGCGGGCGAACCGCTCCAGCCATTCCGCGAAAACCGGCCCGGCGCGCCCAGGTCGCGTGCTGCTGATGATGATGTTCAACTGGTGCTTCAAGGCGGGCTCCCGCTGGCTGTCGGTATCTGTTGGTGACTGCCACCTAAGGCATGCAATCATCCACAACAAGCAGGCGCTTCCCGAATCCGGTCACATTACGGAGAGCGGCAGCCTCAGGCCTCGCGGTCACATGGACGCCTGCTTTGCGACCCACTACATTGGTGTATCAGCGGAGCACTCTATGGACACGCAGCCCGCCCCTTTCATTCCCCCGGCGCCAAAGCCGCGCACGACGCCTCCCTCGACGCTGGAGATGATCCGCATCGTCTACCGCAACCCGCTCGAACTGTGGGGTGAGCATACCTACAACGAGCCCTGGATTTCGGTGAATGGCGTTGGTGGACATCTGGTCGTCGCCAACGATCCAGGCCTTATCCGCCATGTGCTTGTCGACAATGCCAAGAACTACAAGATGGCGACGGTGCGCCAGAAGATCCTGCGGCCGATCCTGCGCGACGGCCTGCTGACCGCCGAGGGCGAGGTGTGGAAGCGCTCGCGCAAGGCGATGGCGCCGGTGTTCACGCCGCGCCATATCTTCGGCTTCGCCCAGCCGATGCTCAGGCGCACGCGGGAGTTCGCCGCCCGCTACGAGGATGGCGGCACGTCCGACATCGCCCATGACATGACGCTGCTGACCTATGACATCCTGGCCGAGACGCTGTTTTCCGGCGAGATTGCCGGTCAGCCGGGCAGTTTCGGCAATGAGATCGACCGGCTGTTCGAGACCATGGGTCGCGTCGATCCGCTCGACCTGTTGCGCGCGCCCGATTGGCTGCCGCGGCTCACCCGCATCCGCGGCCGCAAGACCATGGCCTATTTCCGCAAGATCGTCACCGACACGGTGAAGATGCGCGAAGCGAAATTCAAGCGCGACCCCGATGCCGTGCCGCAGGATTTCCTGACGCTCCTGCTCAAGGCCGAGGGGCCTGGGGGCCTGACCCGGGCCGAGGTCGAGGACAACATCATCACCTTCATCGGCGCCGGCCACGAGACCACGGCGCGCGCGCTCGGCTGGACGCTCTACTGCCTCGCGGAATCGCCGTGGGAACGCGACAGGGTCGAGCAGGAGATCGACCAGGTGCTGGCGCGCGAACCCGATCCGACGAAATGGCTCGACGCCATGCCGTTTACCCGCGCCGCCTTCGACGAAGCGCTCAGGCTCTATCCGCCGGCGCCGTCGATCAACCGCGAACCGATCGAACCGGAAATGTGGAACGATCTTTATATCCCCAAGCACGCCGCGGTGCTGGTCATGCCGTGGGTTGTCCATCGCCACAGGAAACTGTGGGACCGGCCCGACGCCTTCCTGCCCGAACGGTTCCACCCGGGAAACCGCGAGAAAATCGACCGCTTCCAGTATCTGCCGTTCGGCGCGGGACCCCGCGTCTGCATCGGCGCCAGCTTCGCCATGCAGGAGGCGATCATCGCACTCGCCATCCTGCTGTCGCGCTTCCGCTTCGACACCACCGCCGAAACGAAACCCTGGCCGGTGCAGAAGCTGACCACGCAGCCGCAAGGCGGTCTGCCGATGCAGGTCACGCCCCGTTAGGCGTGCCGATATTCAGGTGATGCCGGCCTCCGAACGATGGCTTCCTGCGCTTCCGGTGCTCACGTACTTTAAGTACGCTCCGCTCCGGTTCTCGGAACCCATCGTTCTCGACTCGGCCTGACCTGAATCTCAGCACGCCTTGGGGCAGCACCGACTCAGGCCGCGGGTTTGCGCTGCTGGAACTGGCCGGCGGCGCGGAAGCGCCAGAGGTAGCTGGGCAGGATCGTGGCGATCGACTGCGGCTGGATGCCGAGCCCGGCCAATGTCCGGTTGGCCTTGGCCGCCGCGTCCGAAACGATGTTGTGCTCACGCAGCTGCATCACCTGGTCCTTGGTCAGCAGCGGATTGGGCAGGAGGCCGAGGATCGAGGCCTGGATGTTCGCCACCCACCACGGCACCGGCACCAGCAGGCGCTTGCGTTCTATCACTTCAAGCAGCTCTTCCATGCACTGCTTGAAGGTGAGCACCTTGGGGCCGCCAAGTTCATAGATCTGACCGCCATCGACTTTGCCGTCGACCGAGCGCGCCACCGCTTCGGCGACGTCGCCGACATAGACCGGCTGGAACTTGGTGTGGCCGCCGCCGATCAGCGGCAGCACCGGCGAATAGCGCGCCATATTGGCGAAGCGGTTGAAGAAGTCGTCCTCTGGCCCGAAATTGATCGACGGCCGGAAGATCACGGCGTCCTTGATCGTCTCCAGGACGGCCTTTTCGCCAAGCGCCTTGGTGCGCGCGTAGTCCGATCTGGAGTCCAGATCGGCGCCAAGCGCCGAAATATGAGTGAGGCCGGCGCCAACCGAGCGCGCGGCCTCGGCCACCGCGCGGGCGCCGAACTCATGGACCGGGGAGAATTTCTGCCGGCCGCTCTCATGCAGGATGGCGACCAGATTGACGACATGGTCGGCACCCTGCACGGCGCGGTCGACCGACCAGCGCACACGCACATTGGCCTGCACCGGCTGGATCTGGCCGACATTGCCGAGCGGCTGCAGGTGGCCGGCGAGATCGGGCCGCCGGCAGGCGACCCGGATGCGATAGCCGCGCTTGGCCAGCGCGCGCACGACATGGCGGCCGACAAAGCCTGATCCGCCAAAGACGACAACGAGCTTTGGGGTCTGCAGGATTTCGGTCATGGCTGGCTCCGGCGCTCGCAAGCTTGGCTGAAGCCGTTTCATAATCCGTTTCGCGCCAAAGGCAAAGGGCGACGCGTCGTCGCTGCCGCGCTTGTTTGCGCTTGTCAAAACGCCTCGCCGATGCGGGCGTCGACGGAGCGGCCGTTGCCGCCACAACGACATGGCGCGAACACAGAAAACCCCGCCGAAGCGGGGTTTTCGGGGTGACATCCATGCGAAGCAAGGGGCCGACGGAGCGGCCTGACCTGAGACGGTATCAGGAGGGCGTGAAGCAAGTACGCCCACCCCAGCCCTGAACATCCGACATGGTGCCGCCGACCTTCTTGCAGGCCGCGATGAAATCGGCGCTGCAGCTGGCGAATTTCGCATAGCCGTTCTTGCAGTAATGATCCTCGGTGGCACCGCCGCTCGGAGCGGTGATGACGCCGGGCGCCGACGGCTTGACCGGCGCGGCCTTCAAACTGGAAGCCTGTGTGGCGCCCATGAACGAGCCGAGAAGAAGGACGGCGGTCAGCATGGTGATCTTGGTGTTGGTCATGGCAATTTTCCTTTTGGTTTGGGTTGGGTTTCCGAGGCGCAGAGGGACATCCCCTGCGTGAAAACAGACTTCCTCTTCGGTTTGCTGTTCCCCTCGGTGTGGATCGGGCAAGCTCGCCTTGCCCTGGACAAAGCTTGGTCGCGGCGATGCGCGGAAAGGTTCAGCGGCGCGCAAAAAAAATCGCACCGGCCCGCGCCTGAGCCGGGCAGATTTCAGATAACTATCTGATAAATAAAGGATTATTTAGGAAGAATAACGCGCTGCAAATTCGGAAATGCGCTGCACCACCGCCTTGGGCGCGGTGATGCCCCGCGCTTGCGCCTTCTCGGCGGCTTCGGCCCGGGCACGCCCGGGCACATGCACGCCGAAGCGCCGCCGCAGCCGGTCGAGCTGGTCCTTCATGCGCTGCTCGAAGTCGGGATCGAGCAGCTTGGGCTCGACGGCAAGCACGAACAGCCCGGTTCCGGGGCTGTCCGGTCCGCCGGTGAACCATGGCGCGTCGAGCGACCAGTTGGCGCCCGACAGGCCCGCTGCCAGCACTTCGACCATCAGCGCGATGTTGGCGCCGCGCTGGCCGCCAAAGGCAAGCATGGCGCCTTTCATGGCGGCGGCCGGATCGGTGGTCGGGTTGCCGCTGGCGTCCAGCGCCCAGCCTTCGGGGATCTTTTTGCCGTCCTCCGCCGCCTTGCGGATGTTGACGAAAGCGGTGGCGCTCGACGACTGGTCGATGACCAGCGGCGCGCCGTCGGCGGCGGGTGCCGCAAACGACATCGGGTTGGTGCAGTAGACCGGCTTGACCGAGCCCGAACCGGCAAGCACGGCCGGGCCATTGGTGGCGGCGAACGACACCAGCCCAAGTGCTGCCAGCCTTCCGGTGAAGTAGCCGAGCGCGCCGCATGTATAGGCGTTCTTCTGCGAGAAGATGGCGACGCCGAACAGCTTTGCCGCCTTGGCGAGATCGTCGATAGTGCGGTCGAAGCCGGTATGCGCCAGTCCGCCGCGCGCATCGGAAAGATAGACCGCCAGCGCCGGCCGGGTGATCACCGGGTCGGCATTGCCGTCGATGCGTCCGGCTTCGAGCGCCTCGAGATAATCGATGAAATGCGACAGTCCGACGGTCGAAAGGCCTTCCGCCTCGGCTGATATGATCGAGGCGGTGAGCGATTGCGCCGCTTCCTCATTGGCGCCGGCGCCAAGCGCCGCCATCCGGCACAGTCCTTTTGCCTGGTCGAGACTGAGTTGCATCATGGCCATCCGAGGGGAGTAGGGGAATATGGAGTAAGGGACTAGGGGAATGGTGAGCAGTGAATAGCGAATGGGGATGGAAATGTGAATGTGAATAGTGGCTGGATACTCCCCTACTCCCCTACTCCCCTACTCCCCTACTCCCCTACTCCCCTCTAACCAATCTTGTTGGGGATCCGCGCCTCGATCCTGCTGAAGGCGAAGACCAGAATGCCGGTGATCGTCATGTAGATCAGCGCCAGCAGCAGCAAGGGTTCGTAGGTGAGGTAGGTGTCCTGCCGCACCTTGGACGAAACGGCGAAGATGTCGATGACGCTGATTGTCGCCACCAGCGGCGTCGACTTCAATTGCAGCACGGTCTCGCCGGTCAGCGTCGGCAGCGCACGATAGAACGCCTGCGGCAGCCAGATGCGCCGGAATGTCTTCCAGCGGGTCATGCCGAAGGCGCGGGCGGCCTCGAGTTGCCCCTTGGGGACGCCGGCAAAGGCGCCGCGCATCACCTCGCCCTCATAACCGGCGAAAGACAAGGTCAACGCCAGCACGCCATAGGGCCAGGCTTGCCGCAGATATGGCCACATCCACGATTCGCGGATCCAGGGATATTGCGGAAACAGTGAGCCCAGGCCGTAATAGAGCAGCCATAGCTGGATCAGCAGGGGCGTGCCCCGGATCACCGTGCAAAAGACCTTGGCGGGTGCGGCGAACCAGAACGAGCCGGTCGCCTGCGCGAGCCCGAGCGGCACGGCGAGCAGGAAGCCCAGTCCGCAGGTGACGGCCAGGATCCACAGCGAGCGCCAGATGCCGATCAATCCCATTTCATAATATTGCGGCAGCCAGTCCCAGCGCATGAAAAAGGCGGCTGCCAGAATCAGGCCCAGCGCGATCAAAATCAGCACGATGCGGTGCGGCCGCAGCCACAGCGACGTCCGCGCGACGACGTTGATGATGGCTGCCTCGTTGGCCATCAGCGCGCCTCCTTGAGCGAAGGCATGCCGCGCCGCGACCAGGCCTCGACACGGCCGATGATCAGGTTGGAGAACAGCGACAGGAGCAGATAGAGCACGGCTGCGGCGAAAAAGAAGGTGAAATAGGCCTTGGTGACGCCCGCGGCCTGCCGCGTTGCCAGCGCCAGTTCGTAGAAACCGACGACCGCCAGCAGCGCCGTGTCCTTGGTGGCGATCAGCCAGAGATTGGCGAGGCCCGGTATGGCGAAGGGCAGCATGGCCGGCAAGGTGATGCGCCGCAGAAGCAGGCCGGGAGACATTCCATAGGCGCGCGCGGCCTCGATCTGGCCTTGCGGAATGGCCAGGATCGCGCCGCGTATCACCTCGGTCGAATAGGCGCCCTGGACAAAGCCGAGCACGGCGATGCCGGCGGCAAGCCCGCTGATGTCGACGCGCTGATAGCCCATGGACGTCAGCGCCTGGTTGATCAGGTCGGTTCCGGCATAATAGAGCAGCAGGATCAGCACCAGTTCGGGCACGGCGCGCACCACAGTGGTGTAAACGGCCAGGAGATCGCGAACCACCGGGCCGCCATAGAGCTTGCCATAGGCACCGCCGGTGCCGATCAGAAGACCGAGGCACGTGGCGCCTAGCGCGATCTCGATCGAATGGAGCAATCCGACCAGAAGAGCGCCGCCCCAGCCTGGCGGGTAGGGCGATAGAAGCTCGATGATGCCGGCCGCGGAGGCCGAAAGAAGTGCGTCGATCAGCGTCGCCCCCGGATTGCTGGCGTCAGCCGCTGTCAACTCTCGGCAGCGGTTTCGGCGAAACCGCACGACGAGATGCCGTGCGGTTTTGGCTCATGCGTGGACGACGTCAGTTCGACTGCGTCGGGCCGCCGTAAATATCGAAATCGAAGTACTTCTTCGTGATCTCGTCATACTTGCCGTTGGCGCGGATGGCCTTGATGCCGGCGTTGATCTTGTCCTTCAGGTCGGTGTCCTCCTTGCGCACGCCGGCGCCGATGCCCGGTCCCAGTACTTCATCGTCCGGAGCCACCATGCCCTTCAGGTCGCAGCAGGCCTTGCCCTGGTCGCTCTTGAGGTATTCAACAAGCGCGATGGAATCGGCCTGCACCGCATCGAGGCGACCGGCGGCGAGATCCTGGTTGGCTTCGTCCTGGGTCTGGTATTCCTTGATTTCCTGCGCCCCGGTGAAATGCTTCTTGGCGTACACGGCGTGTGTGGTCGACACTTGGACGCCGATGACCTTGCCCTTGAGGTCGTCGGGCGTGGCGCCGAACTTCTGGTCCTTGGGCCCGATGATCGCTGGCAGCGTGTTGTAGTACTTGTTCGAGAAGTCGATCGTCTTCTTGCGTTCGTCGGTGATCGACATCGAGGAGACGATGAGGTCGATCTTCTTGGTCGTCAGCGCCGGGATGATGCCGTCCCAGGCAACAGGCGTGATGACGCAGTCGAGCTTCTCCTCGGCGCACACGGCATCGATGAAATCGATCTCCCAGCCAACCCACTTGCCCGAGGCATCCGGCGAGGTGAAGGGCGGATAGGGCTCGGCGGCGACGCCGATCTTGACCGGATCGGCCTTGGCCACGCCCACGGCGGCGACCCCCAGCAGCAGCGCTGCGGCGAGTGTCTTCAGAACAGTCTTCATTTTCACGACTCCCAGTGTGTTGTTGGTTCCCGGTTTTCTTCCGTCCCGGCCTGTCCTAGCCGATGTTGCGGATGAACTGCTTGAGCCTTTCGGATCTGGGCGCGCCGAAGATCTGCTCCGGCGGTCCTTCTTCCTCGACCAAACCATTGTAGAGATAGACGACATGCGTCGCGACCTCGCGGGCGAACTTCATCTCGTGGGTGACCAGCACCATGGTGCGGCCTTCGCGCGCCAGGTCGCCGATCACCTTCAGCACTTCGCCGACCAGTTCGGGGTCGAGCGCCGAGGTCGGCTCGTCGAACAGCATGACTCGCGGATTGATGGCCAGCGCCCGGGCGATCGCGGCGCGCTGCTGCTGGCCGCCCGACAGATAGGCCGGATAGACGTCGCGCTTTTCGGCCAGGCCGACGCGGGCCAGCAGCTTTTCGGCCTCGCTGATCGCCACGTCGCGCTTGACGCCAAGCACATGCACGGGAACCTCGATGACGTTCTCGATCAGCGTCATGTGGCTCCACAGGTTGAAGTTCTGGAACACCATGCCGAGCTTGGAGCGGATGCGTTCGATCTGCTTGCGGTCGGCCGGAACCGTGTGGCCGTGGCTGTCGGCCTTCAGCTTGATCTCCTCGCCATTGACGCGGATGATGCCGCTGGTCGGGTTCTCCAGGCAGTTGATGCAGCGCAGCAATGTCGATTTGCCCGAGCCTGAGCCGCCGATGATGGCGATGACCTCGCCGTCGCGCGCCGACAGCGAGATGCCCTTCAGCACATGCAGTTGACCGAACCGCTTGTGCAGATTCTCGACATGGATGGCTTCGGCGGCGCCGTCCTGCGCCGTGTGTTTCAGTGCAGGTGCGGCGCCTTGCGCCATCATCCCTTCGACGCTCCGCGGAGTGGTCGAGCCCGTCGCTGCTGGATTCTTTTACCCATTACCCGTCACTGGACAGAGTTCCCGTTCTCAAGATGGACCGTTCCGCTTGCCTCCGTCAACCATGGTTTTTGGACTATTGATCACGGCTTGCTGGAGTGGTTAGTGGCGGCAACGGATGTCTCGGGAGAATTTAGTGGGCAAATCATACGGGTCGCAGTCCATGGCCGGATCGCTGAAACGCGTGCTTATGCGGTCGGCCGCCAGTGCCATGCGTGATGCCAGGGCGCGGGAATGGCACTACGGCCCGGGCTTCGAGCCGGGAAAGGCCGCTGCCCAGCATGAGCGGTTGACGCAGCTTGTTTCGGCCTCCGGCGCCGAAGTCGAATGGCTGACGGACGCCGACGACAGGCTGGCCGATTCCGTCTTCACCCATGACCCGTCGCTGATGACCGATCATGGCGCGATCATTCTTGCCATGGGCAAGGCGTTGCGCCGGGCTGAGCCGAGCCTGCACGAAGCAGCTTACAAACGCATGGGCATTCCCATCCTCGGCCGCATCGATGATCCGGGCCAGGTGGAAGGCGGCGACTGCGTCTGGGTGGATGCAAACACGCTGGCCGTCGGCCGTGGCGTGCGCACCAACCAGGATGGCATCCAGCAACTCGCCAACCTGCTTTCGCCCAAGGGCATTTCGGTTTTTGGCTTCGATCTGCCGCTCTGGCACGGCGAGGAAGCCTGCCTGCATCTGATGTCGGTGATCAGTCCGCTTGCCGACGATCTGGCGCTGGTCTACGCGCCCTTGCTGCCGGCCGCTTTCTACCAGATGCTGAAGGGGCGCGGCATCAAGCTGGTCGAGGGCGATGCCGATGAGTTCCATGCTTCCAACGGGCTCAGCCTCAACGTGCTGCCGACCGCCCCGCGCCAGGTGATCGCCGTCGCCGGCTTTCCCAGGACGGCGGCTGCCATGCAGGCGGCGGGCTGCACGGTTTCCACCTTCGAGGCGGATGCGCTGTGCATCGCTTGCGAGGGTGGCCCGACCTGCCTGACGCGGCCGGTGCTGCGCCAATGAGAACCATTGGGACGACCGTCGGCGAGGCGCTCATTTCGCTGCTCGAAGCCCATGGCGTCGACACGGTCTTCGGCATTCCCGGCGTGCACACGGTCGAACTCTACCGCGGGCTGGCGCGTTCCAGGATCCGCCATGTCACGCCGCGCCATGAGCAGGGCGCCGGCTTCATGGCCGACGGCTATGCGCGCGCCAGCGGCCGACCGGGCGTCGCCTTCGTCATCACCGGGCCGGGGCTCACCAACACCATAACCGCGATGGGACAGGCGCGCGCCGATTCGGTCCCGATGCTGGTGATCTCAGGCGTCAACGCCACGCCGACGCTGGGCAAGGGCCTCGGCCATCTGCATGAACTGCCCGACCAGCGCGGCATGATGGAGAAGGTCGCGCTGTCTTCGCAGCGGATCACCGAGGCCGGCGAATTGCCCGGCGCGCTGGCGCAGGCCTTCGCCCTGTTTTCATCGGCCCGGCCCGGTCCGGTGCATATCGAAATCCCGACCGACGTCATGGTCAAGCCGGCGGATGGCATCGCTGCCATGCTGAGCAACGCAGCGCCGCCCGCGCCGGATGACGCGGCAATTGCCAGCGCGGCCAAACTCATCGCCGCCGCGCGCCGTCCGCTGATCCTGGCCGGCGGCGGTGCCAAACGCGCCGAAGCGCCGTTGCGGCGTCTGGCCGAACGGCTGGGGGCGCCGGTCGTCCAGACCGCCAATGCGCGCGGCCTCCTGCATGCCCATCCGCTTTGCGTGCCGGCCAGTCCCAGCCTGAAGGCTGTGCGGGCGCTGATGGCGCAAGCGGATCTGGTCATTGCCGCCGGCACCGAATTCGGCCCGACCGACTATGACGGCTACAGCGATGGCGGTTTCGTCCTGCCCGCCAATCTGATCCGCATCGATATCGGAGCGGACCAGCTTGCCCGCCGCCCGGCGACGGTTTCGATTCAGGCCGATTGCGCCGAGGCGCTCGACGCCCTGCTCCTGGAAACCGGCCATGTCCCGGCAAGCGAGGGCGGCCCGGCGCGCGCCGCCGCCGCACGGGAAGCGGCTTTTGCCGAGATCAGTCCGACGCTGCAGGCGCAGGTTCGCGCGGTCGAGGTGATCCGCGATGCATTGCCGGGCGCGCTCATCGTCGGCGATTCGACGCAGCCGATCTATGCCGCCAACCTCTACTACGACCATGATCGTCCCGGCGGCTGGTTCAACGCCGCCACCGGTTTTGGCGCGCTTGGCTACGGCCCGCCGGCGGCAATTGGCGCCGCCCTTGCCGTGCCTGATGCGCCGGTGGTCTGTCTCACGGGGGACGGCGGCTTCCAGTTCACACTGCCGGAACTGGGCGCCGCGCTCGACGCCCGGGCGCCGGTCATCTTCGTCATCTGGAACAACCGCGGCTACCGCGAGATCGAAACCTCGATGCTGGATGTCGGCGTCGAGCCGGTCGGCGTGTCGCCGGCGCCGCCGGATTTCTGCAAACTGGCCGAAGCCTATGGCCTTGGCGCCGAACGGCTTGCCGATATCGAGGCTCTGGCGGACGCGTTGAAACGCGCACGGGCAACCGGACTGCCGCGCGTCATCGAAATCACAGTCGACTGAAGAGTGGCGGCGCAACGTACCGAATGCCTGGCATGGACCCCGGCTGCCTGGCGGGCTGACGCATGCAAAGACGCAACACCTGCCATGTCGAGATTTCAGTTGAGTGATCGTGCGAAAGGCGCGACGCTTCGCGTCGGCGCGGCTAAAAAAACGACATAATCATAAAAAATGACAGGAGCGGTCCAGGATGACGGAAACACTTGAAGGCAGGCATATTGTCGTGACCGGAGGCACCGGGGCGCTCGGTGGTGCGGTCGTCGGCAAACTGCTGAGTGAGGGCGCGATCTGCCATGTGCCCAATGCCCATGCCGCGGCGCCCGCGCATTTCCCCTTCACCGAGCATGACCGCGTCAAGCTGGTTCACAATGTCGATCTCTCGGACTCCGCCAAGGTCGAGGCGTTCTACAGCCAGGTCCAAGGCCTGTGGGGCTCGATCCACCTGGCCGGCGGCTTCACCTCGGCGCCGGTGGAAAAGATCGAGTCGGCATCCTTTGCCGAGATGATGGACACCAATGCACGCACTGCCTTCCTGTGCTGCCGCGCGGCGGTGCGCTCGATGCTGGCGTCGGACATCGCGGGACGCATCGTCAATGTCACGGCGCGCGCCGGGCTCGACCCGCGGCGCGGCGCCGGCATGGTCGCCTACGCCGCCAGCAAGGCGGCGGTGGCAGCCATGACTGTGGCGATGGCGGAGGAGCTGAAAGGCAAGGGCATTCTGGTCAATGCCGTGGCGCCGTCGACGCTCGATACGCCGGCAAACCGCGCCGATATGCCGGATGCCGATGTCACCAGATGGGTCAGCCTCGAAGCGGCCGCCGAAGCCATCGCCTATCTCGCCTCGCCGGCCAATCAGGCGATGAGCGGCACGCTGGTGCCGCTTTACGGCCGGGCCTGAGCAGAAGCCGCCGAAGCAGGGCAGGTGGCGTCTGATCCGTCCGCATTGCGGTAGCTGTAGAGCCGCAGCGGCGAGGAAACATCCGTCGTACATGCCTTGAGCCATGACGGCGGGTGGCCCTCCATCAGTGCGGCCGCGAATGGATAGGCGGTTTCGAGATAGGGCGACGGCGGGCCTCTGCGCGCGCAAAGCGCGACATGTGTTGCCCTGGATGCATCGAGGAACGCGCGCGGGTCGGCCGTCGAAGGATCGAGAAAACGGTAGCTCCGTTCGATACCCCAGGCCGACGGGTGGTTGGGGACCGTCACCACCTTGGGACCTTCGGCAAGGGCGAGAAAATGCGCGCCGATCAGCGGCGGCGTCAGAACGATGGCGCCTGCCGGCCAACCCGATTGCGCCTCAAAATGCCTGAGATCGCAACTGTCGGCAAACTCGGCGGCGGGGATGGCATCCGGGGCTGGCCGTGCCGATAGCTGGTAGAGCGCTATCGCCACGGACAAAACCAGACCGGGCAGGATCAACGCGTATCCGCGCGATGCCACGGGCACGGGAGATTTCAAATAGCGGGCCAGCCTGGCATCCGGCGGCAGCAGACTCGCCAGCACGAAGATCAGACCGATGCCGGAAAAAACCGGAAGATAGCGGAAGTAGCGGAAGTAGCCGATCGCCAGCACCAGCGCGAGCAGCGAGAACAGCGCCAGGATGACGAGGGGCCGGCTTCGGCCGTGTGGCCCAAGGCAGACGACGACCGGGGCGAGCGCGCCCACGAACAGCAGCACCATGCTGGGAAAGCTCGCCGACAGGACGACATCAGGGCGCCGAAACATGCTCAATTCCTGAGGGATTCTGTCGAGCATGTTGTCGCGGACATAGGCGTCGAGCGAAGCATAAGGGCCGGCCAGGCATTGCGGGAACAACATCACCAGCGCCGCCCCGCTGGCGGCCGCGAACACCATTAGAATTGCCGTCCGCGTGGCCCATCCGCCGCGCCGGCCGACAAGCCAGGGCACGACGGCAAATGAAAGCCCGCCCGCGGCCAGTGCCGTCACATGCGGCGCCGAATAGGTGTCGCATTTGACGGCGGCATAGGCTGAAGGCGCCACGATCGCGGCGAACAGACCCACTCCGCCCATGGCCAATGCCAGCCCAAAGCCAGCGATCCTGTTTGCGCTGCCTTCGCGGTCGAAAATCCAGTCAAAGGCATAGATTGCCATCACCAGCACATAGAACGGTGCGAATTCCACGCTGATCGCAAGCGCCAAGGCGGCCAGCAGCCCGTTGACGAACGCGGCAAAGCGATTTTGCGACAGCAACAACACCAGGGCCGCCAGCAGAAGCAGCACTTGCAGATTGTGATAGTCGATCCGCTCAGGGGCGTATTCGAAAAAGGTGCGCGCAGCAAAAATCAAGGCCAGCGGCAATGCGACGGCCGGGTTGGCAAAGCCCATGGCGATAACCAGCCGATTGTAGAAATAGAGCGCGGGCGCGAGCAGCAGCAGCGGGACGGCGAAGCTTGCGACCGTCAGCGCCGGCTCGAAGCCGGCAAGCGGCGCGAGCAGGCGCGCGAAGGCGGCGTAGGGTAGGTCCACGATCCATGGCCAATGTGAGATATAGGGCTCTGGCTGGGCTACGCCGGGCAGCGTCCGGTCGAAGATGTCGCCCGTTTGAAGCAAGGTGCGGACTTCATGCAGTTTGACGAGATCGTCGACGTCGCCGCTGAGCTGGAAGCCCAGGGACCATAGGGCGATCATCAGGATCGCCATTCCGCAGAAGCATAACAAGGCCGGCGACCGGGTGTAAAGACGCAGCAACCACGAAGATCCCGCAGCGGAACGATCGTCGCCATTGCGCATGGAAAGCCTCCCTCACGGACCACCGGCAAATACGCGAGGAAGTTTATCTTACCGTAAAGAAAAGCCCCGCCGGATCGCTCCGGCGGGGCTTTGATCCGACCACCGCCCCGAGGGGCGGTGGGACAGGAGGCTTAGCTGCCCTGCTTCTTCAGCGCGGCACCCAGGATGTCGCCCAGCGAAGCGCCGGAGTCGGTCGAGCCGTACTGGGCGACCGCTTCCTTCTCTTCGGCGATTTCCAGCGCCTTGATCGAGACCTGCAGCTTGCGGGTCTTCTTGTCGAAGGCGATGACGCGCGCGTCGACCTTCTGGCCGACGGTGAAGCGCTCGGGGCGCTGCTCATCGCGGTCGCGGCTCAGATCGGAGCGCTTGATGAAGGTCTCGATGCCGCTGTCGACCAGCCGCACTTCCAGACCGCCATCCTTGACGCCGATGACCTCGCAGGTGACGACGGCGTTCTTGCGCAGTTCGCCGGAAGTCGCGGCTTCGCCGACCGTATCCTTGGCCAGCTGCTTGATGCCGAGCGAGATGCGCTCCTTGTCGATGTCGACGTCGAGCACCTGCGCCTTGACCATGTCGCCGCGATTGTACTCTTCGATGACCTGCTCGCCAGGACGGGTCCAGTCGAGATCGGAGAGATGGACCATGCCGTCCACGTCGCCTTCGAGGCCGATGAACAGGCCGAACTCGGTCTTGTTCTTGACCTCGCCCTCGACCTGGCTGCCGACCGGATGGCTGCTGGCGAAAGCCTGCCACGGGTTCTCGAGCGTCTGCTTGAGGCCGAGCGAGATGCGGCGCTTGGCCGGATCGACTTCGAGCACCACCACGTCGACTTCCTGGGTCGTCGACAGGATCTTGCCGGGATGCACGTTCTTCTTCGTCCACGACATTTCCGAAACGTGGATGAGGCCTTCGATGCCCGGCTCCAGCTCGACGAACGCGCCGTAGTCGGTGATGTTGGTGACGGTGCCCTTGATCTTCTTGCCGATCGGGAACTTGGTGCCGATCTCGGACCACGGATCGCTCTCGAGCTGCTTCATGCCGAGCGAGATGCGGTGGGTTTCCTGGTTGATGCGGATGATCTGCACCTTGACCGTCTGACCGATGTTGAGGATTTCGGTCGGATGGTTGACGCGGCGCCATGCCATGTCGGTGACATGCAGCAGGCCGTCGATGCCGCCGAGGTCGACGAACGCACCGTAATCGGTGATGTTCTTGACGACGCCTTCGACGACCTGGCCCTCTTCGAGGTTCTGCACGATTTCCGAACGCTGTTCGGCGCGGCTCTCCTCGAGCACGGTGCGGCGCGACACCACGATGTTGCCGCGGCGGCGATCCATCTTGAGGATCTCGAAGGGCTGCGGGTTGTGCATCAGCGGGGAGACGTCGCGGATCGGGCGGATATCGACCTGGCTGCGCGGCAGGAAGGCCACGGCGCCGTCGAGGTCGACGGTGAAGCCGCCCTTGACCTGGTTGAAGATGACGCCTTCGACGCGCTCACCCTTGGTGAACTTCTCTTCGAGGCGGACCCAGCTCTCTTCGCGGCGGGCCTTCTCACGGCTGAGCATCGCTTCGCCAAGCGCGTTCTCGATGCGCTCGACATAGACTTCGACGGTGTCACCGACCTTGAGGGTGGTGTCCTTGCCCTTGACGCCGAATTCCTTCAGCGGCACGCGGCCTTCGACCTTGAGGCCGACGTCGATGATGGCCATGTCCTTTTCGATCGCCGTGATCGTGCCCTTGACGACCTGGCCTTCGCCGGAATGACCGGTTGTGAATGATTCTTCGAGCAGGCTCGCGAAATCGTCGCGAGTGGGATTTGCAGCTGACATTGTTTCTCCTGGAGTGCCCCGCTTCTGTCGCGGGACGGGCGCCGTGGGTTAGCGTTGCGTTGGCCTGCCGGCGTTCCGGGCTGCAAAAAGCCCTGGGCCGCTCTTTAAGCGGCAATTCCGGCGCATGAAGAATGCTGGCAGGCTGGTTCGTGCCCGATATGGGTATTTTCTTCGCCTCCGACAACGGAAACACGAGGGAAAAACCCGGCTCAGGCCTTGTTTCTCTTGGCTAAGACGTCGTCGATGATCGCCATGGCCGCAAGAAACGCGGCTTCTATAGCCATTTCGCTGGTGTCAAGCAAGTGCGCGTCTGCTGCCGGCTTCAAGGGCGAGTCGGCGCGGCCCATGTCGCGCTCGTCGCGGCGCATGATATCGGCGAGGATCTCGGCAAAATTGGCGGTGCCGCCGATGCTCTCGATCTCGGCCAGCCGGCGTTGTGCCCGCACCTCGGCGCTGGCTGTCACATAGAGCTTTATGTCGGCATCGGGGCAGACAACGGTGCCGATGTCGCGGCCGTCGAGCACGGCGCCCGGCGGTGTCCTGGCGAAATCGCGCTGCTTCTCGACGAGGATGCGCCGCACCGTCGGAAACACCGCCACCTTCGAGGCCGCCTCGCCGACCGCATGCGCCGACAGCACCGACCGGTCGAGCTTGGCCAGATCGACCTGGCGGGCGGCGGTTTCGGCCGCCGAGACATTGTCGAGCGGCAGCGCGTGCTGCAGCAACGCATAGGCAACGGCACGGTAGGTGAGGCCGGTGTCGAGCAGGTTCAGCCGGTAATGGTCGGCGAGCCGCCGCGCCAGCGTGCCTTTGCCGGCGCCAGCGGGGCCGTCGATGGCGATGGTGAAGACGTGTGTCATTGCTAGCTCAACGCCTTGTCTGCTTGGCAACAAGCTCGCGCCTTCGTCATCCCAGGGCGCAGCGAACGCGTAGCGGAGCGAAGACCCTGGGATCCATGCCGTGATATCGGCCGAAGAATGCCACGGACCAGAATTCTGCGCCGCAGAAACGCTTTGACGTAACGGCATGGATCCTTGGGTCTGCGCCGCGTCGCTTCGCTCCTTGCTCCGCCCAAGGATGACGAAGGGAGGAATGTCCGGCCCCAGTCTGGCAGGGTTGCGATTGCCATCAACCGTTACCCGATCTCCGCGCCGAGCCCCTTCATCAGCCCCATGAACTCCGGAAAACTCGTCGCGATCATCGCCTGGTCGTCGATGGTCACAGGCTTTTCCGTCGCTAGGCCCATCACCAGAAAGCTCATGGCGATGCGGTGGTCGAGATGGGTCTGCACGGTCGCGTCCTGTCCGTTCGGGTGGCCGCCAAGGCCCTTGCCGCCCGGTCTGCCGCGCACCGCCAGACTTGCCTCGCCCTCGGTGCAGTCGACGCCGTTGAGCTTCAGCCCGTTGGCGACGGCCGACAGCCGGTCGGATTCTTTCACCCGCAGCTCTTCCAGTCCCTGCATCAGCGTTTCGCCCTCGGCGAAGCTGGCGGCGACCGCAAGCACGGGATATTCGTCGATCATCGACGGCGCCCGCTCCGGCGGCACGGTGACGCCCTTCAACTCGGAATAGCGCACGCGCAGGTCGGCGACATCCTCGCCGCCGGCATTGCGCGGGTTGAGGATGTCGATCTTGCCGCCCATCTCCTGTAGCGTCAAAAGCAGGCCGGTGCGGGTCGGGTTCATCAGCACATTCTCGATGACGATGTCGGAGCCCGGCACGATCAGTGCGGCCACCAGCGGGAAGCCGGCCGAGGACGGGTCGCCCGGCACGGCAATGGTCTGGCCGGTCAGTCTGCCCTGGCCTTCGATGAAGATGTGGCGCACGCCGCGCTCGTCGGTCTCGACCGACAGATTGGCGCCAAAGCCCTTCAGCATCTTTTCAGTGTGGTCGCGCGTCATGACGGGCTCGATGACGGTGGTGATGCCCGGCGTGTTCAGCCCGGCCAGCAGCACCGCCGACTTCACCTGCGCCGAGGCCATCGGCACGCGGTAGGTGATCGGTGCGGCATGCTTGGGTCCGTGGAGCGTGATCGGCATGCGGTCGCCGGGCGTCGCCTTCAGCACCTGCACACCCATCTGGCGCAAGGGTTCGAGCACGCGGCCCATCGGCCGGCCGGACAGCGAGGCGTCACCGATGAAGGTCGTTTCCATGTCATAGGTGCCGACCAGGCCCATGGTCAGCCGCGAGCCGGTGCCGGCATTGCCGAAATCGAGCGGGCCTTCCTGCTGCAGCAGCGCGCCATTGCCGGTGCCGCGGATCACCCACTCGGCGCCGCGCTTCTCGATATGCGCGCCCATCGCCTTCATGGCCGCGCCGGTGCGCATCACGTCCTCGCCTTCCAGTAGACCAGTGATGCGGGTCTCGCCGGAGGCGAGGCCGCCGAACATGAAGGAGCGGTGCGAGATCGACTTGTCGCCCGGCACGCGCGCCGTGCCGGAAAGGGCTGATGATTTACGGGCGGTGGCCGACTTTGGGGCGGCGGCGTGAGACATGGAATTTCCCTGGACGGAATGCCGGCGGGCCGGCGCTTTTCATTTGTGGCGGCGGTCTCGTATCACGGTGGGGCGAAATGGTCATCCCCCATGGTCGTCACTTGACGCGAGGCCTTTCATTGCATGGTTTTGTGACGCCGGCTTTTCGCTTTGACAGCGCTGCAAACTGTGGTTAAGGGGACCACTCTTTTTATCGACGAGGCTTGCCGTGGCAAAAACCGAACTTGGCACAAAACGTATCGACCCGGAGACGGGCCGAAAATTCTACGACCTGAACAAGGACCCGATCGTCTCGCCGTACACCGGCAAGACCTATCCGCGTTCCTATTTCGAGGAAGGCAAGATTGCCGCCCTCGAGGAGGAAGAGGAAGTGGCCGAGAAGGAAGTGGACGCCGAGGACGAGGAGGGCGTTGAGGTCGTCTCGCTCGAAGAGGCCGACGAGGATGTCAAGGCCGATGACCTTCCCGATCTCGGCGACGACGAGGATGATGTCGATCTCGGCGACGACGAGGATGACACCTTCCTTGCCGACGAAGAGGAAGAAGACGACGACGTTGCCGACATGATCGGCGTCGGCGACGACGACGACGAGGTCTGATCGGCCTTGAAAGCCAGCGTTTGCAGGCTTTCGTGGCCTGTGAAGAAAAAGCCGCTCTTGAAGGCTTGATATCTGGGAAAGGCGGGGTTAGAAGCCGCCTGCACTAACGGCACGGTCTCCAACCCGCGCCGGATCTCTTCGCCGGAAACGGCGCCGGTTGACTGCCGGAAGTGGGGCCATAGCTCAGTTGGGAGAGCGCTTGAATGGCATTCAAGAGGTCGTCGGTTCGATTCCGATTGGCTCCACCAAACAGTCTTCTCCAATCCGCCAAGGACTGACGTCAGTGGGCTTCGCCAAGGATCAGGCCCAGATTGGGCGGGCGAGGAGAATTTCCAATTTCAACGGGGAATTTGGAATAAACTAACTCTACAGAGTTTATAGAACAAGCAAAGTGCGGACGATCTGTTTTCCCGGACAGGATTCCGCCATGCCCGCCTCTCTGCGCCCGCTCTCAACCCCGTCAGGCACAGTCCGCCATCGCCACCGTTCAGGCCGCGGAGGGCAGGCCATGACCTGGGATATTCCAGACCGCATCAAGGCGCTGTGGTTCCTGCCGACGCATGGCGACAACCGCTATCTCGGCACATCCGAAGGCGGCCGGGCCGTCGATCTGCCCTATCTGACGCAAGTGGCAAAGGCCGCCGACACGCTGGGCTATTACGGCGTGCTGTTGCGAGCGGATCTACGGCTATTTTCCCCGTCTCAAGGAGAAGCGCCGGACCCTGTCCGGTCTCACCTCCGGCGGCGAGCAGCAGATGACGGCGATCGGCCGGGCGCTGATGTCGCGGCCGCGTCTGCTGGTTCTCGACGAGCCGTCGATGGGGCTCGCGCCGCTCATCGTCCAGGACATCTTCCAGACACTCAGAAAACTCAACCGCGAAACCGGCCTGTCGATCCTGGTCGCCGAGCAGAACTCGGCGGTAGCTCTCAGATATGCCGACCACGCCACGGTGCTCGAAAACGGCGTCTCCGTTCTCTCCGGCGCGGCTGCCGATCTTCGCCAGCGCGAGGACGTGCGGGCCTTCTATCTCGGGCAGCAGGCATCGCCGGCAGCCCAGCCAGCCCATCTCCATGCCGTTGCCTGAACCAAAATCTCAAGGAGCAGTGAAATGACCGTCTCGACCGTCAACACCGACCACGCGTCCGCCGCCGTGCCGCCAGTCGCAAGGCCAGCCGTACCGGCGCACATCATCAGGGATGACGCCGAGGCGATCGCCATCGCCCACGCGCTCGCGGCCGAGTTCGTCAAGGACTCCTCCCGGCGCGACCGCGAGCGGATCTGGCCGGTTGCCCAACTCGATGCGTTCTCGCAAAGCGGCCTGTGGTCGATCAACGTGCCGAAGGCATTTGGTGGTCCCGAACTATCCTACGCCACGCTCGCCAGGGTGATCGAGATCATTTCGGCGGCGGATTCCTCGATCGGCCAGATTGCGCAGAACCATCTTGGCGTCGTTGCCGCCATCCGTACCGTGTCGGATGCGGATCAGCAGAAGCTGCTGTTCGCCGAAGTGCTGAAAGGCACGCGGTTCGGCAATGCTTTTTCCGAGTTCGGCTCCAAGCGTGCCGCCGATTTCGAGACCCGTTTCACCGATGCCGGCGATCATGTGGTCGTCAGCGGCCGGAAATTCTATTCGTCCGGCGCGCTGCTTGCCCATCTGGTGCCGATCGTGGCGCTCGATGACGAGGGACGCGCCTGGTATGCCATCGCCGACCGTGGTGCGCCCGGCCTGACGGTGATCGACGACTGGTCGAGCTTCGGCCAGCGCACGACGCTGTCCGGCACCGTCATCATCGACAACGTCAAGGTGCCGAAGACGCATCTGGTACCCGGCTACAAGGGCTATGACAAACCGACCGCCGACGGCGCCATCTTCCAGATCATCCAGGTGGCGGTCGACACGGGCATTGCCCAGGCGGCCATCGACGAAACGGTTCACTTCGTCAGGACGAAGAGCCGCGCCTGGATCGACAGCGGCGTCGACAATGCCTGGGACGACCCCTACACCATCCAGGCGGTCGGTGACCTGACGCTACGCCTGCACGCCGCGCAGGCGCTGCTCGAAAAGGCGGGCCTGGCGATCGACAAGGCGGTGGCCGAGCCGACTGCCGAGACGGTGGCGCATGCGCAGATCGTCACCGCCGAGGCGAAGATCCTGTCGACCGAAATCGCCATCGCCGCCACCAACAAGCTGTTCGAGTTGGCGGGCACGCGCTCGACGCTGGCCGAGCACAATCTCGACAGGCATTGGCGCAATGCCCGCACCCACACGCTGCACGATCCGATACGCTGGAAGTACTCGATCCTCGGCAAATATTTCCTCAATGGCGAAAACCCGCCGATGCACGCCTGGAGCTGATTTCCCCTCGGCGGGCGGGCGGCTCGCCACATCAAAACGTCGACCATCCAAGAGGCCCACTGCCATGTCAAATCCAACAGTCGTCGGCTTTTCCGGCAACATCACCCGGCCGTCAAAGACGCGCGCCTTCGTCGATCTGGTCGCCAGGGATATCGCAGCCCGCCATGGCCTGTCGGCGAGCACCTATGACATCGAGGACCTCGGCCCGTCGCTGGGCACGGCAAGATGGGCGCGCGATCTCGACGGCCAGGCGCGCGCAATCCTGGAGCAAGTCCTCGCCGCCGACGTGCTCGTCGTCGGTTCGCCGACCTACAAGGGCAGCTATACCGGCCTGTTCAAGCATTTCTTCGACCTGATCGACCCGGCAGTGTTGCGGGGAAAGCCCATCCTGTTGACCGCGACCGGCGGCGGCGAGCGCCACGCCCTGATCGTCGAACACCAGTTGCGGCCGCTGTTCGGCTTCTTCGAGGCCTTCACCCTGCCCACCGCCGTCTACGCCACCGACAAGGATTTCACCGACGGCGTGCTGCGCTCGGATGCGATCCTGAAGCGCGCGGCGCAGGCGGTCGACGAGGTCGGCTTCGTGCTGGCCAACCGCTCGGCAGGCAGGATAGCCGCCGAGTAGCCGGCTCACCGGAAAGCGCCGAGATCGAAAATCCGCGTGGTGCGTAATCTCGCTTACGCGCAATTTACGACCGCCGGCTACATCTGTTCCTGTCTGATTCGTCTGGGACAGGAACGTCATGAGCAAAGCCCTCACATCCTTCGCACTGGTCGCGGTGTTGACCGCCTTGCTCATGGCGTTAAGCCTGGCCGTGGCCAGGCACGGCTATCCCTATGGCGCGATCGGCGTCAGACGGCTCGACGGCATCGCCGATGCCGGAACCTTCATTCCGCTCGCCGCCGTCTATTTCTTCAGCGCGCTGTTGATGATGATCCTGCCGATCCGCGCGGCCAGCATCGTTCTGACCCATGCCGCCGACGCGATTTTCTGGACGGTGATCGTGCTGCTTGCCGCCATTGTCGGCGGCCTTCTCGCCAGATGGGCCTTCGGCCAGGGCAGCGCCATGTGGGCGCTGCTGAACTGGCGGTTCCTGTTTGCAGCGGCGATCGTCGGTTGCCACTTCGTCATGAACGAGCTGCGCCGCAACGTGCTGCTGCGCAGCCTGTTCTTCGTGGTTTTCGCCGCCGCGACGCTGGCTTGCCTGTTCTGGTCGTTCACACTCTAGAAAAAGCGGAATGTTCATCCGCCTGCCTCCCTCTGTGGCCGGATGGCGGAACGCTGCACCGCTCACCTTGTCGCTGTGCATCCTTCATGCCTCAACGAGCGCGAGAATGGGACCTATCGAGCGCTCGTTTCGTCCGGATGAATTGCGCAAATTTACAATCGGCGCTGCCGCCGTTCCAATAGTTTGGCTCCATCGAAAAAGAACAAGGAGCTGCGAGAATGAACCGCCGCGAATTTGCGAAAAGCCTCATCGCGGCAGCTCTTCTCGGCGGTCTCACCGATCGCAGCGCCGTCTCACAGGAGAATACGACAATGGCCAAGCCGATGCCGTTCAAAATTGCCATTTCCGATGACCAGCTCGCCGATCTCAAGGCGCGCCTGAGCCACACCCGCTGGCCGGATGAAACCGCCGGAGCAGGATGGATGACTGGTACAAATCTCGATTACATGAAGAAGCTGACAGACTACTGGCTCCATGACTATGATTGGCGAAAGGCCGAAGCGAGCCTGAACGCATTGCCGAACTACAAGGTCGATATCGAGGGGATTGACCTGCATTTCGTCCATCAGCCGTCGAGAAAGAAGGGCGCGACGGCAATCCTTCTGCTTCATGGCTGGCCGGACAGTTTTTACCGCTATCACAAGGTCGTGGATGCGCTGGCGGAGGAATTTCACGTCATCGTGCCGTCCATTCCGGGGACCGGCTTCTCCGGCAGAACGGCTCTCCCGGCCGACAAGGTGGCCGACATTTTTGCTCACCTTATGAATGAGGTCCTGGGTTACGACAGCTTCATCGTAGCTGGCGGCGATCTGGGGTCGGTGATCGCCATGTCGCTGGCGCAGCGCCACTCGGACAAGCTTATTGGCTCCCATCTGACCGATGTGGGCTACCCGGACCATACCACGGACTTTGGCGCCCTGAGCGGGCCGGAACAGGGTTACGCGGGGGCGATCCAGCAATGGTTCTTCATGCATGGCGCCTTTAATCTGGTCCAGGCGACCAAGCCGCAAAGCCTCGCCTTCGCCATGAACGACTCGCCGGTCGGACTTGCCGCATGGATCATGAGCTTCATGGCCGGGATGGGGGTCGGCGATGATGCTGATGCCAGATTTGGTCGCGACGAGCTTTTGACCAACATCATGATTTACTGGCTGACGGAAACGGCGGCCTCGTCCTTCCGCATTTACAATCAAAACGCGATGCAGCCGCCGACCATCAAGGGAAAAAACACGGGGGTGCCGGTGGCGGTGGCGACTGAAGCGCCGATCCCAGGCGGAGTTCGCTTGCCGCGTGAATGGGCGGACCGCCAGACCTCGGGAAATGTCGTGCAATTTCACGATATGGAGAAGGCGGGCCATTTCGCCGCGTGGGAAGATCCCGCATTCTATGTCGAAGACATCAAGCAATTCGCTGCGCTTGTCGCGAGATAAGCTCAGTCGTGAACCTCCGCCGGGCGAAACCCTCGCCCGGCATCAGATCTTGTGAACCGCATCGAGGTTGGAGGGCAGAGAACCCATTATCTTCTTTATGGATTTGATCATGTGCGGTTGATCCGTGTAGCCAAGATCGAAAGCCACGGCTGCGGCACCATGGCCGGCTTTCAAGCGCCGAACCGCTTCCTGTGCGCGGCGGATCAACTGGAAATCCTTCTGCGTAATGCCGGTGGTGTTTTTGAAATGCTGTTGCACCGCGCGTTTGGAGGCGGCCTTGGGCTTCTCGGTAAAGGCCCTGGCCACGACGTCGTCGGACGCAAGCTGCCCTGCCGCGATCATCTCATCGACAAGAGCTTCGGCGTTCAGGAATGTCGGTAACGGCAGTTCCACGCCATCCAATAGAAATTCGTCTTCTTTTACATCCAGAAAACGGACCGTCGCGCCGGTTCGCACCTCTTTGTCACGCGCAAGATGGACATGGGCGGCAAATGAGATGACAACCGAGTGCTCACCCTCAACATATGGAACGTCGACGGGCTCGGTCGCCTGGCCGCTCAAGAACACCACGGAAATCCCGTCCGGCGCGACGCTGCGGATCAGATCCCACGAACCGTCCGGTGTGGCTTTGTAAATCCCGTCACTTAAACACACAGTTTGCCAGACAGTGTCGATCCAGGGATGGGGGGATGACCGGCTTGTATGCTTTTGGACCATGATCGGCAATTGCTCCGGTAAAACTGCGACGGCGATTCATGAACGCGGAGTGCACAGTCGAACCCTTGCGCGACGGCGTCCAGCCCTTGCAACTGATTTGCGCAAGACGCACCCACCCCGACCTGGGGTAGCGATCGGGATGTCCGGCGTTGTCGTGGCCGGCTAATTCTGGGATCCGGCGGCGATGTTGGCGGCAGCCGTTTCCATCCATGTCCACAGATAGGCGGCGAGGCCACGATCGATATGGATGCGCAGGCTGCGCTGATGGCGGTACACGATGGCACTGATGCCGGCGAAGGAAAGCGTTGCACTGGCGCTTGGGTGCCCAGCAGGGTCGAGCGTCGTCCCGCGTGCGATGAAAGCATCAAGTGCCGGGCCATCGACCTCGAACACCTGCAATCCGGCGCTGATCTCCGTCACGGCGAACCCCTCGGAGAACCACCCTGTGGCCATGCCGATGGGTGTGGTGGACACGGCAAGCAGGCGGTCGCGTGCCAGGCGGACCGAATAGCGTATGCCTTCCGCCAGGCCGAATGCCCCGACGGCCGGTCCATCGAAGCCGGAAGCCTCGGCCCACGCTGCAAGATCGCCGCTGACCAGGCGTTGGTGCAGCCCGGTAACGGCGCCTGTTTTGAGCCCCGGCACTTCGATCGTGGCGTTCTGCCAGTCCGGTGGGACGGACCATTTTTCCGCGAGATCACGCATGCAGCCGGTCTCCTGCCGGGTCGAAGGCGCAAGGCGCGGCGATCGTCGCCGTCCTGACCTTGCCGAGATGCTGGATGTCGATCGTCTCGCCGTGGCGCTCCGCACCGCGCTCGATCAGGCCAAGCGCCACCGGCCGGCCAAGCGTCGGGCTCTGGTAGCTCGAGGTGACAAAGCCCTGGCTGCGCAATCTGCCGTCGCTTCGTCGGATGCCATGCGCGCCGGTCGGCAGCGGCGCCTCGCCTTGCGGCACCGTCAAGCCGACGAGTTGCAGGCGGTCTCCGCGCGAAGCCTCCTCGGTGAACAGCGAGCGGCGGCCGACGAATTCGCTCCGGCGTCTGGCGCGTGGACCATCGACGCCGAGATCATGCGGCAGCGTCGTGCCGTCGGTGTCCTTGCCGATGACGATGAACCCCTTCTCCGCCCGCAGGATCAACAGCGCTTCGAGGCCGATGACAACGGCGTCGAACGCCTGGCCGGCCTGGCGCAGATTCGCCCATAGCGGCTCGGCGCGATCCGCCCGTTGTCAGAGCGCGGCGACCAATGGCTGCGCTACCGGTTGCCGGAAAGGGTCTTCTCGACATAGCGCGAGAACTCTTCGACATCCTCTGCCGCAGGTTCCTGGCCGGTGAAGCTGCGCAGATACAAGGCGACCTGAGCCAGGCGGCTGCTCATCGGCTCGTTGAGCTCGAGCGAGTAATAACCGATCTGCATGAAATAAAGCACGCGGGCGCGCACGAACGCGTCTTCCGCGTCATAGCCATGACGCACGAACATGTCGCGAATGGCCTCGACGCGCTCCTTGTCGGCCTCGTCGAGCGCGCGCCGGATGGCAGGCGAGCGACGCGCCCAGGCTCGGATCGCGAAATCGAGTTGCGGATCGAACAGCCTTTCGTCCACCCAGCATTCGAAAATGCTCATCACCCCGCGGATCACGGTCGCGGAGGGCCGCCTGGCGTGTTCGACGATGAACCTGGTGTTGGTTTGCCGCCAGTAGTCCAACAGCTGGTCGAGTAGGTCCTGCCGGCTCTTGAAATACCAGTAGAAGCTGGAGCGCGACACGTCGAGCTTCTGGCCAAGCGTCAGCACGCGGACGCGTTCGACGCCATCCGAGATCAACGTTTCAAGCGCAAGCTTCAGCCAGTCTTCGCGGGTGGCCTTGATGTTGCCGGTGGCGCCGGCGCGCTGGATCGTCTTATCTGTGTCCATTGACACGACGCATGACACGCTGCATCAGGCAAATCAAGCTGTGGACACCTCTGTCCAGAGCAATTCAATCCGGCCCGGATAGTACGTCAGAGATGTTAGCCGGATTGAAGTCGATGCGGCGCTGTCGTCGCCACACCAACGGCAGGCCTCCAAGCCGAGGGGTTTTGTCGCGGCGGCCGGCCCACTGCGTGCTTCCCCGAGAGGCAATTGTCTGGCAAATACCAATTCAGACAGATGCCGCCGCGCGGCCAACCAGCAGGAAGACAAGAACATGACCCTGTTTCGACAGAACCTCATCGATGGCGAATGGGTCGGCGACGCCGGTTCCCGCAACATCAACCCCTCGGATACCGGCGATGTCGTCGGCGACTATGCCTCGGCGGGAGCCGCGCAGGCGGCGCAGGCGATCGCCGCGGCCAAGGCGGCGTTTCCGGCATGGTCCCGGTCCGGTCCGCTGGCGCGCCACGCGGTGCTGAAGAAAGCCGCCGACGAGATCATGGCGCGCAAGGACGAGATCGGCCGCAATTTGGCGCGCGAAGAAGGCAAGACGCTGGCCGAAGGCATCGGCGAGACCATCCGGGCCGCCCAGATCTTCGACTTCTTTGCCGGCGAAACATTGCGCCTGTCGGGAGAGGTCGTGCCAAGCGTGCGGCCGGGCGTCGGCGTCGAGATCACGCGCGAGGCGGTCGGCGTGGTCGGCATCATCACGCCGTGGAATTTCCCGATCGCCATACCGGCCTGGAAGATCGCTCCGGCGCTCGCCCATGGCAACACCATCGTCTTCAAGCCGGCGGAGCTGGTTCCCGAGAGCGCTTGGTCCATCGTCGACATCCTGCATCGCGCCGGCCTGCCGAAAGGCGTGCTCAATCTCGTCATGGGCAAGGGCTCGGTCGTTGGCCAGGCTATGCTCGACAGTCCCGATATCAACGCCATCACCTTCACCGGTTCGGTCGGCACCGGCAAGCGCGTCGCCGCGGCAAGCATCGAGCACATGCGCAAGTTCCAGCTCGAAATGGGCGGCAAGAACCCGCTGGTCGTGCTCGACGATGCCGACCTTGCGGTCGCCGTCGATTGCGCGCTCAACGGCGCCTTCTTCTCGACCGGCCAGCGCTGCACGGCCTCGTCCAGGCTGATCGTGACGGACGCCATCCATGACCGTTTCGTTGATGCGCTCAAGGACCGCATGGCCAAACTGGTCGTCGGTGACGCGCTCGACGCGCAAACCCAGATCGGCCCGGTCGTCGACGCGACCCAGCTGAAGCAGGACGAGGACTACATCGCCATCGGCGTCAGGGAAGGCGCCACGCTCGCCTTCGGCGGCGAACGGCTCGACCGCAAGACGCCCGGCTTCTACCTACAGCCGGCGCTGCTGACGCAGGCCACCAACGCCATGCGCAGTTCGCGCGAGGAGATTTTTGGACCTGTTGCCAGCGTCATCCGCGTCAAGGATTATGACGAGGCGCTTTCCGTCGCCAACGACACGCCCTTCGGGCTGACCTCGGGCATCTGCACAACGAGCCTGAAGCAGGCCACACACTTCAAGCGCAATTCGGAGGCCGGCATGGTGATGGTCAACCTGCCGACGGCGGGCGTCGACTTCCATGTTCCCTTCGGCGGGCGCAAGGGGTCGAGCTACGGTCCGCGCGAACAGGGGCGCTATGCCATGGAGTTCTACACCACGGTGAAGACCGCCTATACATTCGCAGGCTGATCGGCTCCGATCATGCCGGGCTGATCGGCCACCGGCCGATCATGCCGGGCTGATCGGCCACCGGCCGATCATGCCTGCGACAGGCCGACACCAAGAACACCGGAACGGCGCAAGGCGATGACATTGCAGGACCTGACCTGGCTCAATCCGCCGCCGCACCATGCCATCGTCGGCGATACCGTTCATGTGCGTACCGGCAAGGAGACCGATTTCTGGCGCGAGACCTTCTACGGTTTCTGGCGCGACAACGGCCACTTCCTGTACCGGCCGGTCGAAGGCGATTTCACCGCCGAAGTCATGGTCGAAGGGCGCTATGAGGTGCTCTACGACCAGGCTGGGCTGATGGTCCGGCTGAGCGAAACGCACTGGATCAAGGCCGGCATCGAATACACCGACGGTGTGATGTATTTTTCCGTGGTCGTCACCAACGATGCCTCGGACTGGTCGCTGGCCACCATCGCGGCCAGTCCGCATGGTGTGCGGATCCGCTTGACCCGTCATGCCGAGACGATCCGCATCCAGTACCTCGATGCTTCCGATGGCCACTGGAAGCCGGTGCGGCTTGCCTATTTTCCGATCTCGAAGACGGTCGATGTCGGCATGATGTGCTGTTCGCCGCAACGCGAGGGTTTCGAGGTCACATTCTCCGG
Source organism: Mesorhizobium calcicola (assembly GCF_042682105.1). Taxonomy (NCBI): domain Bacteria; kingdom Pseudomonadati; phylum Pseudomonadota; class Alphaproteobacteria; order Hyphomicrobiales; family Phyllobacteriaceae; genus Mesorhizobium; species Mesorhizobium calcicola. Next base: position 110,383 of record NZ_JBHUGY010000037.1, read on the forward strand.
TTTCTCCGTCGGTCCGCCGATAGCGCGGAAATTGCACGATTGAAGCCTGCGCTTCTGCGCTGAACCGTGATCAAGCGCCAGCCTCGTCCCGTCCCAGCCCGTCGCGAACGGCGTTGCGGATGGCTCGCGGTCCGAACCTGGCCCAAACCGCTTGATGCGCGCGGAGGCGCTGCCTTGCTCTGCGCTCAGTGTCCAGGCAAAGTCCGACGGCCATGTCGGCAAGCCCTTCGTCGGTATCCGACAGCAGCAGCTCCTCGTTCTCGACGAAGCCCAGCCCCTCGGCCGCCAGCGGCGTGGCGATCACCGGCACGCCCCAGGCCATCGCCTCCAGGATCTTGATGCGCGTGCCGCCGCCTGCCGTAAGCGGGATGATGGTGAGATGCGCCCTGGACAGCAGCGGCGCCATGGTTTCGGGGTCTTCGACGAGTTCCACGCCAGGCAATCCGGCCAACGCCCGCACGGCAGGCTTCGGCCTGCGCCCGGCGAGAACCAGTGTCGCCGCCGGCAAAACCTGCCGGATGTGCGGCATTATGGAGCCGGCTAACCGCTCGGCCGCATCGACGTTAGGCGGATAGTCGAGATGACCGACGAGCAGGATCACCGGGAAACCGTTGTCGGCGGCGGCCTCGGCGGGCAGCGTTTCGGGACTATCGCCGGCGTGGGGAATTCCGTTCGGAACGACATCGATCGGCACCTTGCGCGGGAAAAGCACATTCAGCCTGCCGCGATCCTCGTTCGAGCAGACCCAGACCCTGTCGACAAGCGAAAGCGCCTTTCTTTCGAGGCGCCTGATGGCAAGGGCCGTGGCGAACCTGGCCGCGGCGGATCGTGCCTTGCCGGCGCGATGCAATTGCCCCGCCAGGTCGGACTCGACATTGTGCATGTCGAGGATGAGCTGTGTCGTCAGTGGTCTCAAAGGCGGCAGCAGCTTGAACAGGCCGATGCCCTCGACCACAATGGTATCCGGGCGGAAGTCTCGAACGAGCGTCTCCAGCCGCGCCAGAGCGGAGCGCGAAATGCGGTGCTCTGCCCTTATACGCCACCAGCCGATCGAGCCGGAGCGCGCCTCTCCCTCGGTCGACAGGGCTTCGATGCGGATTGGCGGATCGACTGCTTCCTTCACCGCGACTCGCGGTCGCAAAGAGACCAGGCAGACAGGGCCGAATGCCGCTGCCGACACGGCATTGCGATGGTTTCGCAGATCCGTGCCGGAGGCCGGTGGAAAAGCCGGATCGTGCGACACGACCAGCATACGCCGTTCGGCGCTCCGCAGCTCGATTCCAGATGGCATTTCAGATGGTTCCGCAATCACAAAAACAGTGTCGACTTGTTTAGCCGAACCGCCCTCTCGTCAAGCGCCGGATATCGCTGCCACCGGCTTTGCGACAGGCCGGCCAGAATGCATGCCGGCAGCCGCGCAGCGATCATCGCCTGGACCACGCCAGCCAGCGCGCCGACAGCTGCCTCCTAAATGAGGTGAACCGGGTTCGCCGGTAGGCGTCGCCGGCCATCTTTATGCCTTGTGCCTGGGTCGGGAAGGGATGGATGACGTTGGCCAGCGCGTGCAATCCCATACCGGATTTGATGGCCAGCGACACCGCATTGATCATCTCGCCGGCATGGCTGGCGACGACCGTGGCTCCCAGGATGCGATCGGACCCTTCCTTGACGTGGATTTTGACAAACCCCTCTTCCTCGCCGTCCATCACCGCACGGGCGACGTCGTGCATCAGCACCGTATAGGTCTTGACCGGGATGCCATTCTGGCGCGCCTGTGCCGGGTAGAAGCCGACATGGGCAATTTCCGGATCGGTATAGGTGCACCACGGGACGACCAGCTCACTCAGCTTTTTGCGGCCGAGGAACAGGGCGTTCTGCACGACGATGCGGGCCGTTGCCTCTGCGGTATGGGTGAATTTGTAGTCGAGGCAGACATCGCCCGCCGCATAGATGCGCGGATTTGTGGTCCTGAGATAATTGTCGACCTTGATGCCGTTGAAATCATACGCCACCCCGGCGTTTTCCAGCTCGAGACCGTCGACATTGGGCGAGCGGCCGATGCCGGTGACGATCTCGTCGACGGAAATCGTCGTCGTGTCGTCGTCGCGCACCAGGTCGGCGAGCTTCTTCCCACCTGCCGTCCGGACCTCCACCACCTCGGTGTTGAGGCGAACGTCGATCCCCTCGCGCGCCAGCGCGTCCGAAAGCACCTGGGCGGCGTCGCGTTCCTCGCCGGGCAGGAACATCGGGTCGCGCTGCGCCAGGATGACTTTCGCACCCAGCAGGCAGAAGGCCTGCGCTGCCTCGCAACCGAGCGGTCCGCCGCCGATGACCAGAAGCCGTGGCGGGCAGGCTGTGAGGTTGAACATGGTCTCGTTGCTGAGATAACCGGCTTCGGCAAGTCCCGGAATCGTCGGCAGGCTCGCACGCGCGCCTGTCGCCACCAGCGCCTTCCTGAAACGCAGAGTCTTGCCGGCGACCATGACCGCGTCCGGTCCGGCAAATCGCGCTTCGCCGAAATAGAGGTCGATGCCTTCCGACGCGATGGTCGCGGCCGAATCGGCGCGGCTGATCCGCTGCCGGATCTGACGCATCCGCGTCATTGCGCGCTGAAAGTCGACGTGAAGATGATCCGGCGTGTCGCCACCAAAACTTTCGGCATCGCGCATATCGGCATAGAGCCTGGCCGTGCGGATGATCGACTTTGACGGGATGCAGCCGACATTGATGCAGGCGCCGCCGATCAGGTTGCGCTCGATGAGCGCGACCCTTGCGCCGAGGCCGGCCGCTTCGCGGGCGGCGGTCAGCCCGGCCGGCCCGGCGCCGATGACGACGAGGTTGTAGGGACCGTCGGGCTCCGGGTTCCTCCAGTGTGGCGGATGGGCGCTCTTGATCAGATTGATGTCATTGCGGTCGACAGGGAAGGCGGCAGCCATGGTCCGGTCACGCGCCATCGCCGCCATCCCTCGACAGCCATCCACCCGTGAAACCCGCTTTTCGCAAGCCGAGACGGATGTGCCGGTTGGACCGCATCAGCTCCCAGACCAGGCGCGAGCGGTGGTTCTCGATCATCATCACCACAATGCCCTGGTCCAGGCCGTAGTGGCCTTCCGACACCCAGCCGTGCCGGCCGAATTTTCGCCGGTTCGCCAGCGTCGGATTGAAGCCGCTCGGCAGCCGGAAATTGTCGATCACTTCCGGGTAGCGCTCGCCGAGATGGCGCAGCGCCGCCAGGCAGATATCCGGCGCGAAAGGCAACGACGCCGGATAGGACCATGGGGCGATCGTCCCGTCATCCGGCCCGAAAGGGGCGCCGCGCGCCGCATAGCCTGAAAACCGGCGACGCTGTCGCTCTACGCTGGTGCGAAAGCCGCCCGGCCCATCGCCTGCCGAAAGTCCCCACAGGTTCTCGTCGTAGCCGTCATAGCCATAGGGATTGTGGCGCGCATAGTCGCGGTGAAGGTGGGTCGAGCGGCGGCTGTTTTCGAAATAGTCCGAATTCTTCTCGCGCATGAAAGCGTCGCGGATGCCGGCGAAATCGATCCAGGCATGCGAGAACTGGTGCATGAACAGCGGTCCGCCATAGAGCACGTCGTAGCCGTAGATGTTTTCCCACTGGTAGGTCGCCGTCCAGCCTTCGTAGCTGTCGTCCGAAGTCGGGCTCTCGGGCGAGGCCATCGACAGCACATAGAGGATCGTCGCTTCGTTGTAGCCTTCCCAGCCATAATGCAGAAAGCCGCTCTTCGGCTTCCAGCCCTGCCGCAAGGTTGGACTGCTGCCTTGCGCCCATCGCCAGTCGACGCGCCGGTAGAGCGCCTCGGCCAACTGGCGGATTTCGGCTTCCTCGTCATCGTCACCGGAGAAATAGGCGCCCGCCACCAGCATGCCGGCGATCAGCAATGCCGTATCCACCATCGACAGCTCGCAGCGCCAGACGCGCAGGCCGGTTCGCATGTCGAGGAAGTGGTAGTAGAAGCCTTTGTGGCCGGTGACGTCGTCGCCATTGCCTTGCGGGCTAGTCCAGAAGAAGCGCAGCGCCGCAAGGGTCAGTTTCACAGCCGCGTCGCGCGCCATCCAGCCGCGCTCGACGCCGATCGGATAGCAGGACAGGGCGAAACCGACGACGGCGATGCTGGCCGGCGAATTCGGCCGCGACGTATCGGCAACCAGCCCGTTTTCAGGGTTCACGTTCTCGAGGAAATAGTCGAAGGCCGCACGCTGGTAGCGGTCCAGAAGCTCGTCATCGGACAGCGCGGCGGGTTCGGCTCTAAGCAAACGATGCAAACTCCAGCCTGATGGCCGCAGCCTTCATCGGTCGCACAGCGATGGGCAGCCCCTGGCAGGCTGTCGCGCATGCCGAACGGTCACTCCGTGTCATGGCCTTCCCATATCTTCTTGCGTCATCGTCGATTCGGGCGTTGGCAATTATACGCATGTCGTGCTCCCTTCGTTGCCCCGTCACGCAGAATTGTAATTGCATCCGGCAAGAGCGCGACGCGAGTCGTGCCGACGTAGACGAATGGAAGGCGGATCCTTCCCGAGTGATCCCCGCCGACCAGGTAGCCGGACGCGCACGACCTGATCTCAGCAATCGCCTCGCTGTAAGACAAGGTGACCGGATTTGCCATTGAGCGCCGGGCGCGATAGGTTATATTGCACTGCACAATGGAGACGCCGTTTATTGCACGCCCTTGTTCGCGGATATGCCGGCCGGCCCATGGCCCGCTGGCCCTGGGTTGCGCCGGCGGGACTCTGAGATGAAGATTCCAAAGTCCTTGCTGGTCGATCCCGAGAAGAACTCGGTCTATGGCGCCTTTGCCGTGGCCGTCTCGATTTGGGCGTTTTCCTATTCGGTCATTTTCGGCCAGGTGCTTATCCTGGCCTATTACGCGGTCTGGCTTCCGCTCATCCTGGTCGACTACCGCCGGTTCCTGCGGCACCTGTCCAGTGCCTGGCTGCCGCTGCTGTTTGCCGCTTATATCTGTATGTCGGTCTTCTGGTCGCAAGCGCCCGGCGTCACGGCGAGGACTTCAGTTCAGTATTTTTCCCATATTGCCTGCGCCTACGTCGCGGCGCGCACCGTCAGCGTGCGCACATTGACCATAGGCGCCCTGGTTGGGATATTTGTCGTCCTGCTCTATTCGCTGCGGGTCGGAAACTATTCCGAGGACGTTCTCGACGGCACCTTCAACTTCGTCGGCGCCTTCGCCTCCAAGAACCAGATCGGCTTTGTCGCCTCGCTCGGCATCTATTTCTGCGTTGTATTCATTGCTTTTTACAGGCGCGGCTGGCTGAGCGTCATCCTGGCCGTGCCTATCGTGCTGTTGTCGGCCTATCTGCTGGTCGTTTCTCATTCCGCCACCTCGATGGCCTCGATACCGGCGGTCCTGGCGCTGGTGGCGCTACTTGCCATGAGCAAACTGCTGTCGCGGCGCTATCGCCGGGTGATCTTCCTGATCGGCGCCGGCCTGCTGGTCGTGGTTGTCTTCGTCGCCTTGAATCTCGGACTGATGGACTTCGTCCTTGGCCTCTTCGGCAAGGATTCGACGCTCACCGGGCGGACCTATCTGTGGGAACAGGGCTGGAACGCCGTGCAGAAAGCACCGATTCTCGGCATCGGCTATGCCGCCTATTGGGTGCAGGGCTTCGCCGAGGCCGAACGGCTGTGGAACGAATTCTACATCACCGCCCGCACCGGCTTCCACTTCCACAACACCTATATCGAAGCGCTCGTCGAACTCGGCTTCGTCGGGGCGACGCTTGTCTCGCTGGTCATGCTGCGCACGCTCTACGGCCACGTCTCGGCGGTGATCTTCAGGGCATGGCAAGCGGATTCGGTGATCCTCTTCGGCGTGATGGTGCTGCTCTTGATCCGTTCCTTCGTCGAGGTCGAGATTCTCACCCCCTACATCATGGGCTCCTTCCTGATGTATTTCAGCTTCTTCAAGCTGGCGCGGCTGCCGGCTACGCGGACGCGGTGGTCGCCGGCGTTCGAGCCGGCGGAAGCGGCGAAGAGGGCGGATGCTGTGAAGAAAGAGGCTGCCTGGCCCCAACACGTCGGCGGTCCGGCGGCCGCCGGCCGGCCATGAGCCAATGCACGTCGCTCAACAGCGCGCAGCGGTTTTGAGAAAAACAAAGACATAAGCGCGCTGCATGGATCCCCCGGCGCGCTTGATCGTTTCGCGGGCTGAAGCCGGGGTCGAGGAAACTCAAGAGAGGTTTCGCCCAAGCGGACCTGGCGCGAGGCGGGATCCATCCCTGGCGGGATGGATCGAAACGCCGGATCGCGCTGGGGTCCCCGGAGTCTGCTGGCTGGGGTCTACTGGCTGGCCAGCGGCGCCAGCTTGACCTTGATCACATCGCCAGGCAGCACCAGTGTGTCTTCCTTGGCGGCGATTTCGCTGGTCTTGTCGTCGACATTGCGCACCAGTGAATAGAGCAGGGTAGGCTGCTGATCATTTGTCATAGCGGCCGTCATTGCGGGATCGCTGGCCTGGGCTATCAGGCCTTTCTGCATATTCACCTTCAGCGCGGCCTCGTTCAGATCGGCTTCGGTCTGCTGCCGGTCGGTGGCGAGGCTCGAACTCAAGGTGTTTTGGGCATCGATAGCGTCCTGCGTCGCCTTGCTGATCGACTGCTTGGCGGTGAGGATGGCCGTTTCGTAGTCCAGGATCTTGCCCTGCAGGTCGGCGACGGATTGCCGCGAATCCAGCAGTCGGGCGTTGGCGATCAGCCCTTTCTGAGCCAGCGGGCCGATGCTGGTGAGTTGCTGCTGTGCCAGGTCGACCTGCTGCTGCTGGTTGACGATCTTCTTCTGCAGCGATTCGATCTCGGACTGCAAAACCCCTTTCAGGTCGTCGAGCGCCTCGAGCTTCAGCTTCAGCGCCTTTTGGTCGGACGTCAGGATCGTCATCTCATCGGCGACGATGGCCTGCAACCGCGGATCGCCTTCGACCTCCTTTGGCACGTCGAAGCTCGACTTGCCGGCCATATCGGCGTCGATGCGGGCGCGTTTGACGATCAGGCGAACGCGCAGGTCGTCAGAGATATCGTAGTTGCCCTTGGCGGTGACCAGGTCCTTGCCGAGCTGAGGGCCGTAGTCGGCGTTTCGCCGGATGCCACCGGCGACGCTGATGGCCTTCAGCACCGTCAGGTCGGGCACATAAGGAAATTGGCCAGGGTTCTGCACCTCGCCTGAAATGTAGAATGGCCGGAACTGGGCCATTTCGACCGAGGCTTCCGGCTTGTCCGACAAGGCGAGCTTGCGCTGCAGCGCCTGGCCGATCGCCGCGGCGATTTCGGACGTGGTCTTGCCGGATGCCGGCAGCTCGCCGACGAACGGTACCGACAGCGTGCCGGAAGGGCCGACCGTGTACTCGCCATTCACCGCCGACCAGTCACGGAATGTGCCTTCGACGGTCTGCCATTCGGCAACCCGGATGGTGAGCTTGTCCTGCGATCCGAGCCGGTATTCGTCGGCGGTGGCGATGTGGGGGATGACCAGCGACACGGCAACGCATGTAGCCAGCAAACGCGCCCGCCGCAGGCGGCCGGAAAACGGGCCGCTGCGAAAGGCTTCGAACAAATCTCTTTTCAACTGAATGTTCCGATCCGCTTTAGCCCCATCGCCCGATGAGCTTGTCGCCGAATGTTTGGCATCACGGCCGGTCAGTAAGAGCCGCGCGACATCCAGACGGCAGGGACGGTCTTGATGATGATGCGAAGGTCCTCGAACAGCGACCAGTTCTCGACATAGTGGCGATCGAAGGCGACGCGGCTGTCATAGGAAACGTCGTTGCGGCCGCTGACCTGCCACAGGCCGGTCAGGCCCGGGCGGGATTTCAGGTAGTAGACGGCGGAGGTGCCATAGATCTCCAGTTCGTCGCGCACGACCGGACGCGGTCCGACAAGGCTCATGTCGCCCTGCAGGATGTTGATGATCTGCGGCAGCTCATCGAGGCTGAGTTTCCTCAGGACCGCTCCTACGCGGGTGACGCGCGGATCGCTCTTCAGCTTGCGGGTCGCTACCCATTCCGCGTTGGCGTCCGGGTTGGTGGCGAGATAGGCGGCCAGCACCTTGTCGCCATCGGGAACCATGGTGCGGAACTTCAGGCACGGAAAAACCCGCCCGCCGCGCCCGATTCGCCTGTGGCCGTAGAAAATCGATCCGCCGTCCGAAAATTTGACGAGCAGAGCAATCATGACAAACAGCGGGCTGAGGGCGATCAAGCCAATCAGTGAACCGGTGATATCGAAGCTGCGTTTGAGCAGGCCGCCGATCGGCGGCGGAAAATCGATGTCAGCCTGCGAAAAGCCCGCGGTGGCCGACTTGGCAACGTCCCTCATGCCGTATAACTCCATGCGTTGAACGAATGGTTCGCCCGGCACGATACCAAAAAAATGTTGCAGCGCAACACACAATTTCCCAGCTCGTTGAAATAGTCGCGTCATGAATTGACTAAATAATAAGCTAGGCATGCACAAATTTCGGGATATTTAGCACATTTGTGACAATAAGTGGGCAGAGTTGAAAATTAAGCACCCTTTTGAGGCGGTTTTTAGGCAGGTCGTCCTATGCGATAAGGCAAGGAGCATATTAGTGCTTTAGCATGGCTCGGTACTCAAGGCGAACCACATAAAATACTACTTAATGTTGTTTCTTTACTGAAAAATGGCGCCGATCGGAGATCGGCTTAATTCCGCTTGCGTGCATTGCAGCATGGCGGAGTCGATCACAAAAGCCCAGTCAAAAATATCCGCAGTTGCCCTTGCCGCCTACTGCTCGGCTTAATAGAATTGCAAATTATATCTGTCAGAGTGGCGACAGGTAGAAAAGGCCGGAAGCAACCGGCCGAGAGCGGGCGACCTTAACAAGCCCGCATGACAAGGGACGGCGCTCGGGTGGGGCAATCGTTAAATATACCCGAGCCGGTTTATGGGCTGTTGGGTATGGCACTTCCAAAATTCATCATCGGGATGATATTCGCTTTGGCTATCGTCGTTGGTTGGTCCTGGTTGGGCGGCGCGTCGATAGGCACGACGCTGGTCCGCGTCATCATCTGCGCCGTCATCATTCAGGCGGGTTACTTCGCGCTCGTCTACGCGATGATCGCCAGGAGCGCGCCGACGCCGGCCGACAGGGTTCGCGACGCCGAAAGAAAGCTGAGTGCGCCCGAGGTGAACGAAGGCGAGAAGCTGGGCGCCAGGCGCAGCCTGCACTAGAGCCGAAGGCGCCCGAGCCTCAGGCCACGTCGCGTCCCTTTCGGACTGTTCGCCCGACGGCATCCTCGACAATCGGCTTCCGGCTTTTTCCTTCAGCCGCTGATATTGCCCGACTTCGATGGCACGGCCGTTTTCCATCGCCACCACCCAGTCGGCGAAGGCGATCATCGACGACCGGTGCGCAATGGTCAGGATCGTCATCGTGCCGCGCAATCCGTCGATCGACCTAGCGATCAGTGACTGGTTCTGCCAGTCGAGCGCGCTGGTGGCCGAAGGCGGTGGCAGCGAAACGCACTGCGGGGGCGGCATTTCAACCGCGGTTTTCGCCGCCTTTAGACGATGCCGATAAACGCTCCGGTTGTAAAATTCCGCACTGCAAAAGGAAAGGCTTTACGGCATCAAGGTTTTTGGTGATGCTTGTTCGCGGTTGCAGCATACGCGTCGCGCAAATCGCTTTTTCGGAGACTGTGCACTAAATGGCCTTGCCAGATGGTTCCTATGCAATGTCGCTGACATCGCCATGCTGAACAAGGTCGCGACCTTTGTCCTCAAGGTCGGGGCTGATGGAAACAGATCGGGTGCTGATGGAAAATAGACCGGGCATCGAACGGGTACGGGGCGAGGGCAAATCGATATCACCTGTACGAGAGGCAAACCCATGTCGATGACGAATTCCCAAGTCTGCGTGATCATCGCGGCCAAAAACGCGGCGGCGACAATCGCCGTCGCCATCGCGTCCGCGTTGCGCGAACCGGAAGTCGCGGAAGTCGTCGTCGTCGACGACGCCTCCACCGACGACACCGCGACGGTCGCGCGATCCGCCGACGACGGCAGCGGCCGGCTTGCGGTGGTGCGGCTCGACGTCAATTGCGGCCCCTCCTTCGCCCGCAACGCCGCGATCGCCGGCTCGAAATCGCCGTTCATCAGCATTCTCGACGCCGACGATTTTTTTCTCGAAGGCCGGTTTCGCAACCTGTTTGCCGGCGCCGACTGGGATTTCGCGGCCGACAACATCATGCTGATCAGGGATGATGCGACTGATGACGCGACGAAAATCGTCGCCCCGCAATTTGCCGCGGATCCGGAATTCCTCGATTTCGAGCGCTTCGTCGAGGGTAATATCTCCAGGCGCCGCGTGCAAAGGGGCGAGTTGGGCTTCCTCAAGCCGGTGATCAGCCGTGCCTTCCTCGACCGCCATGGATTGCGCTACGACGAGAGCTTGCGGCTGGGCGAGGACTATGAGCTCTACGCCCGCGCGGTCGCCCGCGGGGCGCGGTTCAAGGTCATCCGCTCGTGCGGCTACGGCGCCATCGTCCGCGCTGATTCTCTCAGCGGCCGCCACAAGACGCAGGACCTGAAGCGTCTGGCCGATGCGGATCTGGCGCTGCTGGCGATCGACAGCCTGCCGGAAGGGTCGAAAGCGGTGCTGCGGCGGCACGAGCGGCACGTGCGCGACAAGTACCGGCTGCGCAATTTCCTCGACGTCAAGGCAGAGCGCGGGCTGGCATCGGCTGCGGCCTATGCCTTCGCCAGCCAATCCAATCTTGTCCCCATCGTCCAGGGCGTGGCTTCCGACAAGCTCGCGGCGCTGTTTCGCCGCATCGGCTTGGTGTCCAGGCACAAGCACGTGCCGCCGCTGCGTTTTTTGATGGCCGGCACCAGCACCGGCAAGGAGCGGTGAAACTGTCCGCTTCGTCCGGCTTGCCCGCCGGCCCATCGCGCAAACCATTTCGGTCGGATTTATGAGTTTACGAACTGGGTGGTTGCCTCGCGGCTCCGACGATGGCAGTCTATGTTGCGGTGCAGCAAATTGGACGACCAACCGAACCGGCCCCGATCGGATTGGTCTGATGTGTCTCTCTCAGAGAAGCAGGACAATGCAACATGAGTTTTTGAGCCCCAGCTGCGGGGACCGGCCAGAAGCCCGGCCCACCGGCCGGCGATGACGGGAATCTAAGGTGATGGCCTCGATATTCGGTTTCAGATCAAGGGATCCGGCCCGCGACCGGCAGACCGATGGTTCACGCCTCGATCGGCTGGCAAAGCTGTTTGAGCAGATCGCGGTCGAGATCGAGGCCGAGAGGGCCGGGTTGGAGAATCGCTATAGGACGAAGGCGACCAACGCCGCTTTTCTGGTCGAGGCGATGGAGAACGGCTCCGCCTCCGACCGTCGGTCGTCGGAAGTCAGCGAACTGACCAAGTCGATCCTGAATTGCGAACGCCGCATCGCGGAACTGTCGCGCCAGAACGGCATGATGAAAGAGCTCCGTCATTCGCTGGATAAGGTCTTCGACGAAAATGCACCTTCCGATTCGGCCAGCGCTGCCGAATTCGCCCGACCGGCGGGCGCTGGCAGAGGTTGAACGTGAAGGTTCGGAATTGTTGCAACAGACTTGGTGCGAGGCAGGACAAGGATACGGGGAGGGTCAAGCAGGAGGTCAAGGTTGGCCCGTTCAGGAGTGGTTCGAACGTCGACTTTGGGTTGGGGATGCACAGCACAAAGGTGAGTTTGGTATGAATTCGGATCCGAGAACTATGTCCACCATCGCAACCGGCCGAACGTCGTTCACGCGCCAGGCCAGGCAAGCCGGCCTGAAGCGGTTGAGTTCCATCGGCGCGTTGCTGCTGGCCGCTCTTGGGAGCGTGTTGACGGCTCCCGCCCACGCCCAGGACATTCCGACGTCGCCATCATTCGTCGATGATTTCACCAGCTTCGATCGTGCACGCTGGTATGTTTCCGACGGCTGGTCGAACGGCAGTCATCAAAATTGCACCTGGTCGAAAGGCCTGGTCGAGCTTTCCGACGGCGTGCTGTCGCTCGGCTTCGAAAAGCAGAAGCTGAAGGATCGCGACTACACCTGCGGCGAGATCCAGACCAAGCAGCGCTTCGGCTACGGCACCTATGAGGCGCGGATGAAGACCGACACCGGCTCCGGCATCAATGCGGCTTTCTTCTCCTATATCGGTCCCACCGACAAGCAGCCCTGGGATGAGATCGACTTCGAAATCCTGACCAAGGACACCTCCAAGGTGCAGGTCAACGCCTATATCGCCGGCAAGGGCAAGAATGAGAAGCTGGTCGACGTGGCCGGCGGCACCGATAAGGCCTTCAACGACTACGCCTTCGTCTGGGAGAAGGACAGCTTGCGCTGGTACGTCAACGGCCAGCTGGTCAACACCATCACCGATCCGGCGAAATTGCCAACCCATGCCCAGAAGATATTCTTCAGCCTTTGGGGCAGCGACACGATGACCGGCTGGATGGGGGCGTTCGCGGATCCAGGCCGCAAGCTCACATTGCAGATCGATCGCGTGGCGTTCACGGCCTTGGGCGAGCCCTGTCAGTTTCCGGAATCGCTGGCATGCAGCATAAAGTAGTTGGGAAAGTCGATTTGAACTGGCCGGACCGAAAGCCGTCCGCCGCCTTGCATGGGAATGAAACCGAATGAATTTGACGGTCTTTGGAATTGGTTATGTCGGTCTCGTGCAGGCGGCGGTGCTTGCCGAAGTCGGGCACCAGGTGGTGTGTGTCGACATCGACGCCAGCAGGGTCGAACGGCTCAACCAGGGCTTCGTGCCGATCTTCGAGCCGGGGCTCGAAAGCCTCGTCAAGGAGAACCACGCCGCCGGCCGCATCAAGTTCACCACCGATGCTGCGGCCGCGGTTAGGCATGGCGAAATCCAGATGATCGCGGTCGGCACGCCGCCGGGCGAGGATGGCTCGGCCGATCTCAAATATGTGCTGGCTGTCGCCGAGACCATCGGCCGCGAGATGGACACCCCCAAGATCGTCGTCGGCAAGTCGACCGTGCCGGTCGGCACCTGCGAAAAGGTAAAGGCCAGGATCGCCGAAACACTGAAGAAAAGAGGGCGCGAGGACCTGACCTTCGACGTCGCCTCGAATCCGGAGTTCCTCAAGGAGGGTTCCGCGGTGGCCGATTGCATGAAGCCCGACCGCATCATCGTCGGCACCGACAGCGAGGGCACCGAGGCGGTGATGCGCGAGCTCTATGCGCCGTTCAACCGCAACCACGAGAAGATGATCGTGATGGACGTGCGCAGCGCCGAATTCACCAAATACGCGGCCAATTGCATGCTGGCGACCAAGATCAGCTTCATGAACGAGATGGCCAACCTGGCCGAGCAGCTTGGAGCCGACATCGAGGAGGTCCGCAAGGGCATCGGCAGCGATCCGCGCATCGGCTACCACTTCATCTATCCGGGTCTTGGCTACGGCGGGTCGTGCTTCCCCAAGGATGTGCGCGCCCTGATCAAGACCGCCGAAGGCGTCAAGTTCGACGCCAAGCTGCTGCGCGCCGTCGAGGAGCGCAACAACGAGCAGAAATCCGTGCTGTTCGACAAGGTGAACCGCTATTTCAAGGGCAATCTCAAGGGCAAGACCTTTGCGCTGTGGGGGCTGGCCTTCAAGCCCAACACCGACGACATGCGCGAGGCGCCGGCACGCACGCTGATGGAGGCGCTGTGGAACGCCGGCGCCAATGTGCAGGCCTATGACCCCGAAGCGATGCAGGAATGCCAGGCCATCTACGGGCTGCGCGACGACCTGTTGTTGTGTGGCACAAAGGAAGCGGCCCTGCGCGGCGCCGACGCGCTGCTGATCGCCACCGAATGGAAGAGTTTCCGCGCGCCGTCCTTCGACGCGATGAAAGATGCGCTGACCACGCCGATCATCTTCGATGGCCGCAACCTGTATGACCCCAAGGTCATTGCCCGTCACGGCATCGAATATCACTCGATCGGCAGAATGGCGGCGTGAGGCCGGGAGCGAAGAGCCGGAGGCAGGTTCTGGCGGGCGCGCCCGGCGCGGAAAGGAGTTGTGGCTGATGGTGCTGGACGTAAAGCCCGAGCAAATCACCAGGGATCATTTCGATGTCGTCGCGATCGGTTCCGGCTTCGGTTCGGCCTTCTTCCTGCATGAGTTCGCCAAGCGCCGAAAGGCACGCGTGCTGGTGCTCGAATGGGGCCGCCACAACACCCATGAATGGCAGCTCGCGCAGAACGCCAACACCGATATCGACGACGAGACGACCTACAAGACCAATTCCGACAAGCCGTGGAATTACACTATCGGACTGGGTGGCGGCACCAATTGCTGGTTCGCGCAGACGCCAAGGTTCCATCCCAATGACTTCAGGCTGAAAAGCACCTACGGCATCGGCAACGACTGGCCGATCAGCTATGACGACGTCGAGCCGTTCTACTGCGACGCCGAAGACATCATGTCGATCTCGGGCGATCCCGACATGGCGGCGATGCTGCCGCGCTCGAAGCCGTTTCCGCAACCCCCGCATCGCATGTCGACGCCGGACCGGCTGATGAAGGCGGCGCAGCCCGGCCAGCATTTCGTCATGCCGACGGCGCGGGCGCGTGTGCCGACCGCGCAGCGCACCTCGTGCTGTGCCAATCTGCGCTGCTGGCTGTGTCCCGTCGACGCCAAATTCACGGTCAACAACGGGCTGATGCATGTCTTCGAGCATCCCGACGTTTCGGTTTGCCTCGGTGCGGAGGTGCGGCGGCTCGATCACGTCGGCGGCACCGTCCGCTCGGTCACTTTCATGCGTGACGGCAAGGAATATCAGGTCAGCGGCGACCTTTTCATTCTCGGCGCCAACGCCATCCAGAGCGCGGCGATCATGCTGCGATCCGGCCTGGGCGGCGAATTTGTCGGCCGCGGCCTGCACGAATCCTACGGTTGGAACTTCGAGGTCTATCTCGACGGGGTCGACAATTTCGACGGCAGCACCATCACCACCGGCCTGAACTTCGGCCTCTATGACGGTCCGCACCGATCGGAGCATGCGGCGGCACTGGTCTATTTCGAGAACCGCTGGCAGCATGGAATGCGTGCGGAAAAGGGGCGGCTGCGCCAGGCGCTGCCGCTCGTCGTGGTCACCGAAAACCTGCTCGACCACGAAAATTTCGTCACCCTCGACGAGGACGAGAACGCCTTCGTCAGCTTCAAGGCGCCGTCGGACTACGCGGTCAAGGGCATGGCGCGCGCGCTGGAGAAATTGCCGGATCTTTTGGCCCCGCTGCCGGTCGAAAAGCTCTTCGATCGTGGCATCCGGCCAACCGAATCGCACGTCCAGGGCACGCTGAGGATGGGAACCGGCCCGGCCGATTCGGTCATCGACAGCGACATGATCCATCACCAGTTGAGAAACCTGGTTGTCGTCGGCACCAGCACCTATCCGAGCTGCTCCTGCGCCAACCCGAGCCTGACCGCCGCGGCCCTCTCCCTGAGGGCGGCGAGCCGCATGGCGTGAGAGGAGGGCATCGGATGATCGAAGTTTCCAGACGCTCGGCCTTAGCCATCGTGGCCGGTGGGGTGGTGTCGACGGGCGTCGCCTTTGCCGCCGTCAGCTCGTTTTCCGATGAGGACCTGGTGCGCGTCACCCTCGAGAAATACCTCGGCAGGCTGAACATCCGCATCGAGCATCTGCAGCAGTTCGTGCTGGAATTCCGCAATCGGAACCCGTGGATATTTCCCAGCGAGAAGCTTAGCGACGCCGTCACTCTGGTCGAGGAGCTCAAATTGGGCGCCGTGCGCCGCCTGCTGCCCCAGGAGAAACGGGAAAATCTGGTGAATTTCGACCGCTGGGTCATCGCCGAATTCCATATGCTGACGGACTACGCTTGGCGCAGTTCGCCGAACGACCCGATCCGGTTTACCGGCTGGCAATCCTGCACCAATCCCTTTGCCAATCTGGAGCCGCCGAAGCTTGCCTGACGTCGAAAGCGAGGCGCCGCCGGTGGCCTCGCAACGAAATACGAGTTGCGACAAGGAGCCCGATCCCATGAAAGTCCTTTTTGCAGGTGGCAACGGCTATCCGCCCGAGTTCAGCGGCGGCGTCCAGTCGAGCACGCACCATCTGGCCGAACAGCTGATCGAACATGGGCATGAAGCCGCGGTGCTCGCCGCTCTGTTCGGCGATGGTGTCTTCGGCTTCAAGGCGCGCGCCAAGATGAAGCTGTTGCGGCAGCCGGCGGTTGTCGACTGCTATCCCGGCTATCCGGTGGTGCGGGCCTGGTTTCCCTGGGAAGCGGCGACCTTTGCCGTCGACAGGCAGAAGCCGGATGTGGCCGTGGTCCAGTGTCACAAGTCGGTTCCGATCGGCAAGGCGCTGCAGGCAGAGGGCGTGCCTTTGGTCGTCTATCTCCGCAATGTCGAATTCCATGAACTGGGCGGCGACCTGCGCGAGCTGCATTCAGCGCTTTACATCGCGAATTCCGAGTTCACCGCGCGCACCTACAAGCGAGAGTTCGACATCGAGGCGACGGTGATTCCGCCGACCATCAATCCGGCGCATTACAGCACGCCGACGACGGGCCAGTTTGTCACGCTGATCAATCCCTATGAGGAAAAGGGTTTTGAGCTCGCGGTGCGCATCGCCGGCGCGTGCCGTGAAATCCCGTTCCTGTTCGTCGAAAGCTGGAAGCTGGAGGACGAGCATCGGGCGCGGATCGAACAGACGATCGCACCTTTGGGCAATGTCGTGCTGGAGAACCGCACCAGCGACATGAAGACGGTCTATGGCCGCACCAAGATCCTGCTTGCTCCCAGCAAGTGGGAAGAGGCCTGGGGCCGCGTCGCGTCGGAGGCCCATTGCAGCGCAATCCCGGTTGTCGGCTCGCGGCGTGGTGGACTGCCCGAAGCGATCGGCCCGGGTGGCGTGGTGCTCGACTATGACGCGCCGCTTGCCGACTGGGTCGCGGCCGTCAGGCGGCTGTGGAACGACAACCAGGAATATGACCGGCTCTCAGGCCTCGCGCGCGGCTTCGCCGGACGCCCGGAACTCGATCCCGATCGCCAGTTCATCACCTTCTTCTCGATATTGGACAGGGCGATACAGCAGCGCGCGCGGGTGGCCGCTTAGAGCGGTTCGAGGAAGATTGTGAAACGAAGAGATAGTGCGGCTCACCGTTTCCGTGAAACGGCGAACCGCTCTATCTAACCGGCGCTCCGGGGCCGCGGATCAGGCCAGGCGTTTGACCCGGCTCTTCAGCGTGTCGTAACCGCGCGCGCCAAGCAGGGCGCGGGCCAGGACCTTGGCGGCGCTCTTGCGGCCCGCCTGTGAATTGATCTGCCTCAGCCTCGCCGGCAGGTTGCGGGCTGCCTGGCCAAGTGCCGGCAGCGACAGCGCGTCGGGAAAGCTGACCATATGCGTTTCGACGCACAGCACCGGCTTGCCGGACAGTTCGGTGATCTTCAGCGCCTGCTCGTGCTCGCTTTCGATGAACAGGATGGCATTGGATTTGCGATAGAAATCCGCCTTGAAACTGCCATGCGCGCCAAGCCGCTGCCGTTCCGCCTTGCTAGGTAGATCGAGCATGATCAGCTGGTCGTATTTGATCCCGATCTTGTCGAGCCACGCCTCGGTCAGCGCACGGTACTTCTCCAGCCGGCTGGTGACGAGCCAGCCGATCTTGTGGGTGGGGGCATGGAGAGGCCGCGCCTCGCTGAGGAATTTCTCGTAGGCCGGGCCGTCGTCGTTTTCTGCTTCCGTAGGATCCAGGCACAGCACGCCGTCAATGTCGACGCAGCATTGCGCCAGGAATTTGTGATGCATGAAATTCCACTGGAACATGCGCGGATGCGGCACGACCTCGAAGACGAGGTCGGTTTCCTGATGCTGCGGCTGCAGGCCGAACACGGCCGCAAAGGTGAAGTCGGCCTCGATGCCGGCAGCCTGGATACGGGCGCGCGCGTCACGCATGGCGTTGCCGCCGGCGACGCTGTCGTCGATCACCAGCACCTTGCGCATCTCGGAGACCTTGCGGTCGAGTGCCGCCCGGCGCTTGGTGATGCCGGAGGTATAGATCCGGCCGGCCAGAAAGCTGTCCAGATCGGTCATCGGAATGTTCGCCGACAGGCTCACCAGCGTTGCCGCGAGCACGCCGCTCCTGGGAACGCCGACGACCAGGTCGATGTCGCGCGGCAGCCTGTGCAGGCCCCTGACGATGGCGTCATTCATGTCGGAAATCGATCGGTAGTGCATGGGTCAGACCTGGTCCTGGGGTGAATGTCCGTACCTGTCGAGGTCGCGAGAAATTACTGCGCCTCGCGTGGTGTTGCCGCGGGCTGCCTTGCCGGCAGCATCTTCAAAGCCTCGCGCAGGGCTTCGCGGCCGGATGCGAATGCCAACGCGATGACGATGGTGATCAGGTAAGCGAGAATGGCGCCGCTGGCCAGGCCGATGACATGGTGCTGCGGCAGCATCGGCTTGATGAACCAGATGGCGGCCAGCGCCAGATGGGCGCCAAGCACGAACGGCGCGGCCGCGCGCAGCACATGGTGCGCCTGCAGCGGCCCGCTCTTGCCGACATAGAGCCACAGGAATGGCGTCCTCAGATACTCGCTGATCGCATAGGCAATCGCCACGCCCAGCGCGCCATAGGGCAGGCCGAGCACGAAGGCCAGCACCGACGTCACCGCCGTGATGATGCCCCAGCGCATGAAATCGCCGGAGCGGCCCTGGCTGACGAAAAGCCATCCCGCCGGATTGTTGAGCGGCTGCAGCAGTCCGGCAAAGCCGAGCGCCAGGAAGATGCTGGCGCTGGCGCGCCATTGCTCGCCGAGCACGAACGGGATCAGCACGTCCGACATCGCGGTGGCGAAGGCGACACCGGGAAGCGCCACCAGCAGGATCAGCGGCATGACGCGCAGATAGGCGCTGCGGTAGCGGTCCGGCTCGTCCTTCAGCCTGGACAGCGCCGGAACCATGACCTTCGACAAGGGGTTGGTAATCTGGCTCAGCGGAAACAAAAGCAGCTTGTAGGCGCGGTCATAGAGGCCGAGCTGGGCCTCGCCCCAGTATTTGCCGATCAGCACATTGTCGAGGTTGCGGGCAAAGAAGTTGGCGAAGTTGAAGCCGGTGATGCCGGCGCCGAAATTGATCAATTCGCTGATTCCAGCGACCTTGCGCGGCAGGCCCGGCCGCCAGCGCGAGCTTGCCCAATAGCAGAGCGTCGGCAACACCGCGCCGGTCAGCGTGCCGGCAAACAGCGCCCAATAGGAGCGGTCGATGAAGGTCCAGGCGATCGATACGGCAAGCCCCGCAATGGCGCTGGCGACGTCGATGACGGCCAGCCGGCCGAATTGCATGCGGCGCGTCAATAGCGCCAGATGCTGCGCGCCGAGCCCATAGGCCATGATCTGCAGCCCGAACGCGGCCACCAGACCGGCCACGCGCGGCTCGCCGTAGAAGGCGGCGACCAGCGGCGCGGCGCCCGCAAGCACGCAGGCCAGGATCGCGCTGACGGCCACATTGATCCAGAAGAGATAATTCACCTCCTCGTTCCGGATGCCGCTTTTCTGGATCGTCGCCTGGGTCAGGCCGAAATCCTGGAACAGCGCGATGAAGGCCAGCACCGGCGCGCACATCGCCACGACGCCGAAATCCTGCGGCGACAGCAGCCGCGACAGCACGATGACGGATATGATCTGCGTCGCGACCCGCACCGATTGCGCCATGGCCGTGACAACCGCGCCGCGCCCGACCGATTTGCGCAGGGAGCCTTCCGGCGGATCGAATGCATTGGCTTCCAAATTCAGGATTCCTGATTTTTGCGCGGATTTCCGAGCCCGAAAATCCACTACCGCCGCCAACGACAAACTACGGCAATAATTTTGCAGTGCAACAGAAAACGTGGATCGTCGTGCCAAAAATGTTGCGATGCAGCAAGAGCTGTACTAGGCTTCCCTTGGGTGGGCCAACAGCGGTCGAGTTTTCATGCTGCATGTCTTGTACCTTGTGCACGACGTTTCCGACCCGGCCGTGCGCCGGCGGATCATAATGCTCAAGGCAGGTGGGGCCCAGGTCACCTTGGCCGGCTTCCGTCGCACCACGAATCCGATTGCGGATATCGAGGGATTGCGGCCGATCGACCTTGGCGCGACGCGCGACGGGCGATTCGGCCAGCGGCTCGCCGCGATCGCCAAGGCGGCGGTTTCGATCGGCGCGAAGCTCGGCGATATGCCAAGGCCCGATCTCATCGTCGCGCGCAATCTGGAAATGCTGGCGCTTGCCGGCCGCGCCAAGTCGGCGTTCGGCGCCACGGTGCCGATCGTCTACGAGTGCCTCGACATTCATCGCCTTGTGCTTCGCAACGATGTCCTGGGCAAGGCGCTGCGCGCCACCGAACGCTTTCTGGCTAGGGACGTGCAGCTGCTGGTGACCAGCTCGCCCGCCTTCATCGCCAATTATTTCAAGCCGTTCGGCCAGGTCGCGGCGCCGATCGAGCTGGTCGAGAACAAGTATTTCGAGGCAGCCGCGATTTTGCCCGGTGGGTCTGAGGCGCCTGGCGATCCTGAGGCGATTGAGAGCCCAATCGGGCCGCCATGGCGGATCGGCTGGTTCGGCGCGCTGCGCTGCCGCCGCTCGCTCGAACTGCTGGCCGATTTCTCCCGCCGGATGGAGGGACGCTTCGAGATCGTGCTGCGCGGCCGTCCCGCTTTGTCCGAATTCCCGGATTTCCATGCTTTCGTCGAATCCGAGCCATGGCTGTCGTTTGGCGGACCGTATCGCAATCCCGAGGACATGGCGGCGATCTACGGCGAAGTTCATTTTTCCTGGGCGATCGATTTCTTCGAAGCGGGACAGAACTCCGAATGGCTACTGCCTAACCGCCTCTACGAAGGCTGCCGCTTCGGCGCGGTGCCGATCTCGATGGGCAACACCGAAACCGGACGGTTCCTCAGCCAGCAGGATATCGGCATTCTCTTGGCCGAAGCTTCGCCCGCGGCGCTCGAAGCCACGCTTGGCAAGATGGACCAACATCGTTTCGCCAGGCTGAAGGCGCGTGTTCTGGCCCGCAACCCGGGGACGTGGAGCTACGATAGCAGCGATTGCCGGGCGCTTGTCGAGCGGCTGCGCGGCCTGACCGCCATACCCGGTTCGTTTGCAGCCGAGGCATTGGCATAGGATGGCCAGAGATGGACAGAGGCAAGATGGACAGAGGCTGATGACGCAGACTGAAAAACCTTCATCCAGCCTGATCGTTATCCCATGCCTGAACGAAGCCGCGCATATCGGTGCGCTGCTCGATCAACTGCGCCCCGCCGCGGCAAGGCTTGGCGGCAGGATCATCGTCGCCGACGGCGGCAGTACCGACGGCACGCTGGCCATCGTCGAGGACATCGCGGGCAGGGATTCGCGCGTTATCCTGCTCCACAACAAGCGGCGCATCCAGAGTGCGGCGATCAACCTCGCCGTCGGCACCTTCGGCGAGGGTGCCGACTATCTCATCCGCATCGATGCGCATGGCGGCTATCCTGACGACTATTGTGACCGGCTGGTCGAGGAGGCATTGGCCACCGGAGCCGATTCGGTTGTCGTTTCGATGCTGACCAGCGGCAGCGGCACCGTGCAGAAGGCCGCCGCGGCGGCACAGAATTCCAAACTCGGCACCGGCGGCTCCAGGCACCGGCACCTCTCCGCCGGACAGTGGATCGACCACGGTCATCATGCGCTGATGCGGATATCGGCGTTCGGGGCTGTCGGCGGCTATGACGAGACGTTCAGCCACAACGAGGATGCCGAGCTCGACTACAGGCTGAGACAAGCCGGCTACAAGATCTGGATGAGCGGCAAAACGCAGATGGTCTATTATCCGCGCGCCTCGCTCAGCGGCCTCTATTTCCAGTATCTCGGCTATGGCCGCGGCCGGGCCAAGAATGTGCTGAAGCATCGCGTCATCCCGAAAGTCCGGCAGATGGTGCCGCTCCTGGTGTTTCCGGTCGTGCTGCTGGCGGCCTTTTCATTCGTGCACTGGCTGGCGGCGGTGCCGCTGGTGCTGTGGGCGTCGGTTTGCCTGGGCTATGGCCTGTGGACGGCCATCCGCCAGCGCAATGCCGACATCGCGCTTGCCGGCGTCTCGGCGATGGTCATGCATCTTGGCTGGTCTGTCGGCTTCTGGCTGCAACTCCTCGGCCTCGGGTCGCGGCGCGGGGTGGCGTGATGGCGGTGCAAACCAGGAACCTCACCATCGACATCGGCGTCTGCACGTTCCGGCGGCCGGAACTGGCCGACACGCTGCGCTCGCTCGACGCCATGGAGATGCCGGCGGGGTTCGATATCAGCATCATCGTCGCCGACAATGACGATACGCCGACAGCCCGGGACCTGGTGACGGCGCTGTCGCGGGAATTGACGGTGCCGATCCGCTATCAGCATTGCCCGGCGCGCAACATTTCGATCGCCCGCAACGCTTGCCTCGACGCCAGCGCCGCGGATTTCGTCGCTTTCATCGACGATGACGAGACGGCCACGCCCCGCTGGCTCGCCGAGCTGGTCGCGATGGCGCAATCGAGCGGTGCGGCCGCCGTGCTCGGCCCGGTCAGGGCGCGCTATCGTCCGGATGCGCCGGACTGGATGCGCCGTGGCGACTTCCATTCGACCTTGCCCGTCTGGGTGCGCGGCGAGATAAATACCGGCTACACCTGCAACGTCCTGCTCCGGATGGGATCGGACAGCCTGCGTGGCCGCCGCTTCAGCTTGGCGCGCGGCCAGACGGGCGGCGAGGACACCGAGTTCTTCGACCAGATGCACAAAGCGGGCGGCCGCATCGCCTTTTCGCCCGAGGCCTGGGTCGACGAGGTGGTGCCGCGCTCAAGGGCGGCCTTCGACTGGCTCGGCCGCCGCCGCTTCCGCGTCGGGCAGACGCATGGGCATCTTCTGGGGCGCGACGCGCGCGGCATCGGCCTGGTCAAGCAGGTCGGCCTGGCGTCGGCAAAGGCCATCTATTGCTTCGCCTCGGCGCTTCCGGTCGTCATCAGTCCGGTTCGAAGGAACCGCAGCGTGCTGCGCGGCATTATGCATGTCGGTGTCGTCAGTGGCCTCGTCGGCATCCGCGAAATCCGCCTCTACGGCCAGCCTTCGCCGCAGGAAGGGAGCAAGCGTGCAGCCTGACGTCAGCTTTGTCATCGCCGCCTACAATTCCGATGCGACCCTCGACCGGGCGATCGCAAGCGCGATTGCGCAGAAAAACGTCAGCGTCGAAATCGTCGTCGTCGACGACAAGTCGCGCGACGCGACGCTCGACGTGGCGCGGGCCTATCCGCCCGATGTCGTTCGCGTCGTGGCCCTGGCCAGCAATCGCGGTCCTGGCGGCGCCAGGAATGCCGGGCTCGATGCCGCCCGCGGCAGATGGATCGCGGTTCTCGATTCCGACGACGCCGTTTTTCCCGACCGCCTCGCCACCATGATCGCTCGCGCCGAAAAGGCCGGCGCCGAGATCGCCGTCGACAATTTGCAGGTCATTCGCGAGGACGGTGTCGTCGAGGACGCGATGTTCCCGACGCGCTATCTGGAGGATTTGAGCGAAATCTCGCTGGCCAGCTACATCGCCGGCAACGTCGTTTTCGAATCGAAGTTCAATCTCGGCTATCTCAAGCCGATCTTCCTGCGCGCGTTCCTGGACGAAAACGGGCTTCGCTACGATGAAAAACTGATCATCGGCGAAGACTACATCCTGTTGGCCAATGCTTTGGCCAAGGGCGGCAAATGCGTCGTCGAGCCGACGATCGGCTATGCCTACCATATCCGCAGCGGCTCCATCTCCCGCGTGCTCGAGCTTCATCACGTCGAAGCGATGCGCAAGGCAGATGCTGTGTTCGCTCAAACCCATTCGATGGACGAGGCCGCGCAAGTCGCGTTCGCCCGGCGCGGCCGCAGCCTGCGCAAGGCCGCATCGTTCCTGTCGATGGTTCAGCACATCAAGGCGCGGTCCCCGCTCAAGGCGATCCGGACGGCGCTCAGCGACCCGGCGGCGGTCAGGCATATGGGCATGCCGATAGCCGTGCGGTTGCGAAGAATGGCGGCACAGTTTGCCGTTGGGGTGGGGAGGTGAAGATGCAGGCGCATGGAGGGGTTTTCGTGGCCTGCGAATGGACTGAAGTCGATCTCCTCAGAAGGAATTTGCGATGAAGAAAATCAGGAAGGCCGTAATACCGGTGGCGGGGCTTGGAACACGGTTCCTGCCGGCGACCAAGTCGATGCCGAAGGAAATGCTTCCCGTCGTCGACAGGCCTGTCGTGCAATATGCGGTGGATGAGGCCTTCGAGGCGGGCATCGAGCACATCGTGTTCGTGACCGGCCGCAACAAGGCGGTGATCGAGGACTATTTCGACCTCCATCCGGAACTGATCGGAACCCTGGAGCAGACCGGCAAGAAGGCGCAATTGCAGTCGCTGGAAAGCCTGCTGCCGGTAGCCGGCGCCACCAGTTTCATCCGCCAGCAATCGCCGCAAGGCCTGGGCCATGCCGTCTGGTGCGCGCGCGAAGTCATCGGCAACGAGCCCTTCGCCTTGCTGCTGCCGGACATGGTGTCGTTCGGTGGGCGCGGCTGCCTGGCCGAGATCGTCGACCTCTACGCTGAAACCGGCGGCAACGTGATCGCCGTCGAGCGCTGCGATCCGACCGAGACCAACAAATACGGCATCGTTGGCCGTGGCGCCGATATCGGCGGCGGCTTCGAGGTGACGGCCATGGTCGAAAAGCCGGCACCGGCCAACGCGCCGTCGAACTTCTACATCAACGGCCGCTACATCCTGCAGCCCGAGATTTTCGCGCTTCTGGGCAATCAGCAGCGCGGCGCCGGCAACGAGATCCAGTTGACGGACGCCATGGTCCGGCTGTCGCGGGATCAAGCGTTCTTCGCCCAACCTTTCAAGGGTCGCATGTTCGACTGCGGTTCGAAGGAAGGGTTCATCCAGGCCAACATCGCCTTCGCGCTGGCACGCGACGACATGAAGGGCCCGATCTTCGAGATGCTTCAGGAGTTCGTCCGGTCGCATGAACGCCAGGAAGAAGCCGCATAATGCCCATGTTTCGGGAGCATTTTCAGATGGCTGACGGCGCGGGGCGATAGCTCCCGCGCTGTCTGGCACAAAGTTTGCATTGTGTTGCGCAATGCTCCCGATCTTCGCTGCGCCTGCAAGCCGCCGCGCCTGCAAGCCAAGGCATGATCCCGAAAAGTGGCTACCGGTTTTCGGAAAAGATCATGCTCAAACACTGGGCAGCATGATCCCGAAAAGTGGCTACCGGTTTTCGGAAAAGGTCATGCTCAAACAAAGAGATAGAACCCCATCCCGATCATCGGGATGGAACAGGCTCTAGAATTGGACCGAAGATGAATTATGCCAACTTTCCTCTCGACAAGAGGATGCCATTGCCGAATTCGGACGCAGGAGACGGCGAAGACTTCATCGATATCGAGCGGCTGCTTGGCATGGCTTCGCGGCAGGCCAAGGTGGTTGCCGTGTGCGCCGTCATCGGTCTCTTTCTAGGCATGCTCTATCTGCAGACCACGCCGCCCCAATATCAGTCGGTCTCAAGCGTGCTGATCGACGAGGGCTTGAACAAGATCGTCGATGACATCTCGGCGGCATCGACAACCATGCAGACCGATTCCGCCATCCTGAGCCAGATCGAAATCCTGACCTCGACGCGGCTTGCCGCCGTGGTCGTCGACAAGCTGAAGCTCGACCAGAACGATGCGTTCATGAATCCGCCAGTATCGGCTCTGGCGAAGGGTATCGGTCTGGTCCGCAGCCTGATCCAGTATGTTCGCCCCAGCCCTGCCATGCCGGGCGTTGGTGACATCAGCAAGCTCGACCCCGCGACCCGCGATGCGCTCATCGCCACGTCGCGCCGCGACTACGCGATCCTCAAGCTGCAGAACGAGGTGCGGGCGGAGCGCACCGGGCGAAGCTACGTCATCGCCCTCGGCTATCAGTCGACGGATCCGGCCCTGGCCAAGGCGATCACCAAAGCCTACGCCGATGCCTATCTCGCCGATCAGCTCGATGCCAGCTTCGACGCCACCGAGCGGGCGGCGGTCTGGCTGCAGGGCCGGTTGACGGAATTGCGCGAGAGCTCGCAGGCGGCATCGCTCGCGGTCGAGAAATTCAGGGCCGAACATGGCTTGGCCGCCAACAGCGATGGTCAGCTGATGAGCGACAAGCAGCTCTCCGACCTCAACGCCCAGCTCATCGTCGCGCAGGCAGACACCGCACGCGCCAGTGCCCGCTACCAGCAGTATAAGGCGATTGTCGAAAGCGGCTCCGACAACGCGTTCAATGATGCCGCCATATCAAGCGACCAGCCGAGCAGCTCGGTCATCGCGGCGCTCAAGACCCGCTACCTCACGGTCTCCAAGCGGCTGCAGGACGTCGAGGCGAATTTCGGCGCCCAGCATCCGCAGGCGGTGGCGCTTGCCAAGGAGAAGGCCGACATATCGACGCAGATTTTCGGCGAATTGAAGCAGCTGACGGAAAGCTATCGCAACGAATATGAAGTGGCGCAGGCACGCGAGACCGCGCTCAGGGCCAATGTCGCGGCCGCGCAAGGCAAGAGTTCCGTCGACAACCAGACGCAAGTCAAGCTGCGTGAACTCGATCAGCAGGCGACGGCGCTCACCACGCTCTATCAGACATTCCTCGGCCGTTACGAGGAAGCCGCGCAGCAGCAATCCTTCCCGGTCGGCAAGATCCGTATCATCTCGGACGCCTCGATGCCGATGGCCGCGTCAAGTCCACGCACGATCATCGTGCTTGGCCTTTCGCTGGTGCTTGGCATGCTGATGGGCGCCGGCTTCGGCGGCCTGAATGAATTCAACGAACGGTTCTTCAGGACCGGCGAGGACGTGCGCGACCGTGTCGGCCTGAAATTCCTCGGCTATCTGCCGGCGATCGGCGGCAAGCTCGGCAAGGAAGACAAGCCGGGTGAGACCCAGGTGGATGCCAAGACCGCCAAATCGCTATCTTCAGCCGAAAAGCGGGCGCGCATGCGGGTGAGCATCGATTCGCCTGCGTCGATGTTCTCCGAAACGCTGCGCAGCGCCAAGATCGCCTTCGACGTCGTGATGGAAGGGCAAGGCAGCCGCGTCATCGGCATCATTTCGGTGCTTCCCGGCGAGGGCAAGTCGACCGTCGCGGCAAATCTTGCGGGATTGCTTGCCGCCAATGGCGCCAAGACGCTGCTGATCGACGGCGACCTGCGCAACCCCGGCCTCAGCCGCGGCCTTGGCATGGAGACCGAGCAAGGCTTGATGGAAGCGGTGGTCAACGGCCAGACCTGGCAGTCCGTCGGCAAGATCGACCGGCAGACGAAGCTGGCAATCATCCCGGCCGTGTTGCGCGGCCACTTCTCGCACACCAGCGAACTTCTCTCCTCGGCCGGGATGCGGCGTTTCATCGAAAATGCCAAGGAGACGTTCGAATACATCGTCGTCGATCTGCCGCCGCTCGGACCCGTGGTCGACGCCAAGGCTTTCGCGCCGCTGGTCGACGGTTTTGTGCTCGTCACCGAATGGGGGCGCACGCCCCGCGCGATGGTGAGGTCGATGCTGGAATCCGAACCCTATGTCGCCAACAAGATCATCGGGGCGGTGCTGAACAAGGTCGATCTGAAAAAGCTGGCCAAATACGGATCGTTCGGCGCCTCCGAGAAATTCTTCGACAAATACTCGACCTACTATCTGGAAAAGTCGGACGTGCGGGCGAAGGCAACGGTCTGATATCGGCCGTTGTCCAGGCAGGTCCGTTCCAAAGCGCATCGCGTTGAGACGGGTTTAGTCGGCGCGCCTTGATGTGACGTTGTCACCTCACCGTCGTGCGAAGGATCGCGCCTGGACCGCGCGACGCCCGTTCTGGAGACAACCGCGTCAGCGCTTCCAGAAATCGCGGTGCGGTGCGATCAGCTCGTCCGCGATTTCGGGGAAGGGCCCAAAGACCTCGATCTTTTTCTGGCCGGAGGCGAGTACGGTGCGCGAAGAGAGGCTCATCGTCGGATTCTCCGCGTGGTTCCCGGTCAGCGCCAGGAGCTTGGCCTCCTCGAAGCCGTAGACCAGACGGCCGATATTCGCCCAGTAGAGCGTTCCGGTGCACATCGCGCAGGGCTCACCGGTCGAGACCAGCGTGCATTGCCACAGGAACTCCGGCTCGTAGGCCGCTGCGGCACGCCGGGCGAGCTCGGTCTCGGCATGGCGCACCGTGTCGAGATTGCCCTGCCGCATCAGCACGCGATCGTCCGGCCCGACCAGCACGCAACCGAACGGATGATGCCCATGCGCCGCCGCCTCGCGCGCGACGGCATCGGCGGATCGGAGGTGGGCGAGCATCTGATCGCGGGTCATGGCAAAATCCCATCAAGCCGACATCCACCCGATGAGCGGCTCTTTGAGCCGAGATTGCTGCCAAGGGACACGATTGGCAAGAGCTCGTCGCTTGCGCGTCCACCTGCTCCAGGCTCGGTGACACGGCCATGCACGAGTCTGATCCATTGGACCGAGAGATCGGCGAGGTCGCTGCTACGCGGCCTTGAGCCGATAGCGGAAAACGGTGTGGTCGAGCAGCCGCCGGATGCGTGGCTCGGCCTCGGTCGCCACCAGCCAGCTTGCCGCGATCATTGTCGCGCCGACGACCACCATCGAGGAGAGATGCGGCAGACCCGCGCGGACCAGGACACCGAGCAGGGCCGCGCCGACGACGTCATGCAGGAGGTAGAGCGGATAGGTCATCAGCCCGATCCGGCGCCAGCCGCTCCAGGAGAGGTCGAGCCGAAGCGACCACGCCATCAGTCCGACCCCGGCGAGGAAGATGAGGATCGGCGGCGCGAACGGCATCTGTTGCCCGACCTTCAGGATGTGAACGTCGACCGAACTGGCGATCTGCAGCACGCCGCCGCCCAGGAACAGGGCGCAGAAGGCAAGGCGAGCGGTCGTCACCGCCTTGAAGCGCATCAGCCACAGCATGACGCCGATCGCGAAGAAAACGCCGTGATGCACCAACAAGAGGTCGAGCGTGCGTGTCTCGGCAAGGTCGGTCCAGCCGAGCGGGTAATAGAGGCACCAGAAAAGCGTGCTGACCAGCCCGATGGCGATGGCCACCAATTCCATCCGATGGAAGCGGCCAAGCCGAAGCAAGGTCCAGACCACGGCATAGAAGGCGATTTCGATGCCGAGCGTCCAGTAGACGCTGTCCACCCAGGGTGCGTAGGGAACGAACAGGCCGGTGCGAACCAGCCTGGTGACGGCGTCGGTCGGCCAGCTGAGGCCGACGATCAAAAGCACGACCGCGGTGATGGGCGCGCAGATCCAGACCGCCGGCGCCAGTCGTTTCAACCTTGCCTCGAAAAACCGCAGCGGCGTCGATGTCTCGGCGCTGAAGGCGATGACGAAGCCGCTGATGACGAAGAAGATCTGGACGCCGACCCAGCCGGATTCGACCCAGGCGCCTATCGCCGGCTGCGCGGGGATCCCGCCCGTGGCGCGTGCCGAAACGCCGTCCGGGAACGCCCACACCCAGAAGCCATAATGGTAGACCATGACCATGACGGCGGCGAGGAACCGCAGGATATCGACGCCGCCAAATGTGATTTTCTTCTGCTGAGCCATGCGACCCCTGTCGATGGCCCCCCGCCAGGGACTGTAGGGCGCATTGCTGCATTGCACAACAAAAGATTGGCTGCGGTGCAGCAAATCAGTCAGGTTTGGCGCAACCCTTCTCCCCGCTGTGCACAGGAGAAGGGCAGCGCAGCCTTCGCGAACCAGCATCCATCCGAAGGAATTGCTACAGGCTAAACCGCGATCCCGCGCTCCTTCAGGGCGGCGGTGATCTCGTCGAGAATGACCGGGTCGTCGATGGTCGCCGGCATCGTCCATTCTTCCTTGTCGGCGATCTTCTGCATGGTGCCGCGCAGGATCTTGCCTGAGCGTGTCTTGGGCAGGCGCTTGATCGTCACCACTGTCTTGAAGGCGGCGACCGGGCCGATGCGCTCGCGCACCAGGCCGACCACTTCGCTCTCGATGACACCGGTTTCGCGTGAAACGCCGGCATTCAGCACCACGAAGCCAAGCGGCACCTGGCCCTTCATCGCATCGGCGATGCCGATGACGGCGCATTCGGCCACATCGGGATGGGCGGCAAGCACCTCCTCCATGGCGCCGGTCGACAACCGATGGCCGGCGACATTGATGATGTCGTCTGTGCGGGCCATGACGTAGAGATAGCCGTCTTCGTCGACCATGCCGGCATCCGCCGTCTTGTAGAAGCCGGGAAACTCGTCGAGATAGGCTTGGCGGAACCGTTGGTCGGCGTTCCACAGCGTCGGCAGGCAGCCGGCCGGCAGCGGCAGCTTGACCACCACATTGCCCAGCGTGCCGCGCGGCACTTCGTGGCCGGCATCGTCAAGCACGCGGATGTCGTAGCCGGGCATCGGTACGCCGGGCGAGCCGTATTTCACCGGCAAGAGCCCCAATCCGGCGGGATTGATCGTCATCGGCGAGCCGGTCTCGGTCTGCCACCAGTGGTCGACCACCGGCACGTTCAGCTTCTGCTCCGCCCATTTGATGGTTTCCGGATCGGCGCGCTCGCCGGCGAGGAACAGCGTGCGGAATTTCGACAGGTCGTATTTCGGAATGAACTCGCCCTTCGGATCCTGCCCCTTGATGGCCCGAAACGCCGTCGGCGCGGTGAACAGCGCGACGACGCCGTGCTCTGAGATCACGCGCCAGTAGGTGCCGGCATCGGGGGTGCCGATCGGCTTGCCTTCGAACAGCACGCTGGTGCAGCCATGCAGCAGCGGCCCGTAGACGATATAGGAATGGCCGACCACCCAGCCGACATCGGAGGCGGCCCAGAACACCTCGCCCGGCTTGACGCCGAACTCGTTTTCCATCGTCCATTTCAGCGCGACCATGTGGCCGCCATTGTCGCGCACGATGCCCTTGGGCTGGCCGGTCGTGCCCGATGTGTAGATGATGTAGAGCGGGTCGGTGGCGAGCACCGGAACGCAGTCGACATTGGCGCCGGCTGCCCGCTCACGAGCGACGGCGTCGGCATAGTCGATGTCGAAATACTCCCTCAGCTCGCAGCGCAACTGGTCGCGCTGCAGGATCAGGCAGGCATCCGGCTTGTGGCGGGAAATCTCGATCGCCTTGTCGAGCAGCGGCTTGTAGGCGACGACGCGACCCGGCTCCAGGCCGCAGGAGGCGGAAATGATCAGCTTCGGCTTGGCGTCGTCAATGCGGGTGGCAAGCTCATGCGAGGCAAAGCCGCCGAAGACCACCGAATGCACCGCTCCGATGCGCGCGCAGGCCAGCATGGCGAATGCGGCCTCGGCCACCATCGGCATGTAGATGATGACGCGGTCGCCCTTGCGAATGCCGCGGTTCTTCAGCACCGAGGTCAGCGCGACCACCTCGCGCTTCAGCTCGGCATAGGTGAATTTCTTGATCGTTCCGGTGATGGCGCTGTCGTGGATCAGGGCGACCTGGTCGGCGCGTCCGCCCGCGACGTGGCGGTCGACGGCATTGTAGCAGGTGTTGCAGGTGGCGCCGGCAAACCAGCGGCCATAGACACCGGCATCGGCATCGAACACCTTGTCGTAGGGCGAATACCAGTCGATGGCCTCGGCCGCCTCCGCCCAGAACTTTTCCGGATCGCGTTTCCAGCCGTCATAGACCTCGTGATAGCGTGAAGCCATCGGACATCTCCCCAGGAACAATTTTCTATCCTCCAGATAGCGCGCTCTAACCTTGGCCGCAAATGCGCGCCATTGTGCGACCGGCACCGACCGGGCGCTTGGGGGCAAGCTGCGATGAAATTGCGACATCGGATTGGAGCGGCCGTGCTGGCGGCGCTGTCGTTGACAGTCGCGTCCGCCGCTCAGGCCGGCGATGCTGCGGCACGGCGCATCATCGGCTTTTCGCCCGACGGGAACTATTTCGCCTTCGAGCAATATGGCCAGCTCGATGCCGGTGCTTCAGCGTCCGGCTATTCTGAGATCGACATCATCGACACCCGTACCGATGAATTTGTCGGCGGCAAGCCGATCCTCATTGTCGACGAGTCCGAGGAGGCGACGCTGACCCTGGAGCAGGCGAGGGCACAGGCCGCGGCGAAGGCGGCGCCCATCCTTGCCAAATATGCCATCGCGTCGCGCGGCGAGCAGACGGCTTCCGACAAGTTCACCTTTCCCGATGAGACGGTTGCCTACAACGACATTTCCCGCCTCGAACAGGTGTCGCAGAAATGGCTTTCGCCGATCTATGACGAGCTTGGCAT
Organism: Mesorhizobium calcicola; assembly: GCF_042682105.1. Taxonomy (NCBI): domain Bacteria; kingdom Pseudomonadati; phylum Pseudomonadota; class Alphaproteobacteria; order Hyphomicrobiales; family Phyllobacteriaceae; genus Mesorhizobium; species Mesorhizobium calcicola. Next base: position 142,694 of record NZ_JBHUGY010000037.1, read on the forward strand.
CTCGACCATCCAGCTCGACCAGATACTGGCCAACAGCAACACGGATTGCTCGGCAAGTTTCGACGAGACGCAGCAAGGCGACAAGACCGGCAAGGCGCTTGGTTTTCGTCTGACGCTGCAGGGACAGGACGGCAAGCCGTTCAAGGTCCTGCACGAGGACAAGGCCGTGCCGGGGTCGAGGAACTGCCCGACTTCCTACAGCCTGTCGGAATCCTACAAATTCACCCCCGCCGGCAAACCGGCCGTGATTGTTGTTCTGGTGCAGCGCTTCAGCCAAGGCTTCGAGGGGCGCGACCGCCGCTTCATTGCCGTGACCGGCCAGCCGCGCTGACAGGTACACAGGCCGCATCCATTCGATTGATGTTGATTTCCCTAGATCGGCAACGCCACAAGCATGAGGCCTATGCCGCCGAAGATCAAAATGGCTGTCGCCAAGGCTTTTCTGTGACGTTCGAAGCTCGTCGGAGCCCGCTCCCAATTGTAACGCATACGCTATCTCCCGAAGTCCCGAGGAGTCTTTACCTTACTTAGGGGAAGAAAAGCAACGGTCCGGCCCGGACGGTTCGGGCGTGCCCGCATCGCGAAGAAGACTATTTCTGGGACGATCGCTGCCGGAAGCCGACGACGGGAGCGATTTCAATCGCCGGCCTGGCAGCAAGGTTACATGCCCCAACGCAAAGCCGCCGTGTGCACCGGCGCATCCCAAAATGCGGTCGTTTCCGCGTCGAGCATGGTCAGCGTGATCGAGCAGCCGGCCATGTCGAGTGAGGTGACATAGGAGCCGACCAGCGAACGGATCACCGTCACGCCGTGCTCCTCGAAGATTTTCCGCGCGCTGTTGTACATCAGATAGAGTTCCATCAGCGGCGTGCCGCCGAAGCCGTTGACGAACAGCAGCGCCGGGCCTTTTGCCTTGTCGCGGAGATCGCCCAGGATCGTGGCGCAGATCTCCTCGGCAATGGCATCGGCGCTTCTCAATGTGTCGCGCCGGCGGCCGGGCTCGCCGTGGATGCCGACGCCGAACTCCATCTCGCCGTCGCCGATGTCGAAAGTCGGCTTGCCGGCGGCCGGCACGGTGCAACTGGTCAGTGCCACGCCCATCGAGCGGGTGGCAGTGTTGACGCGTTCGCCCAGCGCCTTCAGCGGCGCCAGCGCCAGGCCATGCTCGGCCGCCGCGCCGACGATCTTTTCGACCACCAGCGTGCCGGCAACGCCGCGCCGGCCGGTCGTGTAGGACGAGTTCTCGACGGCGACATCGTCATTGGTGACGATTTGCATGACGCCTTCCGACATTTCGGCCGCCATCTCGAAGTTCATCACATCGCCCTCATAGTTCTTGACGATGAACAGGCAGCCGGCGCCGGTGTCGACGGCTTCCGCTGCAGCCAGCATCTGGTCCGGCGTCGGCGAGGTGAACACCTGGCCGGGGCAGGCGGCGTCGAGCATACCGTGACCGACAAAGCCACCATGCAGCGGCTCGTGGCCGGAACCACCGCCGGAGATCAGCGCCACCTTGCCTGGCCGCAAGGCCTTGCGGCGGACGAATTTGTGTTCGTCGCCAAGCGCGAGAATGTCGGCATGAGCGGCGACGAAGCCGTCGAGGCTTTCGGTCAGCACCGTGTCCACCGAATTCATAAATTTCTTCACGGCCGTCTCCTCCCGAAATGGGCCTTGTTGAACCGCTCTAACGGATCAGCCACCCTTGCCGGTGATGCTGGTGATCTTCTGGATGAAATCATTCACTGCCCGATCGAGTGCGGCGTTCTGCTTTTCGTCGCCAAAATCGGGCACGATCAGCGACACATGCCGCGTCTTGCGCATGCCTGCCGCGACAGACATTTTTCCCGGATGCGCCTGATGGTAGGCGGCGAGAAACTGGTCGCGCTCGGCCGGGCTGAAATGGCAGACGGAAAAGATGGAAGGCAAATGCTTTGACGGAATCGGGATCGAATAGGCCGGGCTGGAAATCTGCGTGACGAAGCTGCGATGCTTGCCGAGCGCATCGGCAAGCCGCTGGCGCATGCCGGACGGCCGCTGGTCGATGACGTGCGACAGGATCGTCTTGTAGGCGCGGATCGCCTCTTCGGAACCGGGTTCAGGGATCTTGTCGACCATGCCGGCGCCTAGACCGAAACGTCCGCGATGGCCGCCTTGGCCATGGCGAGTTGCGCCGGGGCAACGGACAGATCGCGCAGGCCGGCCTCGAGCAGCGACGGGATCGCGGCGGGGTCGCCGCCGGCATCGCCGCACAGGCTGACCGGGATTGCTTCACGCATGCCAAACGCGGTCACGGCGGCGACAAGCCGCAGCACCGCCGGATGACGGACCGAGTTGAGGTGCGCCACCGCGGTGTTGTCGCGGGCAGCCGCCATGACATACTGAGTGAGATCGTTGGAGCCGATCGAGAAGAAGGCGGCCTCTGCAAAGGCCTCCGGCACGATCGCCACCGATGGCACCTCGACCATAATGCCGAGCGGCGGCATCTTTTGCGGAACGCCGCGCGCGGCAAGAGCCACCTGCTCCTCGGCGAACATCGCCGCTGCCTGCCTGTATTCCTCCACAATGGCGATCATCGGGAACATCACTTTCAGACTGCCGTGGATGGCGGCGCGCAGCAGCGCCCGGATCTGTACACGAAACACCTCCGGTCTTGCCAGCGACAGCCTTATGCCGCGCAGGCCGAGAAACGGATTGCCTTCCGCGACGGTGAAGCCGGGCACCGGCTTGTCGCCGCCGGCATCGACGGTGCGGATCGTCACCGGTTTTTCGCCGGCCCATTCCAGCACCTTGCGATAGGCGCGATACTGCGTCTCCTCATCGGGTAATGTCTTGCCGAACAGGAATTCGGTGCGCATCAGCCCGACACCGTCGCAGGTCGCGATGTCGATGCCGTCGACATCGGACGGGTCGGCGATGTTGACCTGCACGCGCACCGCTACGCCGGTCCTGGTCACCGCCGGCCGCGTCAGGAAAATCCCGGCCCGGTCGCGGCGCGCCGCGAACGATGAAGACGATCGCCGAAACGCGTCGATCTCGGCCTTCGACGGCGACAGCACGATGCCGCCATGTTCGGCATCGAGCAGTGCGATGCCGGCAAGATTGGCGGGCGAGTTGCCAGGACCCACCACCCTAAGCCCGACGACCATGGGCACGCCGCGCGAGCGCGCCAGCATGGCGACGTGGCTGGCCGTGCTGCCCGCCTTCAGCGCGATGCCGCCACCGCCACTCCAGTCGGTCTCGAGAAAACGCGTCGGCGCGATGTCCTCGCCGTAGAGAATGGCGCCGGCTGGTGCTTGAACCTCGCCATCCTCTGCCAGCGCGCGCAGCACCTGGTCCCTGATGTCGCGGATGTCGGCGGCACGTGCCCGGAAATAATCCTGGTCCGACGTTTCGTAGCCGGCGATTTCGGCATCCAGCGCCTGTCGCCATGCCGCATCGGCGGGGTGTCCGGAGGCAATCGCCGCAAAAGCCGGGCCGCTCAACGCGTCGTCCCCCAGCATGGCAATCTGAAATTCGAGGATGTCGGCGGCGTCACCGTCAGCGACTTTGATCAATGCGGCGAGACGGCCCGTCGCAATGGCGATTGCGGTCTCGAGTGCAGCCTTCTCGTCGTCGGCATTTTCCTTGCAGGCGTAGGCAATGGCAATCCGGTCGAGGTCGAACAGCGGTCCCTCGGCATAACCGGCCGAGGCCGAAATGCCTTGCAGCCTAAGCGGTTCGGACATGGTCCGCGCCTTCGTCGAAATCGCGCCGCACCAGTTCAACCAGCGCGTCGACGGCATCGTTGGCGCCATCGCCGGTGGCCCGGATGTGCAGCACCGTGCCCTTCGGCGCCTTTGCCGCCATCACCTTGACGATGCTCTTGGCGTCGAACCATGGCCCGTTGGCGGCCAGCGCTATTTCCACCTCGGCGGCAAAGGTCTTGGCCAGCTTGGTGAACTTCACCGAAGGACGCGCATGCAGACCCACCTCGTGGGTGATCAGGACGGTCGCTTCGGCGGATGCGGACATGTTTTCAAGATTCCCGTTCGTTCACGACGGTGACAATTCGTGCGCCGTCGCCACCACTTCCCGCAGCGAGGCGCCGCCGGACGCCTCGGTCGCCGCCATCACCGCGCCTTCGACGATCGGCGCGTTGCAGACGATGATCTTCTGCGCGCGCGGCTCGCCGATCATCTCCACTGCCATTTCGCTGTTGGTCTCGGCGCCGCCGAGATCGACCAGGATGGCGACGCCGGCTTCCGACCAGGCCTTGTCGATGGCGCTCATGATCGCCTCGACATTGGTGCCGAGCCCGCCATGGCCGTTTCCGCCGCACCATGCAAGCGGCACTTCGTCGCCCACCATCTGCCGGACCATGTCGGCCGTGCCTTCGGCAACCAGCGGCGAATGCGAAACGATGACGATGCCGACATTGCTCATGCGCTTTCCCCGACGGTTTCCGCCACTGTCCGCACCAGCAATGCGGTTGAGCGCGCGCCGGCATCCATGTGGCCGATCGAGCGGTCGCCAAGAAACGAGGCGCGGCCACGCAGGGCCTTCATCGGCACGGTCGCTTCGGCGGCCGCGTCGGCGATATCGGCAATTTCCGCCGCCGCCTTTCCCTGCAGCAGTGCATCATGCACCGGCTGCAGCACGTCGAGCATCGTCTTCTGCCCGACCTGTGACTTGCCCCGCGCGGCCACCGCTTCGATGGCCTTGCCGAAAGCCAGGGTCAGATTGGCTCGATCGGGCGCGGCGGAAATCTCCTTGCCGAGCGCCATGAACAAGGTGCCGAACAGCGGACCGGAAGCGCCGCCGACCGTCATCACCAGCTTGGTGCCGATCGCCTTCAAGGCTTCGGGCAGCGGCTTCGCCGAAAACGCCTCGGCTTCGCCGCGCACGGCCTCAAAACCACGTTTCATGTTCAGCCCATGATCGCCGTCGCCGATCGCCTGGTCCAGCGCCGTCAACGCCTCGGCGTGAGCCGCAATCGTGTCCGCGGCAGCCGCGATCAGCCTGGAAAGGTTCAACGCCGCCATGTCAGCCCAATTCCCGGTTTCCACCCTGACGGCAGTAGCGAAAGAATTTTCATTCGACAACTGAAGCATGCGTCAGGCCGCCGCAAGCTGCGCGGCCGCGGCCGCGAAGGCCTCGGCCACCGCATGGGCACCGGGGTCGACCACGCCTTGCAGCTTGCTGCCGACATAGGCGGACCGCCCGGCCTTTGCCCTGTCCATGGCGGACGTGGCCTCGGCACCCCGTCGGGCCGCTGTTGCCGCCTCCTCCAGGCCGCCGGCGTCCAGCGCTTTCAGGGCAGGTTCGAGGGCGTCGACCATGGTGCGGTCGCCGACCTTTGCGCCGCCATAGAAGGTCATCCGCTCAAGGCCGGCAAGCAGCGCTTTCGCCAAGCCGGCGCCGCCGTCCAGGGCCTGCGCCGCTGCCGTGAAGAAGATCGACAGCAGCACCCCGCTGGAGCCGCCCATCGACGCGCTTAGAATGTCGCCGACCGCGCCAAGGGTTGCCGCAGGATCGGCAAGCGGCAGCGTATCAAGGCGTTCCAGCACACTGCGCGCACCTGTCGCCACCGTCGAACCGGTGTCACCGTCTCCCGCCTTGGCGTCGAGCCCGTTCAAAGTGGCTTCGAGCACGATCAGCGTTTCGCAGATGGTGACGACAAGGCGTCTGGTGCGAGCATCCTGGCTGGGTTTGCGTGCCGCGCCTTCAGCGGCTGGGTTCGTCAACGGCACGACAGATGGCGCAACAACAGGCTTCGCCGGCATCCAGGCGTGCGGGCCGACCGGCGCCAGCAGGGCTTTCTCGCGCACGGCGTCCAGCCGGATCAGCGACAGCGAAAAGCCGTTCATGTTGAGCGCCGTCATCAGCGGTCCGGGGCCGATCGTCAGCTTGACTGTTTGGGCCAGCGGCGAGGCGAGCACCGCGTTGGCGACGAGCGACATTTCGAGCGGCGGCACCGAACCGAGATTGTTGATCAGTAACGCATGGCTGGCCGCGGGATCGAGCCGCGCCGCAAGGCGTTCCGCCATGATCGCGACCAGCCTGCTGGCGCTTTGCACCGCAATCCGCTCGACGCCCGGCTCGCCATGAATGCCAAGGCCGAGTTCGCCGTCATTTTCGCCGAACCTGTCTTCGTGCGGCAACCCGGGGATCGAGCACGACGACAGCGACACGCCGAGTGACATGATGTCCTTGGCCGCGGCTCGCGCGGCCGCCGCGATATCAGCCAGATCGTGCCCGGCTTCCGAAAGATGCCCTGATATCTTGTGCACGAACAAGGTGCCGGCAACGCCGCGCGGCTGGGCAATGCCGGGCAGCGCGATGTCGTCGGTGACGATCACCATCTCGACGTGAAAACCTTCGGCGCGCGCCTTCTCGGCAGCCAGGCCGAAATTGAGTCGGTCGCCGGTGTAGTTCTTGACGATAAGCAGGCAACCGGCCGGGCCGGTGACCGCGCGAATGGCCGCCAGCACCGCCTCGACGCTTGGCGAGGCAAAGATCTCGCCCGAAACCGCAGCCGTCAGCATGCCCTTGCCGACGAAGCCGGCATGTGACGGCTCGTGCCCGGCGCCACCGCCGGAGACGACGCTCACCTTCGTCTTGTTCCAGTCGGCGCGCAGGACGACCTTGATCTCGGGATAGCCGTCGAGGCGCGCCAGGTCGCCGGCGCCAATGGTCCGCAAGAGGCCGTCCAGCGCCTCGGTGACGATCGTTTCCCTGCGATTGAAAAAGTGCTTCATCGAATTTCGTCCAGTCCTGTATTCGCGATCGTCCAATCAGAAGCCGGTGTTGAACCCTCGAGGGGAAACACCGAAACCGTTCACATCAGCCTTTGTCCGTCGGCACCAAAATACAGCGGCGACCGGTAGCGGATCACCACTCTGTCGCCTTGCCCCAGATCCGTGTCGGGATCGGTCAGCGTCACCAGCTTCCTGGCCCCCACCGTTACATGCAGATGGTTCTGGTCGCCGAGATGCTCGACCCAGTCGACGACGCCGTCGGCGTGGCCGTTCGCGGCCTTCTCGATCGACAGATGTTCGGTGCGTGCGCCGATCGTCTTTGTTCCCACCGGCGCGCCGCCATCGGGCAGCAGCCCGGTCGGCAGGAGATTGATCGCCGGCTGGCCGAGCCTGGCCGCGACATGCAGGTTTGCCGGCTCCGAATAGATCGTGCGCGGCGAGCCGATCTGCACCAGCACGCCGTCGGCGAGGATGCCGATGCGGTCGGCCATCGTCATCGCCTCGATCTGGTCGTGCGTGACATAGAGCATGGTGGCGCCAAGTTCGGACTGGATGCGCTTCAGTTCGAGCCGCAGATCCGCCCGCAGCTTGGCATCGAGCGACGACAGCGGCTCGTCCATCAGGTAGATGGCCGGCTTGCGCACCAGCGCGCGGCCGATGGCGACACGCTGCATTTCGCCGCCTGAAAGCTTGGTCGAGCGATTGGCGAGCTTGTGATGGATGCGCACCATCTTCGCCACCTCCTCGACCCGGCGGCGGATCTGCTCCTCCGGCATTTTTCGCGCCGGCGAGCGCAGCGGGAAGGCGAGATTGTCGAACACCGACAAATGCGGATAGAGCGAGTACTGCTGGAACACGAAGGCGGTGTCGCGCTCGGCCGGTGACAGCGTCGTGGCATTGTGGCCGCCGATCTCGATGGTGCCGGCATCCGGCCGCTCCAGCCCGGCGATCAGCCGCAGCGTCGTCGTCTTGCCCGCCCCGGTCGGCCCGAGCAGCACGACGAACTCGCCATCGGCGATGGAGAGGTCGAGACCGTTGACGGCGACATGCTCGCCAAAACTCTTGCTCACGTTCTTGATGCGCACGTCAGCCATGCTGTGCTCTCCGCTCCGAGACCGCATCGTGGATCGCGGTTCTCACCGCGCGGCCCGACCCTTTCTCGAACAGCGACAGCCGCGCACTGCTCAGCGTCAGGCCGACATGGTCGCCGGTCGAGAGCCGGATTTCGGCCGGCACCCGCGCTTTGATGATGCCGTCCGCCGTCTCCACCGCGACGATCTGGGTGGTACCGAGATATTCGGTGCCGTAGATGGCGCCGCGTAGCTTCGAGTTGTCGTCGAAGCGGATGTGTTCTGGGCGGATACCGAGCGCCATATCGGCCGGCGCGATGTCCTCGCGCACTTCCGGCACCGCCACTGTCGCGCCCTGCACGACGATTTCTTTCGCGCCCTTTGCCAGTCCGCCGCCGAACCCCAGGAAATTCATCGGCGGCGAGCCGATGAAATCGGCGACGAACATGGTCGCCGGCCGGTCATAGATCTCACGCGGCGTGCCGAACTGCTCGATGACGCCATGGTTCATCACCGCGATCTTGTCGGCCATCGACATCGCTTCCATCTGGTCGTGCGTGACGTAGACGGTGGTGGCGTGGATGCGGTTGTGCAGTTCGCGCAGCTCATGGACCATCAAATCGCGGAATTCAGTATCGAGGGTTCCCAGCGGCTCGTCCATCAGGAAGCATTTTGGCCGTCGCACGATGGCGCGGCCGAGCGCTACCCGCTGGCGGTCGCCGCCGGCGAGGCCGGAGACGGATTTGTTGAGCAGATGGTCGATGCGCAGCAGCTTGGCCGTCTCTTCGACGCGCTCGCGAATCTCTGCCGAAGGCATGCCTTGCGCCAGCAACGGGAAGCCGATGTTCTTGCGCACGTTCATATGCGGATAGAGCGCGAACAGCTGGAAAACGAAGGCGATGTCGCGCTCGCGCGCCCGCAGCATGGTGACGTCCTCGCCGCCGAGCAGGATCTGGCCACCGGTCGGCAGTTCGAGCCCGGCGATCATGCGCAAGGTCGTCGTCTTGCCGCAGCCCGATGGCCCGAGCATGACGAAGAACTCGCCATCCTCGACGACGAAGTTGGAATCCTGCACGGCGACGAAATCGCCGAAGGCCTTTCTCAGGTGCTGAACACGAATTTCGGCCATGGCTATTCCGGGAACTTCGAGACGATGATGAACATCACGGTGCCGGCGAGCATGGTGATGAAGGAATAGGTGTAGAGCGACAGCGCGAAGGGCTGGAACAGCATCAGGAAGCCGATGGCGATCAGCACTGTGGCGATGTTTTCCATCAGCCCGCGCCTCGCCCAGAGCGGCCAGCGCGATTTGCGTTTCTGAGGACTGGTCAGGGTCATTTGCGCACCGCGCCGAAGGTAATGCCGCGCAGCAATTGCTTGCGAAGCAGGATGGTGAAGACCAGGATCGGCACCAGGAAGATCGTCGTGCCGGCCGCGACCGCCGGCCAGTCCTGGCCGCCTTCACCGATGATGGTCGGGATGAAGGGCGGCGCGGTCTGCGCCGTGCCGGAGGTCAAAAGGGCCGCGAAGGCATATTCGTTCCAAGCGAAGATCAGGCAGAAGATGGCGGTCGCGGCGATGCCGGTGGTCGCCTGCGGCAGCACGGTGCGCCAGAAGGCCTGCAGCCGCGTATAGCCGTCGATCATCGCCGCCTCCTCATATTCGCGCGGGATCTCGTCGATGAAGCCTTTCAAGAGCCAGACGGCCAGCGAGACATTGACCGCCGTGTAGAGCAGGATCATGCCAAGCGCGGTGTCGGACAGGCCGAGCTCGCGGTACATCAGGTAGATTGGAATGGCGACGGCGATCGGCGGCATGAAGCGCGTCGACAGGATGAAGAACAGGAGGTCGTCGGCCAGCGGCACCTTGAAGCGCGAGAAACCATAGGCCGAGAGCGTGCCAAGGAAGACGGCGCAGAAGGTCGAGCCGAAGGCGATGATCAGCGAATTGACGAAGCGCGGCAGGAAGTTGGACGGACCGGCGATCACCATGTTGCGCTTGCGCGTGGTCTCGTCGCAGAAGCCCGTCGCCGGTCCCAGCGAGTTGATGTATTCCGGCGTCTGCCGGGTGCGGGTTGTGAACAGGTTGCAGTAGCCCTCGAGGCTCGGCTGGAACAGCAGCTTCGGCGGATAGGCGATCGAATCCGGCGGCGTCTTGAAGCTGGTGGCGAAGATCCACAGCAGCGGCACGATCGAGATCAGCGCGTAGCCGATGATGATCGCACCGGCGATGCGCTTCGAATTTGCCGAGGGTGCGACGACGGAGTGGGCAGTGGTCAGGCTCATCTCTGCTTCACCTTGTTGAGCGCCTTGACGTAGATGTTGGCGAGACCGAACACCGCGACGAACAGGATGATGGCGAAGGCCGAGGAATAGCCCGTGCGCCAGCTTTCGAAGGCCTGGCGCTTGAGCGTGATCGAGGCGACCTCGGTGGTCGAGCCCGGCCCGCCGCCGGTCAACAGATTGACCATGTCGAACATCTTGAAGTTCTCGATGCCGCGAAACAGCACCGCCAGCATGATGAACGGCAGCGCCATCGGCAGCGTGATCGACCAGAACTGCCGCCAGTTGGAGGCGCGGTCGACCTCGGCCGCTTCATAGATGTATTCGGGGATCGAGCGCAGTCCGGCGAGGCAGATCAGCATCACGTAGGGCGTCCACATCCAGGTGTCGACGATGATGATCGACCATGGCGCCAGCGACACGTTGGAGAGCATCTGGATGTTTGTTGGCGGGATGCCGGTGACGAAGGAAATGGCATAGGCGAACAGGCCGATCTGCGGCTCGTAGAGGAAGCGCCAGAAATTGCCGACCACCGCCGGCGACAGCATCATCGGAACCAGGATGAGCGTCGTCCAGAAGGCGTGGCCACGGAACTTCCTGTCGATCAGCCAGGCCAGCGTGAAGCCAATCAGCGTCTCCAGCAGGATGGTCCAGAACACGAAATGCGCCGTCGTCTGCATGGCGATCCAGATGTCGTTGTCGCCGAGGATGCGCTGGTAGTTGGCAAAGCCGAGATTCTTCACCACCTCGTTCGGCCGGTTGGCGCGGTAGTTGGTGAACGACAGATAGATCGCCCAGAACAGCGGGAAGATGTTGATGGCGAGCAGCAACAGGATCGTCGGCGAAATGAACAGCCAGGCGAGGCCTTTGTCGCTGATGCCCCGGACTTTGCGGGCCAACGGTTCCGGGGTCGCCCGGGCAACGTTCTCCGCGGTCCGATTGAGCATGGTCAGTCCTGCTTCGGTCACTTGGGTCGTCTCTGTCATGGAATTTATCTGAACTGCGTCCCGTGCCAAGGGCGGCACGGGACGCTTGGGCCTAGCTCGGGAGGAGCCGGTTACTTCTTGCCCCGGTTACATCTTGCCATCGTCCTGGAAGACCTGCGTCCAGTCCTTGACCAGGCCGTCGAGGGCATCCTTGGCCGAACCCTGGCCGGCGACGACATAGTCATGGAAGCGCTTCTGCGACGCCTGCAGCAGCGGCGCGTAGCTCGGCTCGGCCCAGAAGTCCTTCACGATGGCCATCGAGTCGAGGAAGGTTTGCGCATAGGGCTGGCTGGCCGGGAATGCCGGGTCCTTCACCACCGCGTTGAGGCAGGAATAGCCGCCGAGCGACCACCACTTGGCCTGCACGTCCTTGTTGGCGAACCATTTGATGTATTTCAGCGCCGATTCCTGCTTGTCGGAATAGGACACCACCGAGATGCCCTGGCCGCCGAGCTGGGCGAACTGGTCGCCGTCAGGCCCCTTGGGGTTGACGAAGTAGCCGATCTTGTCGCCGCCGACATTCTCGTCCTTCTGCAGGCCCGGCCATGTGAAGGCGAAATTCATGTGCATCGCCACCTGGCCGGATTTGAAGGCATCGACGCCTTCGCCCATGTAGCTGTTCGACGCGCCCGGAGGGGTGCAGCAATCATAGAGCGCCTTGTAGAACTCCAGTCCCTTCACCGACTTGTCGGAATTGACGAAGCCTTCCATCTCGTAGGGCTTCTTCGGGTTCTCGTACTGGAAGCCGTAGCTGTAGAGCACGTCCATGGCGCCCATCGTGATGCCTTCCGAGCCGCGCTCGGTATAGATCGAGGCGCCATAGACGGTCTTGCCGTCGATCTGCCGCTTCTGGAAGAATTCGGCGATCTGCTTCAGCTGGTCGAAGGTGGCCGGCGGGCCGAGATCCCAGCCGTACTTCTCCTTGAATTCCTTCTGCAGCTCCGGCTTGGAGAACCAGTCCTTGCGATAGGTCCAGCCGACGACGTCGCCCATGGCCGGCAGCGCCCAGTAGTTCGGCGTGTTCTTCGGCCATTCCGAATAGCCGACGACGGTTGCCGGCACGAAGTCGTCCATGCTGATCTTCTCCTTGTCGAAGAAGTCGTTCAGCTTGACGTAGTGGCCGTTCTCGGCGGCGCCGCCGATCCACTGGCTGTCGCCGATGATCAGGTCGCACAGCTTGCCGTGCGAGTTCAACTCGTTGAGGAAACGGTCGGCATAGTTGGTCCACGGCACGAATTCGAATTTCATGCCGATGCCGGTTTCCTTGGTGAAGTCCTTGGACAGTTCGACGAGCGCGTTCGCCGGGTCCCAGGCGGCCCAGCACAGCGTCAGGTCTTCAGCGTGCGCGACGGTCGTGACGGCTGTCGACGCTGTAATCGCCGAGGCCAGTCCCAACGCCAGTTTCAAGCTCGATTTCATGCCTTCCTCCCATTTGCGAAACGCGTCCGGATGACGGTTTCAAGAGCCCTCAACCCCTCTCCTCAGGGGCCTAAACATGGCGGCGCGACAGCGCTGCGGATGTTTAGTAATTTGTTTAGTGATGCAATTTTTACTAAACAACGCAAGCGAAATCGTTGCTGCGCCGCAGCATGCCGGCGACGGTGTTTGAAAATGTTGGGAAAAGCGTGGATCGCGGGTCGGACTGTCGAAGCCCTGCGGGCCGAGCCCGCCAGACCTGAAGCTCCTCTCGGCTCTCAGTCGACCCGTTTGGTGCTCACCGTCACCGGCCGGATCGACGGCGCCGGCGGCAGCAGGGCGCGGATGTCGGCGAACGGAAACACAGGTTCGAAGCGGAAGGCTTCCGCCAATGAACCCTGCGCGCCGTTGCACTGGCCTGAACGAAAAAGGTTCTGCGTCCGCGCCGCGTCGACGAAGCGCTCGGGATCCTGCGACTGATGCATGCGGATCGCCTTGGCCTTGACTTCGGCATGCGCGGAAATATCGACATAGTGCGTCGGCGAAAAACCCGTGCCGCCCAGCGTGTCTGCGTGCAGCACCGGCACATCGAACGAGGCCGCGATGCGCACGCCGTCCGACAGCGCGCGGTGGTCGCCATGATAGTCGTTCGGCGCATGGGTGATCGCAAGGTCCGGGCCGATCTCGCCGATCAGCGCCTTCAGCGCCGCGATCAGCGTGGCATCGGCCACCAGCGCGCCATCCGGGAAGTCGAGAAAGCGTGGCGCGGCACCAAGCAAGGCTGCCGCTTGAGCCGCCTCATGGCGACGCGCCCGGGCAAGCGCGCCGGGATCACCCTTGCCGCCCTTGGCCCCATCCGTGGCCATGGCAAAAGTCAGTTCTGCGCCTTGCGCGGCATAGGCGGCCATCGTACCGAACATGAAGATCTCGATGTCGTCCGGATGCGCACCGAGCGCCAGGATTTTCAAAGCTGCTCTCTCCCCGGAAATGGAAAAACGTGACGAACGGAATTCTGCTCGCCCTGCTCGCCTATGCAAGCTATTCGGGCAGCGATGCCGTTATCAAGAGCCTGGGCGGACAGTTGACCGTCTTCGAGATCGGCTTCTTCGTGACCTTGTTTGCCGGCTGTTTGCTGTTCTTCGCCCGGCCAGCGAACGAACGCTGGCGTGATTTCTGGCGCATGAAGCGGCCATGGGCAGTGCAGGCCCGGGCCTGGGCCGGCATCGCGTCGGGCGTGCTGAGCGTCTATGCCTTCACCCACATTCCGCTGGCGGAAGTCTACGCTCTGATCTTTCTGGCACCGTTGCTGGTCACCATCCTGTCGACCGTCATCCTGAAGGAAAAGGTCGGCCCGTGGCGCTGGCTGGCCGTGGTTGCCGGCTTTGCCGGTGTAATGCTGGTGGTGCGGCCGGGGTTTCGCGAGCTCAATCTCGGCCACCTGGCGACCTTCGTGAATGCCTTCCTCGCCGCGACCAGCGTCACCCTGATGCGATCGCTTGCCCAGCAGGAGAAGCTTACATCGATGCTCGGCGTGCTCGGCCTGTTGTTCAACGGGGTCGGCGCGGCAACCACCTCGTTCGCCTTGCCGAATGTCGTACAGCTTGTCTGGCTGGCCATGGCCGGCGCCTTCACGGCCGGAGGGCAATTCATGCAGCTGCTCGCCGCCAAATACGCACCCGCCAACCGGATCGCACCGACGCATTATTCGCAGATCGTCTGGGCGGTTGTCCTAGGCGCGCTGTTTTTTCGGGAATACCCTGACTGGCTGTCGCTGGTCGGGCTTGCCGTCGTCGGCGGCGCGGGCCTGCTGACCATGGTGCGCGAAGAGGCGCGGCTCGGCACCGTGCGCTGGAATCCGTTTTCACGCACCCGGCTCTAAACTGGCCCCGGTTGCGCCGCGACCGCGAGCGCTGATATGCGGACGCCATGACCACGAACCCCTTGCCGGAGCTTCCCGTATCGGCCGTGCTGCCGGCGCTGAGTGAAGCGCTGGCCGAACGCAACAGCGCCGTGCTGGTGGCGCCGCCCGGCGCCGGCAAGACGACGCTGGTGCCGCTGGCGCTGCTCGACGCGCCCTGGCTGGGTGCCGGCAAGATCGTTCTGCTCGAACCGCGCCGGCTCGCCGCCCGCGCCGCCGCCCGCCGCATGGCCGAACTCATCGGCGAGGAGCCCGGCGCGACCGTCGGCTATGCCATGCGCATGGAGAACCGCACCTCGGCACGGACAAAGATCCTCGTCGTCACCGAGGGCGTGCTGGCGCGCATGATCCTCGACGACCCCGAACTGCCCGGCGTCTCGGCGGTGATCTTCGATGAATTCCACGAGCGTTCGCTCGACGGCGATTTCGGTCTGGCGCTGGCGCTCGACGTGCAAGGCGCGCTGCGGCCGGACCTGCGGGTGCTGGTGATGTCGGCGACGCTCGACGGCGCGCGTGTCGCGAGACTGCTGTCGGGCGCTCCGGTGATCGAGAGCGAGGGTCGCGCCTTCCCCGTCGATATCCGCTACGACGAACGGCCGGCCGGCATCGCCATCGAGGATGCCATGGCCAAGGCGATCCGCGCCGCGCTTGCCGACGAAAGCGGCAGCGTGCTCGCCTTCCTGCCCGGCCAGCGCGAGATCGAGCGCACCTCCGAGCGGCTGGCCGGCAAGGTCGGCGCCGAGACCGACCTCGTGCCGCTCTACGGCATGCTCGACGGCAAGGCGCAGGACGCGGCGATCAAGCCGGCGCCGGCTGGCCGCCGCAAGGTGGTGCTGGCCACCTCCATCGCCGAGACTTCCATCACCATCGACGGCGTGCGCGTCGTCGTCGATTCCGGCCTGTCGCGCTTGCCGCGCTACGAGCCGGCCAGCGGCCTCACCCGGCTGGAGACCGTGCGCGTCAGCAAGGCTTCCGCCGACCAGCGCGCCGGCCGTGCCGGGCGCACGCAGCCGGGTGTCGCCATGCGGCTGTGGCGGGCCGAGCAGACGGCCGCACTTCCCGCCTTCACGCCACCGGAAATCCTCGAAGCCGACCTGTCCGGCCTGCTGCTCGACTGCGCCGCCTTCGGCGTCGCCGACCCGACGGGGCTTGCCTTTCTCGACCCACCGCCGGCTCCGGCGCTCAACGAGGCAAGGTTGCTGCTGCGCGCGCTCGATGCCATCGACGCGGCCGGGCGCCTGACGGAGGCGGGTGCTTCCATGCGCAAGCTCGCTCTGCCCGTGCGGCTGGCGCATATGGTCGCCGAGGCAGCCAGGAGCGGCCATGCCGACGAGGCAGCCATGCTTGCGGTGCTGCTGACCGAGCGCGGCCTTGGCGGCGACGGCGCCGATCTCGAGCGGCGACTGATGCGCTTCCGCTCGGAACGATCGCCGCGTGCCACCGCCGCGCGCCAGCTCGCCGAACGGCTGGCGAGACAGGCCGGCGGCGCGAAGAACGGTGAAACCGTTTCTGCCGGCGCGCTCCTCGTTCACGCCTGGCCGGACCGCGTCGCCAAGGCGCGCGGCGAGCGTGGCCGTTTCGTGCTGGCCAATGGCTCCGGCGCCATGCTCGACGCGGCCGACCCGCTGGCGCGCGAGCCGTTCCTGGTCGTCGCCGACCTGCAGGGCAAGGCGCAGAATGCGCGCATCACTGCAGCGGCGGCAATCGGCGAGGACGATGTCCGCGCCACGCTGGCGGACAGGATCGAAACCCGCCGGGAAACGAGCTTTGACCGCGACAAGCGCGCCGTGCGCGTGCGCGAAACGGTGCGCCTTGGCGCCATCACGCTCTCCGAGCGCATGCTGCCGCCGCCGACCGGCGCTGACGCCGATCGCGCCATTCTCGATGCGGTGCGCGAGCATGGGCTGTCGCTGCTGACCTGGGGCAAGGAGGCGCAAACGCTGCGCCATCGGCTGTCCTGGCTGCATCGCGGGCTCGGTGCGCCGTGGCCCGATATGGCGGATGCCGCCCTCATCGAGCGCCTCGACGACTGGCTGTTGCCGTTCCTGTCCGGCGCGGCATCCTTTGCCGCCATCGATCCGGCTGTTGTCCCGGCCGGGCTGGCCACACTCGTGCCGCACGACTTGCAGCGCCGGATCGACACGCTGGCGCCAACCCATTTCGACGCCCCGTCGGGCAGCCATGTGCCGATCCGCTACGACGGCGAATGGCCGGTGCTGGCGGTTCGCGTGCAGGAGTTGTTCGGCCTCGACCGCCATCCTGCCATTGCCGGCGGCACGGTGCCGCTGACGCTCGAACTGCTGTCGCCGGCGCACCGGCCGATCCAGACGACACGCGACCTGCCCGGCTTCTGGCGCGGCTCCTGGGCCGATGTGCGCGCCGACATGCGCGGCCGCTATCCCAAGCATGTGTGGCCGGAAAATCCGCTGCTCGCCGCCGCCACCGCCCGCGCCAAGCCCAGAGGTACCTAGGACGCAGAAGTCTCGAAGGGTCGGATCTGATGTGGTCGCATTGGCGGATCGCATGCCTCGGCGATTGGCGCAAACGCCCATCACTTCGTCATCCTCGGGTCTGCGCGTCCGCTTCGCTCCCGCTCCGCCCGTGGATGACGAAGTCGGGGAAGCTTGGCCCGTCAATCCCTGAGCAACGGTACCTAGCGTTCACCGTCCCGCGGCTGTAATCCATTACCATGTCCAACGTTTTGCGTTCGCCCGATTTCCAGCAGAGCCAGAGACTGCGCCTCAACACGCTGATCAGGCTGCGCTGGCTTGCCATCGTCGGTCAAAGCCTGGCGGTGCTCGTCGTCGCCTATGGCCTGAAATTCCCGCTGCCGGTCAGCCTCTGCTTCGCGCTGATCGCCTGTTCGGCCTGGATGAACCTGTTTCTCGCCTTTCGCTTTCCGGCGGCGCACCGGCTAACCCCGTTGGCGGCCTTCGGCATCCTCATCTTCGACAGCCTGCAGCTTGCCGGCTTGCTCTACATGACTGGTGGCCTCACCAACCCGTTCTCGCTGCTGATGACCGTGCCTGTCGTCATTTCGGCGACGTCGCTGCCCCTGCGCCTGACCGCTATCCTCGGCGGGCTGGTGATGGCGGCGGCGACCTTGCTGGTCTTTGTCCATCTGCCGCTGCCCTGGCGTGAAGGCGCGCCGCTGGAGATGCCTTTCATCTACGTCGCCGGCATCTGGATGGCGGTGCTGTCCTCGATCGCCTTCACCGCCATATACGCCTTCCGGGTCGCCGCCGAGGCGCGGCTTCTGGCCAATGCGCTTGCCGCCACCGAACTGGTGCTGCAGCGTGAGCAGCACCTATCGGCGCTCGACGGGCTGGCGGCCGCCGCCGCGCATGAGCTTGGCACGCCGCTCGCCACCATCACACTTGTCGCCAAGGAGATGGAAAAGGCGCTCGGCAACGATCCCAAATACGGCGAAGACGTCAGGCTGCTGCGCTCGCAGAGCGAGCGCTGCCGCGAGATCCTCAAGCGCCTTACCAGCCTGTCGTCCGAGGGCGAGGCGCATCTTTCCCGGCTGCCGCTGACCTCGCTGGTCGAGGAGGTCACCGCACCGCATCGCGACTTCGGCATCTCGATCAAGCTTCGCCCCGGCGAGCGCATCGGGCCCGAGCCGGTCGGGCGCCGCAATCCGGGCGTCATCTACGGTCTCGGCAACCTGGTCGAGAACGCCGTCGATTTCGCCCGCGAGAGCGTCACCGTGCGCTGGAACTGGGACGAGGCCACCGTCACCTTCTCGATCATAGATGACGGTCCCGGCTTTCCGGCCGAGATCATCGACCGTATCGGCGAGCCCTATATGTCGACGCGCCAGGGCACGGAAGCCGGCGGCGGCCTGGGGCTGGGCCTGTTCATCGCCAAGACGCTGCTCGAACGCTCGGGTGCGACGCTCGATTTCCGCAATTCGAGCGGCCTGGGCGAGGGCGCCGTGGTACAGATATCGTGGCCGCGCGGGGTGTTCCTCAATCCGGAAATCACCTCGGCCAGTATGTTCGACACCGCCTGAGAGCCTTGCAAGGGCTCGAAAAATTGGACAATGAGGCTCAGGAACTATATCTGCGTAAAATTAAGGCAGCAGGAATTTTGAGACCATGACAGGCGACGAAAATATTGGCGCAATGGTTGAAGGCGAGGACACCTCGCTGCTCATAGTCGATGACGACAAGCCGTTCCTCACGCGCCTGGCCCGGGCCATGGAAACCAGGGGCTTCGTGGTCGAGACGGCCGAGAGCGTCGAGGAGGCGGTTGCCAAGGCGCGCGCCAACCCGCCGGCCTATGCCGTGGTCGACATGCGGCTCGGCGACGGCAACGGTCTCGACGTTGTTGCCGCCATCCGTGAGAAGCGCGACGATTCCCGCACCATCATCCTGACCGGCTATGGCAACATCGCCACCGCGGTGACGGCGGTGAAGCTCGGCGCCGTCGATTATCTCTCCAAGCCCGCCGATGCCGACGACATCTTCGCCGCGCTCACCCGCACGGCCGGCGAGCGTGCGGCGCCTCCGGAAAACCCGATGTCGGCCGACCGCGTCCGCTGGGAGCATATCCAGCGCGTCTATGAAATGTGCGAGCGCAATGTCTCCGAGACCGCGCGCCGGCTCAACATGCATCGCCGCACCTTGCAGCGGATACTGGCCAAGCGCGCACCGCGCTGAGATTGCCGCTCGTGATCAGGACCATCAACCGCGGAAGTGGGCGCTGCCCCTCATCGCCCTGCCGGGCACTTCTCCCCGTATAGTGACGGGGAGAAGGACGCGGACCGCAACTTAAACGCCCTTCTTGCGACCCTGGTGATTGGCGAATCGCCGATGAGAGCGCCCCTCTCCCCGTCACTATACGGGGAGAGGATGCCGGCAGGCAGGTGAGGGCCGGAGCCAGCGTTCGGAAATGGGATGGGGCGAATTCGAATCTGAGGCGATTGCAGGTAGACATAGTTCGATGCTTGCCCGGCAGCTGCAGTTTGAGCATCATCGCGAATGACGCCGGCCGACAGGCGGCATGACGGAGGCGAGATGCAGGATTTGAAGCAGCGGCCGGTTTCCGTCTTTCGCGAATTCCTCGATAGTGAAGCGGCCGGCGGCATCATCCTGATGGCGGCGGCCGCACTGGCCCTGATCGTCGCCAACTCGCCGCTGGCCGAAACCTATTTCTCCGTTCTCCACGCCTATCTTGGCCCGCTCAGCGTCTCGCACTGGGTCAATGACGGGCTGATGGCGGTGTTCTTCCTGCTCGTCGGGCTCGAGATCAAGCGCGAGATGCTGGACGGCCAGCTCTCGACCTGGCCGAGGCGCGCGTTGCCCGGCATCGCCGCCGCCGGCGGCATGGTGGTTCCGGCACTCGTCTATGTCGCGATCAACCGCGACAATGCGGCGGCGCTGTCCGGCTGGGCGATCCCGACCGCCACCGACATCGCTTTCGCGCTTGGCGTGCTGTCGCTGCTCGGCAGTCGTGTGCCGGCCTCGCTGAAGGTCTTCCTCACCGCACTCGCCATCATCGACGACCTCGGCGCCGTCATCATCATCGCCATCTTTTACACCAACGGCCTGTCACTGGCCTATCTCGGCGCCGCCTTCGCCGTCATTGCCGTGCTCGTCATGCTCAACCGCATGCGGGTGATGACGCTGGTGCCCTATCTCGTGCTCGGCGTCATCCTGTGGGTGCTGGTGCTGAAATCGGGCGTGCATGCGACGCTGGCCGGCGTGGCGCTGGCGTTGACCATTCCGCTCGAGCGCTCCGCCGGCATCGGCCACGACCTCGACCATTCGCCGCTGCACCGGCTCGAGCACGGCCTGCACAGGATCGTGCCCTTTGTCGTCATCCCGATCTTCGGCTTCGCCAATGCCGGCGTTTCGCTCGCCGGCCTGAGCGTCGGCGCGCTGATCGAACCGTTGACGCTGGGTGTCGCCGCCGGCCTCGTCGTCGGCAAGCTGGTCGGCGTGTTCGGCTCCTCGGCACTTGCCATCCGGCTCGGCCTTGCCGACCTGCCGGCCCGTGCGGGCTGGTGGCACATGATCGGCATCTCGCTGCTGTGCGGCATCGGCTTCACCATGAGCCTGTTCATCGGCCTGCTCGCCTTCGCCAGCGACACGGCGCTTCAGGACGCGGTCAAGGTCGGCATCCTCGCCGGCTCCTTCCTCGCCGCCATCCTCGGCGCCACCGTGCTGCTGATGGCGCCGGCGGCTGCTGGGGTGGAAGAGGGCGAGGAGTAGGGCGGACCGGCAGCTCTTGGGTTTCCTCACCCCTGCGAATTACTCGCTCTCACCCTCCAGCGCCGGCACCGACACGCCGGCAAGCTCGGCCGCCAGCAGCCGCGAGGCGCCAGCCCGCGCGATCCGCAGCATCAGCGCCTTGCGCGTTGCCGTCGCCATGCGGTGCTCGGGCGCATCGCGCAGGATCTCGGCGCCGTAGCCGTCCGAGAGGATGAAGCCGCACTCCTGCGGAAAGATTTCCGCGGGCACGCCGGGATGGGTGGCGAAGAAGAAGCGGTCGGAATGCAGCCGGTAGTCGGGCCATTTGCGGTCGACCCGGAAATCCTCGATCGACGATTTGATCTCGATGATCCAGATGTCGCCCTGCCGCGTCAGCGCGACGAGGTCGGCACGCCGGCCGGTGGCCAGCGACAGTTCGGGCAGCACATGCGCGCCCATCTCCCTCAACAGCCGCTGCACGCCGCGCCGCACCAGCATGGCGCGCTCCGACTGGCGACCGTCGATGAGTGGGTTTTGCAGAATCGGCGAAATGATTGGCATGGCGCCACCATGCCAGATTTTGTTCACGGTTTGAACCTGTTTGTTGGGGGCGATTATCCGGTTGACAAACCCGGATGCGATTGGACTCGCAGACGACCAAGGGCAAGCGTATAATTCCCGGTGTCGTCCGCATCCAGTAGAGGCAGGCGGACGCTTGAGGGTTCTCTAAGCTCTCGCCCGCATATCGGGGTGTTTGCTATGGATGACGAACCTCCAACGGGTGGGATATCGGCGTTTGACTGCGATATCCTGCGGAGTGCCTTCAGGGCATCGGTGCATGAAACTGGCCTAGCCGAAGATCTTTGGCCGGAACACGCTGCACAGTTGGTCCACGACTTCACCGGCGACGATGAAGAAATTGATCCTGAATTGCTGGCATGGATCACGCAGAAGTAGGCTAGCGCACTGGCCCTGTCCCGTTCCACCGAATGAACGCCGCATCCTTGCCGGCGACTAGGCTATGAAAAATTGACGCGACCTTGCGCGAAAAACTCGGCGGCATCATCAACTCGGCGATAGAACGACAGCGCTATCTTGGCAGCCGCTACCGGGCGGCAATTTCAATGTCCGCACGGGGTCCAAGTCGCGATATTTCATCCCCAAGAACCGCGTCATAGAGAGCGAAGACAGCCAGTATCACATCTGCATGTCCCCGCCGTTTTCGTATATCCGCTGCTTCTTTGCGCCCCATACGGAAGCCGAAGCCGATGAGACTGCTTTTGCCGAGGCTCATTTCCTGAAGGGACGGCACTAACCGGAGCAGTGGCCCTGTCCCATTCCACCGGATGAAAGGTGCCTAACTCGCGTTTTTGTCTGTGAAAAACGTGCAGAACAAACCGAGCCATAGGGCAGTCGCTACCCACGACACGCGTGCATTGATCGGCCTGGGGGTGTACCCTTCGGGACTGTGCAGCCAGCCGCTTACTGGCATTCTCCCGAGGAGGCGTTCCCATGACCGTGTACAAAGTCGGTTATCTCATTGGCAGCCTCGCCAAGGGCTCGATCAACCGGAAACTAGCCAAGGCGCTCGTGAACTTGGCGCCAGACGAACTCTCGATGGCCGAGATCCCGTTCAAGGACCTGCCGCTGTACAGCTACGACTACGACGCGGATTTCCCTCCGCCGGCAAAGGCATTCAAGGAAGCGCTCGCCGGGATCGAAGCCGTGTTGTTCGTCACGCCGGAATACAATCGCTCAATCCCAGGTGGGCTCAAGAACGCGATCGACTGGGCGAGCCGACCCTACGGCCATAACTCGTTCACCCGAAAACCGTCGACGGTCATCGGCACCTCGCCGGGTTCGATCGGCACCGCGCTGGCGCAGCAAAGCCTTCGCGGCGTTCTTGGCTTCTGCAACTCCCCGCAGATGAACTCGATCGAGGCTTACATCCAGTTCAAACCCGGCCTGATCACCGATGAAGGTGAGGTCACCGAGCTCCGGACCGAGGAGTTCCTGCGCGACTACATGATACAATTCCACAACTTCATCACTCGGGTCTATACCGCGCTGGCTTAGCGTCCACATAAGTGACAGGACACGGCGCGGGCGCTACTCAGGCGTAGGGATGGCCGATGGATCTCGCGGCGCGGGGTCTTGCGGGCACCCTGCTTCACCGACCCTGCACCGTTCCACCAGATGTACTGCGCATCCTTCCCGGTGATGTCCTTGACCGTCCTCAACAGCGATTCGTGGGTGCGTTGCAGTGCCCGGCCTCGCCCTCCGGACTTGCGTCGTTGGCCTTAAAGGCAATGAATAGCCGGTGCGGCCGGCTGCGTTGGGGCAGCTTCACTTTGCGCCGCACCGGCTAGCGGGTGGGGTTTTGGGCGTCCCCCGCGTCGATTAATCTATAGGCATATTAGCAATCGCGCAAATAAGACTGAAGTCCGAGATCGCCGAGGCCGCGCCGGTCTCCCGGCTGGAATAGACAGGCATCAAGTCCCGTCGACGCTATCCCGATGCCGAAGCCGAAGCGCCTCTGTCGCTGGGCAACGCCGCCCCCGCCATATCATCCAAAATCGGGCAGTCCGGCCTTTCGTCGCCATGGCAGGCGTGGATCAGCGTCTGCAGGGTCGAGCGCATCGACTGCAGTTCGCGCACCTTGTCCTCGATCGCCCTGACATGCGCGGCGGCGATTTCGCGCACGTCATGGCTGGCGCGGCTGCGATCCTTGTAGAGCGCCATCAGCTGGCGGCAATCGTCGATCGAAAAGCCGAGGTTGCGCGCCCGGCGCAGAAAGGCCAGCCGGTGGATGTCGTCGCCGGAATAGTCGCGGTAGCCGTTGGCGGCGCGCGCAGGGGCGATCAGGCCGATCTCTTCATAGTAGCGGATGGTCTTGGCCGGCAGGCCGGAATGGTGGGCGGCGTCACCGACATTCATGACGATCTCCTCGATTTCTAACGGGCTTGCGGACAGGGCCATTGAATTTGCTCGACAATCCTGTGAGGCCTGTTGCCGAAATGCCATAGTGATGCGCTTACCAGCACGTAAGCCACTACATATAGGCATCGCGTACTTGGCAAGCAAAGCAAATGCCAGCATGAATGATGGTGAGAGAAAGCGGCCGACTCGTGCCGCTGAAGTTGGGCTCCGGATCACCTCATGCGCATGAAGTCGTTTGCAATTGTCGCCGCACTGGCGCTTTCCACTGCTATCGCCGGGTGCAGCAGCATCGGCATGCCGATTTTCTCCAACGACTACGGCGCAGTCAACGATGCCGGTTACCAGCTGCCGCGCATCCCGATCGAGAAGGTGCCGATGAAGTACCATCGGCAAGAGGTGAATTACGACACCAACGAAAAGCCGGGCACCATCATCGTCGATACGCAGAACAAGTTCCTCTACTTCGTCGAGGGTGACGGCCGGGCAATTCGCTACGGCATCGGCGTTGGCCGCGAGGGCTTCGAGTGGCATGGCACCGCCCATATCGCGCTGAAGCGCGAATGGCCGACCTGGACGCCGCCTTCGCAGATGATCCAGCGCCAGCCGGAACTGGCGAAGTTCGCCGGCGGCATGGAGCCGGGCCTGAAGAACCCGCTCGGCGCACGCGCCATGTATCTGTTCAACAAGGGCGGCGACATGGGCTATCGCCTGCATGGCAGCCCGGAATGGAATTCGATCGGCAAGGCGATGTCGTCGGGCTGCATCCGCCTGATGAATCAGGACATTATCGACCTCTATGACCGCGCCTCGGTCGGCGCCAAGGTCATTGTTCTTTAGACCATGATGCCGAAAAACCGGTACCGGTTTTCGGCAAAATCATGGTCAGATAAGAGGCAGTTTTCGTACGCGGACCGTCTAGGCAACAACGGACGTCCCAAACAGAAAACCGGGCAATTCGGCCCGGTTTTTTGTTTTTGCGATTGATTGTATCTGCTTTGCCGGCAAAGCGGCCGGTCGAACGGTCAGGAGACCTGCTCGACCTGCTGCACTTCCGGCACGAAGTGGCGCAGAAGATTCTGGATGCCGTGCTTCAGTGTCGCCGTCGATGACGGGCAGCCGGCGCAGGCGCCCTTCATGTGCAGGAACACCGTGCCGTTCTCAAAGCCGCGGAAGGTGATATCGCCGCCGTCCTGGGCGACCGCCGGGCGCACCCGCGTGTCGAGCAGTTCCTTGATGGTGATGACGAGTTCCTCGTCGGCCTTGTCGTAGAACTCACCGGTCAGGCTGGTCTCGGCGGCAGGCCCGGCCTTGGCCATGACTGGCGCGCCCGACATGAAATGCTCCATGATGGCGCCGAGGATCGCCGGCTTCAAATGCTGCCAGTCGGGGCCGTCCTTGGTCACGGTGATGAAGTCATAGCCGAAGAAAACACCGGTAACGCCAGGAATCTCGAACAGCCGGCCAGCCAGCGGCGACGCGGTGGCGGCGCTGTCGGCATCGCGGAAATCGGCGGTGCCTTCCAGAAGCACTTCTCTGCCGGGTAGGAATTTCAGCGTCGCCGGGTTTGGCGTCGATTCGGTCTGGATGAACATGGCCGTCTCCGTGCCCGTTTCGGGCAGCTAGTCTGGAATAATTCTAAATAGGCTCTATCGGCGGGACATTCAAGCGAAACGCGTCGCCGGAACGGCTGGCTGGCGGAATGTTTTTGCGCGCCCTGGGACGCGCTCCAAGGTGTGTTGAGATTCAGGTCAGGCCGAGCCGAAAATGGTGGCTTCCGAGAACCGGAGCGGAGCGTACTTTTGGGTAGGCGAGCACCGGAAGCGCAGGAAGCCGACGTTTGCAGGCCGGCATCACCTGAATCTCGATACACCTCAGGCGAGGCTGTCGATCTCCTCGTCAGACAGATTCTGCGGCACCACCGTCACCGGGATCGGGAAGGCGGCGCCCTTGCCGGCCACGGCGCCGACCAGTGGTCCCGGCCCTTCCTTGCCGGCGCCGGCGGCCAGCACCAGGATGGCGATGTCCTGGTCTTCCTCGATCAATTTGTGGATCTCTTCGGTTGGCTTGCCTTCGCGCACCACCATCTCCGGCTCGATGCCAAGCTTCTGGCGCACCTTGTTGGCATAACTGTCGAGCGCGGCGCGCGCCGTGGCGTTTGCCTCCTCGCGCATGATCTTCTCGACGCCCAGCCAGTGCTGGAAATCGTCCGGCTCGATGACATAGAGCAGCACCAGCATGCCGCTGGTGCTCTGCGCCCGCTTCGAGGCGTAGGCGACGGCGCGCTCGCATTCCGGCGTGTCGTCGATGATCGCCAGGAATTTGCGGCGATGGCCGGCTTCGCGGCTGAGGCGTTTGGAGACCATGTCTGTCTACTCGATGTCTTTCCGGCCGCAATCTGCCACTGCGGCAGACCGGCGGCAAGCCGCCGGCCTTACGCCGGTATGGTGCAGCGCAGCGACGTCAGAGTCAGCCCTGCAGCAGCCCGATAATGTCGCGCACCGTCTTCATCGTCGCTTCGGCCAGCACGCCGGCGCGCTCGCCGCCATCCCTCAGCACCGCGTCGACATAGACGCGGTCATCGGAAATGCGGCGCATCTCGCTGGCGATCGGCGCCAGCTTCTCCACCGCGAGGTCGGCCAGCGCCGGCTTGAACACCGAAAACTGCTGGCCGGCGAACTCTTTCAGCACGTCCGCCTTCGACATATCGGCGAGACCCGCATAGATGCCAACCAGGTTTTCCGCCTCGGGCCGGCTGGCCAGGCCGTCCAGCTCGCTCGGCAACGCTTCCGGGTCGGTCTTGGCCTTGCGGATCTTCTTCGAGATGGCGTCCGCATCGTCGGTCAGGTTGATGCGCGACAGGTCGGACGGATCCGACTTCGACATTTTCTTCGAGCCGTCGCGCAGCGACATGATGCGCGCCGCCGGTCCACCGATCACCGGTTCGGTCAGCGGGAAATAGCCGTTCACCGTCTCCTCGCCGACCTGCATCTCGATGCCGACGCCAAGGGCGGCGATGCGGTCTGAAAAGTCGTTGTTGAACTTCTGCGCGATGTCGCGGGTCAGCTCCAGGTGCTGCTTCTGGTCCTCGCCCACCGGGACATGGGTGGCGCGGTAGAGCAGAATGTCGGCAGCCATCAGGCTCGGATAGGCAAGCAGGCCGAGCGAGGCGTTCTCGCGGTCCTTGCCGGCCTTGTCCTTGAACTGCGTCATGCGGTTCATCCAGCCGATGCGCGCCACGCAATTGAAGATCCAGGCGAGCTCTGCGTGCTGCATGACCCGCGACTGGTTGAAGACGATGTGCTTCGTGGGGTCGATGCCCGAGGCCAGGAACGCCGCAGTGATCGACCGCGTCTGGTCGGCGAGGTCTTCATAGACGAGCTGTGCCGTCAGCGAATGCAGGTCGACGACGCAGTAGATGCAGTCGGAGGTTTCCTGCAGGGCGACGAATTTCTTGATGGCGCCGAGATAGTTGCCGAGGTGCAGATTGCCGGTCGGCTGGACGCCGGAAAAGACGAGTGGCTTGAAGGCGGTCATGTTGTTCCCTTGGCTTGTGGAGGGCCGTTTCGCGCGCGGCGAAAGTCTTGCGACGGCGCGCTTATGGACGAGAGCGGGGAGAGGATCAAGAGGCTCGCAGAACGCCCTGAACCTGGCTGACAGTTGTCACTACGCCTGCGCGCGCTGCTGCGCCGTTCCGATGCTTTCGACTGCGGACGAATTCCGTCTCACGGATCTGGAGATGGTTCCTTGACGGGAGGGGAGCCCTTCCGCTTGACGTTGCGCCGGATCATGCCGAAATCGGCGCCGCCGGTGGCGAAGGCGGCGATGAAGTAGAGCAGCGCCCCGCCGGCGACGAGCGCCAGCAGCGTCGTCGCCTTGACGACCAGCGGCGAGCCTCGCCCAAGGCTCACCGCGAACCAGTGCTCGGCAAAATACAGTGCCGCGCCCATCACGACCGCCGACAGCACCAGCCGCGGAATGCGTTTCATCAACGGCACGTCGCGGCCCCAATGGCCGCGCCGGATCAACACGCCGAGCAGCATCAGCGCGTTGACCCAGCCGGCGACGGCCGAGGCGACGGCGATGCCGGGTGCGCCCATTTCCGGAAACAGCGTCAGCGCCGTGGTGACGTTCACCGCCACCGAGATGGCGGCGAACATCATTGGCGTGCGCGTGTCCTCGCGCGCGAAATAGCCGGGGGTGAACGCCTTGATCAGCACGAAGGCCGGCAGGCCGAGGCCGAAGATCGCCAGGATCGCCGCCACCGTCGGCGTCGAGCCGTTGGCGGCGAACGCGCCCCGCTCATAGACCAGCCGCACGATCGGCTCCGACATGACCCAGAGCGCGGCGGCTGCCGGCAGGGTCAGGAACAGCGTGAACTCGACCGAGCGGTTCTGCAGATTGGCCGCCTCGATCAGGTTGCCCGACTTCAGCGCCCGCGACAGTTCGGGCAACAGCACAATCGCGACCGCGACACCGACCACGCCGAGCGGCAGCTGGTAGATGCGGTCGGCATAGGCGAGCGAGGAGACCGCGCTGTTCTGCGCCGAGGCGATCGCCGTGCCGATCAGCTGGTTGATCTGGGTGATGCCGCCGGTGATCGCCGCAGGCAGCGCCAGGATCAGCAGCCGCTTGACGGAAGGCGTCATTTTCGGGCGGCGGAAGCCGATCGAGATGCCGGCATGGCGCACCGCCACCCAGACGATCGCCAGCTGCACCAGTCCGGCAGCCAGCACGCCCCAGGACAGCGCGAAGCCGACGGTGAGCGCGTCGGAGCCCTTGTACCAGGCATAGGCGAGCACGCCGATCAGGATGATGTTGAGAAACACCGGCGCCACCGCCGCCGCGAAATAGCGGCGCAGTGAATTCAGCATGCCGGCCATCATGGCGCCCAGCGACATGCAGATCAGGTAGGGGAACATGATCGTCGCCAGCGTCACCGTGGTGTCGAATTTCCCCGGCGTGCCGGCAAAACCCGGCGCCACCAGGTAGCGCACGATCAGTGGCATCGACAGTTCCATGACGATGGTCAGCGCCAGCAGCGCCGTGAACAAGACGCCGAACACCTCCTCGGAGAAGCGCTTGGCGCCGTCGGTACCGTGGGTCTCGATCTCCTTGGCGAACAGCGGCACGAAGGCTGCGTTGAAGGCGCCCTCGGCGAACAGCCGGCGAAAGGTGTTTGGAAACTGGAAGGCGGCGTTGAAGGCGTCGGCGACCGGTCCGGTGCCGAGCGCTGCCGCCATCAGCATCTCGCGGCCGAAGCCGAGCGCGCGGCTCATCAGCGTACCGGAAGCGACCGTTGCGAATTTCTTGACGAGACTCATGCTTTTGGGAACTGCCTGCGCAATTGGGACAAAGTGATGGTGGCTGTCACTCGGCCGCCGCCTTGGCCTTGCCGCCGCGTTCGGGCACACCGCCATCAAGGGCCGCCATCAGCCGGTTGCGGATGGTGGCGATGCGGGCCGGGCTGTCGATCTTCTGGCCGGTGAGGTCGGTGACATAGAAGGTGTCGATGACCTTTTCGCCGAAGGTGGTGATGTGGGCCGATGCGATGTCGAGCGACAGGTCGGAAAGCGTTCCGGTGATTTCCGACAGCAGTCCTGGCCGATCCAGCCCCTCGACCTCGATGACCGAAAAACGGTTCGACAGCGCGTTGCGGATTTCGGCGCGCGGCGGGATTTTGAACACCTTGGCGCCGCGCCGCGGCTTGGTCCGCTTCTCGATCATCTCCGGCAGCCAGCTCTTGCCCGACAGCACGTCCTCGATCAGCCGGCCAACGCGCTCGGCGCGCCGGCGTTCGTCCTCGTCGCGGTCGAATTCCCTTGAAATCAGGATGGTGTCCAGGGCGCGGCCGTCCGACGTGGTGAAGATCTGCGCGTCGACGATGTTGCCGCCGGCTCCGGCGCAGGCCCCGGCGATGACCGAGAGCAGGCGGGGATGATCTTGCGCCAGCACGGTGATTTCGGTCACTGCCTCGAACTGGTGGGTCTTGACCATGGTGGCGAGCTTGTTGCCCGCCGCGTCCGCCTCGCGGATGAATTCGGCATGGCGCAGCTGATCGGCAAGATCGACGGTCAAAAGGTAGTTCTCGTAGTGCAGGGCGACATAGCGCTTGCGCGCCTTGTCCGGCCAATCGGCGAGCGCCTCGGCCAGACGCTCGCGCGCCGCCGTCGTGCGCTGCGCGCGCGACACTTCCGAAAAGCCGCCGGTCAAAAGCAGCTCGGTCTCATAGTAGAGCGTGCGCAGCAGCTGGCCTTTCCAACCGTTCCAGACACCGGGTCCGACGCCCCTGATGTCGCAGACGGTGAGGATCAAAAGCAGCTTCAGCCGCTCGACCGATTGCACGATCGCGGCGAAATCCTCGATGGTCTTGCGGTCGTTGAGGTCGCGGGTCTGCGCCGTCATCGACATCACGAGATGGTTCTCGACCAGCCAGGCGACCGTCTCGGTGTCGGCCGGTGAAAGACCCATATGCGGACAGATGCGGCGCGCGATCCTGGCCCCGGCCTCGGAATGATCCTCCGGCCTGCCCTTGGCGATGTCGTGCAGAAGCACGGCGACATAGAGCGCCTCGCGGCTCTTCTTCAGGCCCGGCATCAGCGTGTGCGAGAGCGGATGGACCTTCTCGCCGTCGCCGCGCTCGATCTCGGCCAGCACGCCGATGCAGCGGATCAGGTGCTCGTCCACCGTGTAGTGGTGGTACATCGAGAACTGCATCATGGCGACTATCTTGCCGAAATCCGGGATCAGCTTGCCGAGCAGCCCCGCCTCGTTCATGCGCCGCAGGTTGAGTTCGGCATTACGGTCCGAGGTCAGGATGTCGAGGAACAGCCGGTTAGCCTCCTCGTCGCGCCGCAGCGACTTGTTGACCAAGCGGAGCGAGCGGGTCAACAGCTTCAGCGCATCGGGATGGAACTCCAGACCGTGCTTGTCGGCGAACCAGAACAATCGCAAAAGGTTGACCGGATCGCGCTCGAACACCTGGTCGTCGGCGATGTTGATGCGGTGGTTGTCGACAATGAAATCGGCGGTGCCGGCAAGCTTGCGCTTGCGCCGCGAGAAGGTGAGGAAGATGCGGTTGAAGCCCGGCACGTGCTTGGCCTGCTCTTCCTCCAGCGCGGCGCAGAAGATGCGGGTCAGGTCGCCGACATCCTTGGCGACGAGGAAATAGTGCTTCATGAAGCGCTCGACCGCCGACAGACCAGGATGGCTGGTGTAGCCCAGCCGTTCGGCGATCTCGCGCTGGATGTCGAAATGCAGCCGCTCCTCGGCCTTGCCGGTGAGAAAATGCATGTGGCAGCGCACCGCCCACAGGAAATCCTCGGCCTTCTGGAACTCGCGGTATTCACCCTCGGTGAAGACGCCCTTGTCGACCAGCTCCTCGCCGGTGCGCACGCGGTAGAAATACTTGCCGATCCAGAACAGCGTCTGCAGGTCGCGCAGGCCGCCCTTGCCATCCTTGACGTTGGGCTCGACGAGATAGCGGCTTTCGCCGGCCTTGGCATGGCGATCGTCGCGTTCGGCAAGTTTGGCCTGGACATATTCGGGGCCGGTCGTGCGCACCACCTCATGGTCGAAGCGCAGCATCAGTTCGTCATAGAGCTTGAGTTCGCCCCACAGGAACCGCGCCTCGAGGATCGAGGTCCGGATGGTGATGTCGGTGCGCGACAGCCGCAGGCATTCGTCGATGTTGCGGGTGGCGTGGCCGACCTTCAGCCCGAGATCCCACAGCATGTAGAGCATGTATTCGACGGTCTGTTCGCCCCATGGCGTCTGCTTGTAGGGCAACAGGAACAACAGGTCGATGTCGGACCCCGGCGCCAGCGTGCCGCGGCCATAGCCGCCGACCGCGACGACGGCCATACGCTCCGCCGAAGACGGGTTCTTGACCCGGTAGACGTGGGTGACGGCGAAATCGTAAAGCGCGCGGATGATCTCGTCCATGAGATGCGACAGCCGCGCCGCGCAGGCACGGCCGCTGCCGTCGTCCCGCAGCATGCCTTCGGCAATGGCGCGTCCGTCCGCCAGCCGCCCCTTGAGAAGCTGGAGCACGCCGCTGCGCGCGGCCTGTCCGGAGCCGTCCCCGGCCGTGGCCGCGGTCAGCGCCGTCATCTCGCGGCGCAAGGCTTCGCCGTCGATCAGTTCATCGAGCTTCAGGGAGATTTTCGCCATAGGGTCCGGTTGGCCTCGCCTTTTTGGCGGCGTCTATAGCGCCTTTTCACGGTTGTGGGTATGGGCAGGACGGACACGTTCGCCGTGGCGATAGAACGCTATGAGCCTGTTTCTCTGCTTCAGGAGGCAGAAGTCGGCGATCTTCCTCCACAATGTCCTGGCTTCGGCCCCGATTCTCATCGGCAGCGTCTTGGTCGCGCGCGATCCGGATTGGATGCTGGCAAGCCGCTGGTCCCGTCGTTCCTCAAAAAGCAGGCTCGGCAGTCCGGCGATCCGCAAGAAACGCTCCTGCACGCAGAGCGCCGGAACCAGCTGACAGATTGCCTTGCCGGGTGAAGGTGCGAAGCTTGGATTGAAGAGGATCTGATCGACGGGACTGCCGAACTCCGCGGTACCGTCGATGAGATCGCGCGCCGCCTGCCTTGACAGTATGTAGCCTGCCGCGCCGACGTGAGCTCCGAGCAGCCTGGACGTCGAAAAGCCGTGGCCGGCTGGAGAGCGCCGCCATGCGAGCCGGGTCTTCCTGAAGAACGTCTCCAGTTTGACGATCTCGGCATCAGCCGGAATCCAACTGGCGTCGGCAAGCATTGCGCCGGCATTTTCGCAAAAGATGACATCGTCTTCAAAAACGACTCCATAGGCATCGTCGCCATCGGCAATCTTTGCCCAGCAGGCTTTGTGGCTGAGGAAACAGGCGATCTCGGTGTTGGTCAGAGGCAACTGCGTCAGCGGATTGAGCCGCATCGGTGTTTCCGCAAGATCGGACCGGCCCTGGGCGTCGACTGCCGCGACCCGTTCGAAGTCGATGCCGATATGGGCAAACTCCGACGTGATATGCGCAAGCCGGTCCTGGGACCGGTCGAGGTTTATGACCAGGCACTTCATTGCAAATGGAATCGATGCATTTGGGATGCGTTTGGATTGTCGATCGGCGGGTCCATAGCACAAGACGCTGTCGCGCATCTGACTTTCTTTAAGAGGGGTTCGACGCCCGCGACGGCATAAGGAAAAGAAATTATGCCCTTGACCTTCCAGTTACTGGAAGCACTACCTCCGCACCGACACGAGGCATCGAGGCATTTTCAAATGAAGCATTCAGACCATGATCATCACACGCATGACGGCTGCTGCGCGGCGAAACCGGCAGCCGGAGACACGGCCGTGGCGAGGGATCCGGTCTGCGGCATGATCGTCGATCCGGCCGCCGGCAAGCCATCGGCCGAACATGATGGCCACCGCTATCATTTCTGCAGCGAGGGCTGCCGCGCG
Organism: Mesorhizobium calcicola; assembly: GCF_042682105.1. Taxonomy (NCBI): domain Bacteria; kingdom Pseudomonadati; phylum Pseudomonadota; class Alphaproteobacteria; order Hyphomicrobiales; family Phyllobacteriaceae; genus Mesorhizobium; species Mesorhizobium calcicola. The sequence continues at coordinate 175,678 of NZ_JBHUGY010000037.1, forward strand.
AAATTTGTCGCCGAGCCGGAAAAATTCCTGACGGCCACCGATCCGGTCTGCGGCATGACTGTCGACCGTGCGGCAGCCAGGCACTTTGTCCGTCACGAAGGTCAGGGCTTCTATTTCTGCTCCGCCGGCTGCAAGACGAAGTTCGAGGCCGAGCCGCAAAAATATCTCGGCGACAGGGCCGCGCCGCAGCCGATGCCCAAGGGCACGCAATACACCTGCCCGATGCATCCCGAAATCATCCGCGACAAGCCCGGCTCCTGCCCGATCTGTGGCATGGCGCTGGAGCCGATGGGCGTGCCCACCGGCGATGAGGGGCCAAATCCCGAGCTGGTTGATTTCACCAGGCGCTTCTGGGTCAGTGCCGTGTTGTCGGTGCCGTTGCTGATCGCTGCCATGGCGCCGATGCTTGGTCTGACGTTCCAGGCCTTTGTCGACGAACGGACGAAGGTCTGGCTGGAACTGGCATTGGCCAGTCCCGTCGTGCTCTGGGCGGCGCTGCCTTTCTTCCATCGCGGCTGGGATTCGCTGGTCAACCGCAGCCCCAACATGTGGACGCTGATTTCGCTCGGCGTCGGCGCGGCCTATTTGTACAGCGTCGTCGCGACACTGTTTCCGGACATTTTCCCGCATCAGTTCCGCGGCCACGGCGGTGCGGTGCCGGTCTATTTCGAGGCCGCCGCCGTCATCGTCGCACTGGTCTTCCTCGGCCAGGTGCTGGAACTGCGCGCCCGCGAAAAGACCGGGTCGGCGATCCGCGCCTTGCTTGATCTCGCGCCGAAGACTGCGCGGCTGATCGACGCCGACGGTTCCGAAAGCGACGTGCCGCTCGAGGCGGTCAAGGTCGGCGATCGCCTGCGCATCCGTCCGGGCGACGCCGTGCCGGTCGATGGCGCCGTACTGGAAGGTCGCTCCTCCATCGACGAATCGATGATCACAGGCGAACCGTTGCCGGTCGAAAAGGCCGAAGGCGATACCCTCACCGCCGGCACGCTCAACAGACAAGGCTCGCTGATCATGCGCGCCGAGCGGATCGGCGCCGAGACGACGCTGGCGCGCATCGTCGAACTCGTCGCCAAGGCGCAGCGCTCGCGCGCCCCGATCCAGGGGTTGGCCGATCGCGTTTCTTTCTACTTTGTCCCGGCTGTGGTGCTGGTCGCGCTCATTGCCTTCGTCGCCTGGGCGATCTTCGGACCCGAACCCAGCCTGATCTTCGCCATCGTCTCGGCGGTGTCGGTGCTGATCATCGCTTGCCCCTGCGCGCTCGGCCTCGCCACGCCGATGTCGATCATGACCGCCACAGGGCGCGGGGCGCACGCCGGCGTGCTGATCAAGGAAGCCGCCGCGCTGGAACGCTTCGCCTCAGTCGACACGCTGATCGTCGACAAGACCGGCACCTTGACCGAAGGCCGGCCAAAGCTGACCGATGTCGTTGCCGCCAACGGCGTTTCCGAGGACGAATTGCTGGCGCTTGCCGCTGGCCTGGAGAAGGGTTCGGAGCATCCACTCGCCGAGGCCATCGTTGAAGGCGCCTCTACGCGCGGCGTGACCGTCGCCGACGCAAGCGGCTTCGAGGCGATCACTGGCAAGGGCGTTTCCGGCACCGTTTCGGGACAGAAGGTCGCGCTCGGCAACGCGGCGATGATGGCCGATCTCGGCATCGATGTTGCACCTTTCTCGGCCAGGACCGAGACGCTGCAAACGGAAGGCAAGACGGTCATGTTCGTTACCGTCGGCAACAAACTGGCCGGCATCGTCGCTGTCGCCGATCCGGTCAAGGCGACCACCGCCGAGGCGATCCGGGCCCTGCATGACAGCGGCCTGAGGATCGTCATGGCGACCGGCGACAATGAGCGCACGGCAAAAGCGATCGCCCGGAGCCTCGGCATCGATGAGGTTCGCGCCGGCCTGTTGCCGGAACAGAAGGCAGCCCTCGTCGAGGAGCTGCGCACCAGGGGCAAGGGCGTCGCCATGGCCGGCGACGGCGTCAACGACGCGCCCGCGCTTGCCGCCGCCGATGTCGGCATCGCCATGGGCACCGGCGCCGATGTCGCGGTCGAAAGCGCCGGCATCACTTTGGTCAAGGGCGACCTCAACGGCATCGTGCGGGCGCGTACGCTGGCCCAGGCGACGATCCGCAACATCCGCCAGAACCTGTTCTTCGCCTTCCTCTACAATGTGCTTGGCGTGCCGGTCGCCGCCGGAGTGCTCTATCCACTCACCGGCACGCTTCTATCGCCGATGCTGGCGGCGGCGGCGATGAGCCTGTCCTCGGTGTCGGTCATCGCCAACGCATTGCGGCTGAGGACGTTGAAACTCTGAGCAAAGCCCTCAAATACGAAACCCACTCAACAGGAGACCATGAATGACCTTGGCTAAAAAACTCGTGCTTTTGCTGATGGCGGCCGGAATGCTGCTTGCCGTCTTCCTCGAAAGCGTTCCGGCGCAGAGCGAAGAGATGAAACACGACATGGGCGCCATGTCGATGGATGCGGCGGCTCCTTCGACCGAAGGCTACAAGGCGGCGATGGACAAGATGCATGCCGACATGATGGCGTCGCAATATACCGGCAATGCCGACGTCGATTTCGTCCGTGGCATGATCCCGCATCATCAGGGCGCCATCGACATGGCCAAGGTCGAGCTTGCCAACGGCAAGGATCCGGAAATCCGCAAGCTTGCCGAGGCGGTCATCGCCGCGCAGGAAGCCGAGATCAAGCAGATGCAGGACTGGCTCGCCGCCCATCCGGTGAAGTAAGCCCTGTTTGCGAAGCAGAGCCCGGAGATATCTCTCTGGATTTCTTGGCCGGGCTGTGCGATCCGGCCCTCAACTGGAGCCCGCCATGCCATCGACCGTCAGAACCACCACGCTGCCTTCCGGCGAAACCATCCCGGTTCTCGGTCAAGGCACATGGAAGATGGGCGAGGATTCCCGCCGCCGCACCGATGAGGTCAACGCCCTCAAGCTCGGCCTCGACCTTGGCATCACGCTGATCGACACCGCCGAAATGTATGCCAGCGGCGGCGCCGAGGCGGTTGTCGCCGAGGCCATTGCCGGGCGCCGCGACGAGACCTTCCTGGTTTCGAAAGTGCTGCCTTCAAACGCTTCGCGCGCGGGCGTGCTGCGCGCCTGCGACAACAGCCTGAAGCGCCTCGCCACCGACCGCATCGATCTCTATCTGCTGCATTGGCCCGGCAGCGTGCCGTTGGCCGAAACCGTCGCGGCCTTCGAGGCCCTGAAAAAGGCCGGCAAGATCCGCCACTGGGGCGTCAGCAATTTCGACACCGAGGAGATGGAAGAACTCGTCGGCTTGCCCGAAGGCGGCAACGTCCAGACCAACCAGGTGCTATACAATCTGGTCCGGCGTGGCCTCGAATTCGATCTGGCACCCTGGAGCCGCCGGCGCGGCATTCCCTTGATGGCCTATTCGCCGGTCGAACAGGGCGCGCTGGCGCGCAATGCCGGGCTTGACGCCGTCGCCGCCCACCATGGCGCGACCCCGGCGCAGATCGCCCTGGCCTGGGTGATGCACCAGGACGGCGTCATCGCCATCCCGAAGGCCAGCAGCCAGGAGCACGTCCGCCAGAATTTTGCAGCGCTCGATATCAGGCTTACGCCGCAGGACATTGCCGATCTCGACCGCGCCTTCCCGCCGCCGACCCGTAAACGCGGGTTGGAGATGATCTGATTACTTCCCCGCCAGCCCCTTCAACCGATACAGCGCTTCAAGCGCCTCGCGCGGCGTCATCTCGTCGGGGCTGATCGCACCGAGCGCCTCGCTGAGAGCATCGCTCTTCACCGGCTTCGGCGCTTCGCGCTTCACCGCCACCGAAAACAGCGGCAGGTCGTCGACCAGACGGTTGGTCTTGCCGGAAACCTCGCCTTCTTCGAGCTGGTGCAGCACTTCCTTGGCCCGGTCGACCACCGCTTCCGGCAGCCCGGCCAGCCGCGCCACCTGCACGCCGTAGGAGCGGTCGGCGGCACCCTTGCCGACCTCGTGCAGGAAGACGACGTCGTTTTCCCATTCCTTGACCCGCATGGTGACGTTGTGCAGCCGCGCCAGCTTGCCGGCCAGCGAGGTCATTTCGTGGAAATGGGTGGCGAAGATCGCCCGGCAACGATTCTTCTCGTGCAGGTATTCGACCGCCGCCCAGGCGATCGACAGGCCGTCGAAGGTGGCGGTGCCGCGGCCGATCTCGTCGAGGATCACCAATGCGCGTTCGCCGGCCTGGTTGAGGATCGCCGCCGTCTCGACCATTTCGACCATGAAGGTCGAGCGGCCGCGCGCCAGATCGTCCGAGGCGCCGACACGCGAGAACAGCCGATCGACGACGCCGATATGGGCCGATGCTGCCGGCACGAACGAGCCGGTCTGCGCGAGGATGGCGATCAGCGCGTTCTGCCGCAGGAACGTCGACTTGCCGCCCATGTTGGGGCCGGTCAGCAGCCAGATCGCGCCGTTCCTGGCGCTGCCCTCCGGCGACAGATCGCAATCATTGGCGACGAACGGGCCTTCGCCGGAGCGGCGCAGCGCCTGCTCGACCACCGGATGCCGGCCGCCCGCAATCTCGAAGGCAAGGCTGGAATCCACCACCGGCCGGCACCAGGCCTCGCTCTCCGACAAAAGCGCGAGTGCCGCCGAGACGTCGAGCACGGCGAGCGCCTCGGCGCCGGCGCGGATCTTTTCCGCTTCGCCGACCGCTTCCGCCGTCAGCGCGTCGAAGGCGGCCAGCTCGATGCTCAGCGCCCGGTCGGCGGCATTGGCGATCTTTGTTTCGAGTTCGGCGAGTTCCGTCGTCGTGAAGCGCATGGCGTTGGCCATGGTCTGGCGGTGGATGAAGCGCGCCTTGGCGCCATCGCTGCCGGTCATCACCGCATGGTGGTTGGCGGTCACTTCGATGTAATAGCCAAGCACATTGTTATGCCGGATCTTCAGCGAGCGGATGCCGGTCTCGTCGATCAGCGAACGCTCCAGCCCCGCGATCACTTTTCGCGATTCATCGCGCAGCGCCCGCATCTCGTCGAGCTCGGCATGGTAGCCACCGCGAACGAAGCCGCCGTCACGCTTGAGCAGCGGCAGTTCGTCGCCAAGCGCTTGCGTCAGGTGCCGGGCCAGTGCTTCGGGCAGCGCCTGGATCGCGGCGAGTGCGGCGGCCAATTCCTGGGGCAGGGCGGTCGCGGCAAAGATTTCAGCGATGGCGCCGGCCGCTTCGAAGCCGGCGCGCAGCGCGCCGAGGTCGCGCGGGCCGCCGCGGTTGAGCGCCAGCCTGGACAAAGCACGCGGCATGTCGGCGACGCTTTTCAGGCTCGTCCGCACCGCCTGGCACAGCCGCGTTTCGGAACGGAAGAACGACACCGAGTCCAGCCTGGCGCCGATCGCGGCCGGGTCGGTCAGCGGCGCCATCAGCCGGTCGGCAAGCAGCCTCGCGCCGCCGCCGGTCACCGTGCGGTCGATCGCCTTGAACAGCGAACCTTCGCGGCTGCCCGACAGCGTGCGCAGCAGTTCCAGATTGCCGCGCGTCGCCGGATCGATGAACAGCGTCGAGCCCTGCTCCTCGCGCTCCGGCCGCGACAGCGGCGGGCGCTCGGCCTTCTGCGTCTTCTCGACATAGGCGATGGCGCCCGAGATGGCCGACAGTTCGGCGCGCGAAAAGGCGCCAAAACTGTCCGGTGTCGCCACATCGAAGAAGCGGGCGATGCGCCCGGTTGCCGAGGCCGAATCGAACAGCGAGGGCGGCTGCGGATTGGCGACGCGGCCGAGCACGTCGAAGACCGGTTTCAGTTCGGGATCGTAGAACACCGGCTCGGCAACGATCAGCTCGCGCGGATCGACGCGGAAGATGTCGGCGAGCAGCCGGTCGGCGGTGGTCTCGGCAACACGAAAGGCCCCGGTCGAAATGTCGATCCAGGCCAAAGCAAAACTTCCTTGGTTCCCTGTCGCGCTGCCGCGCTCCCCGCCTCTTGGGTCCACCCCACCCTTCACCCTTCCCAGCGCCATCAGGAAACTCGATTCCGTCGGCGCCAGCAATTTGTCCTCGGTGATGGTGCCCGGCGTCACCAGCCGCACCACGTCGCGGCGCACCACCGATTTGCCGCCGCGTTTCTTCGCCTCGGCGGGATCCTCGATCTGCTCGCAGACGGCGACACGAAAACCCTGGCCGATCAGCTTCTGCAGATAGTCGTCGGCGGCATGCACCGGCACGCCGCACATCGGGATGTCGTGGCCCTGGTGCTTGCCGCGCTTGGTCAAGACGATGCCCAGCGCCCGGCTCGCCTTCTCGGCATCGTCGAAGAACAGCTCGTAGAAATCGCCCATGCGGTAGAACAGCAGCGAATCCGGGTTCGCCGCCTTGATCTCGATGAACTGCTCCATCATCGGCGTGACGGCGACAGCGGCTGTCGGCAATGGCGTCATCGCCTCGGGAGCGTCGGGCTCGTTCGGGGTGTGCATGTTCATGCGCGGCACGCTAGCAGATGTGATGGCATGGTTTAATGCCGGCGCGTCGAAAAACAGGGGACGACCGGGAAGGCCGCTTGCCCGCAATCGCCCTCACGAAACGCGATTCCTGAGCGCTCGGCGGTTTACACGCGGCGGCGCGTGGTCTTAATTCGGGACCACGCGGGCACCCGCTTCAAGGAGGTGCCGCACCGGCGAGGAAATCAAAAGCATCATGGCCAGGAAAACCGAGAACACCGGTCCGTCCGTCAGCGCACAGGAAGCGCTCGAATTCCACGCCATGGGACGCCCCGGCAAGCTGGAGGTCGTCGCCACCAAGCCGATGGCAACGCAGCGCGACCTCAGCCTCGCCTATTCACCGGGCGTTGCGGTTCCGGTTCTGGCCATCGCCGAGGACCCCAGCCGCGCTTTCGACTACACGACGCGCGGCAACATGGTCGCCGTCATTTCCAACGGCACTGCAATCCTTGGCCTCGGCAATCTCGGCGCGCTGGCCTCCAAGCCGGTCATGGAAGGCAAGGCGGTGCTGTTCAAGCGCTTCGCCGATGTCGATTCCATCGACCTCGAGGTCGATACCGAGGACGCCGACGAGTTCATCAACTGCGTGCGCTTCCTCGGCCCTTCCTTCGGCGGCATCAACCTCGAGGACATCAAGGCGCCGGAGTGCTTCATCATCGAGCAGCGGCTGCGCGAGCTGATGGACATCCCGGTCTTCCATGACGACCAGCACGGCACCGCCATCATCTCCGCCGCCGGGCTGATCAATGCGCTGGAGATCACCGGCCGCGACATGAAGACCACGAAAATGGTCTGCAACGGCGCCGGTGCCGCCGGCATCGCCTGCATCGAATTGATGAAGGCGATGGGCTTTGCGCCGGAAAACATCACTTTGTGCGACACCAAGGGCGTTGTTTTCCAGGGCCGTACCGAGGGCATGAACCAGTGGAAGTCGGCGCATGCGGTCAAGACCGAGGCGCGCAGTCTCGCCGAGGCGCTCGACGGCGCCGACGTCTTCCTCGGCCTCTCCGCCAAGGGCGCGCTGACCACCGCCATGGTGCGGTCGATGGCCAAGAATCCGATCATCTTCGCCATGGCTAATCCCGACCCGGAGATCACCCCGGAGGAAGTGGCCGAGATCCGCACCGACGCCATCATGGCCACGGGCCGGTCGGACTATCCCAACCAGGTCAACAACGTGCTCGGCTTCCCCTACATCTTCCGCGGCGCGCTGGACGTGCGGGCCACCACCATCAATGACGACATGAAGATCGCCGCCGCGCGCGCTTTGGCCGAACTGGCGCGCAAGGACGTGCCCGACGACGTCGCCGCCGCCTATCAGGGCAACCGGCCCAAATTCGGCCCCAACTACATCATTCCGGTGCCGTTCGACCCGCGCCTGATCGCGGCCATCCCGATCGCGGTCGCCAAGGCGGCGATGGACTCGGGCGTCGCCCGCAAGCCGATCCTCGATCTCGACCGCTACGCCCAGGAGCTGTCCGCCCGCCGCGACCCGATCGCCTCGACCCTGCAGCGCATCTACGACCGCGTGCGGCGCCAGCCCAAGCGCATCGTCTTCGCCGAGGGCGAGGAGGAGCAGGTGATGCGCGCCGCCGTCTCCTATGTGAACCAGCGGCTCGGCACCGCCATCCTGCTCGGCCGCGACGACGTCATCAAGGAGAACGCCAGGCACGCCGGCATCGACCTCAACAAGCAAGGCATCGAGATCATCAATGCCCGGCTGTCGCGCCGCAACGGCATCTACACCGACTATCTTTACGAGCGCATGCAGCGCAAAGGCTTCCTGTTCCGCGACTGCCAGCGCCTGATCAACAACGACCGCAACCATTTCGCCGCCTGCATGGTGGCGCTGGGCGACGCCGACGGCATCGTCACCGGCGTGACCCGCAACTACTCGACCGCGCTCGACGACATCCGCCGCGTCATCGATGCCAAGCCCGGCCACCGGGTCATCGGCGTCTCGATCGTGCTGGCGCGGGGCAGGACCGTGCTGGTCGCCGATACCGCCGTGCATGACATGCCGAACGCCGAACAGATCGCCGACATTGCCGAGGAGGCGGCAGGCTTTGCCCGCCGTATGGGCTACGAGCCGAGGCTCGCCATGCTCGCCTATTCGACCTTCGGCCATCCGCAGGGCGAGCGCTCCGAGCGCGTCCAGGAAGCCGTGCGCATCCTCGACAAGCGCCGCGTCGATTTCGAATATGACGGCGAGATGGCCGCCGACGTCGCGCTCAACGCGCGGGCCATGGCGCAGTATCCGTTCATCCGGCTCACCGGCCCGGCCAATGTGCTGATCATGCCGGCCTTCCACTCGGCCTCGATCTCGACCAAGATGCTGCAGGAACTCGGCGGCTCGACGGTGATCGGCCCGCTGCTGGTCGGGCTGAACAAGCCGGTGCAGATCGTTTCGCTGAATGCCAAGGACTCAGATATCGTTAACATGGCGGCGATCGCGGCTTATACGGCGGGGGCTTGAGCAGCAGGCGAAAGCCCCGCGAACACGTTTCAAGTGAGGCAAGGCCTTGGTCGGGGGCACGCGTCACTCCGCCTGCAATCGCAGGAATCCCGCAATTCAAGCCGAATTTGCAGGAAATCACCGCGATCCATAAGATATTGATAACATCCGGTTGTTATACCAGGGAACTGTCGTCGATGTGCCAGGGGGGCATTTTGGACAGGCCGGGGTGGTGACAATCATGGATTTGCAGCCGTGAAGCACGATACGATTCCCGCATCCGTGGTCGGCGAGCGAGCCTATCACGACGAGCGTCTGGACGCGCTGCTCAGCATCACCGGCCGGATGGACGGCTACCTCTACCGCTGCCGCAACGATGCGTCCTACACCATGCTCTATATAAGCGACGGCGTTCTCACCGTCAGCGGCTATCCGCCCACAGATTTCGTGCACAACGCCGTGCGCGACTACGTCTCGGCCATCCACCCGCACGACCTCGTCTCGGTCTATGCCGCCGTCGACGCCGCGCTTGCAGCCCGCCGCAACTGGAACGTCGACTACCGCATCGTACCAAGGGTCGGCGAACCGCTTTGGGTCCGCGAGATCGGCGGCGGTGTTTGGGACGACGCCGGCGAGCTCGAATTCCTGGAAGGCTTCGTCGTCGACATCAGCGACCGCAAGGTTGTCGAGGACCTCAATTCCCAGCTGCTGCTGGATCTGAAGACCGCCAACGAGGAGTTGTCCGCGCAAAAGCGCGAGATCGAGCTGGCCAAGCAGCAGAGCGATCATTCGGCCAACCACGATCTGTTGACGGACCTGCCCAACCGGCGTGCCTTCCACAACGAACTCAAATCGGTGGTCGCCCGCTGCGGCGCCACCGGCGAGGCGGCCGGTCTTCTGTTCATCGACCTCGACCGGTTCAAGGAGGTCAACGACACGCTCGGCCACGAGGCCGGCGATGCGCTGCTGCAGCGCGTCTCGAGCCAGCTTCGCTCGATCCTGCGCAGCGCCGATTTCGTCGCCCGGCTTGGCGGTGACGAGTTCGCCTTCCTGTTCTCGGGCGCCGCCGATCTGGCGCAGCACAAGGCCGTGCGCGTTGCCGAACGCATCCTGGAAAGGCTGCAGATCAAGGTTCCCACGCCAAGTGGCGCCATCCAGGTCGGCTGTACCGTTGGCGTGGCCATGTATCCGGCGGAAGCCACCGATTCCGAAGCGCTGGTCGCACTCGCCGACCGGCTGATGTACATCGGGAAAAAGAGTGGCCGCAACCGGTTGGTCACCGCCAGGGAAATGGCGCCGCAACAGCTATCATCCAGGCCTCGCCACTCAATTCACAAGACTGGCTAGGCACGTCTATCAAGGCATGCACGAAAGCCGTCAGCCCGGCGCGAACACGCGGGCGGCCTCGACGACCTTCTCGAACTGATCCTGCCGCAGCAGGTCGATCGGGACGCGCCCGTCGAGCTGTGCCGAGGGCCGTGTCAGCCACAGCCATGCCAGCCTCGAATTGCTGATCAGCGACAGCACGTCGCGGATGCCCGCGACCGGCCTGCCATCGACGAACTGCGCCAGCGGGAAGACGTGTTTGCGGCCGCCCTTGCGCAGGGCAATGACTTCACCCCGCCTTTGCCAGCGATGCAGGGTCGAGCGGGCGATGCGCAAATTCTCTTCCAGATAGGTCGATCCGGCAACGCGGCCCGCCCAGTCCTCGATCAGCATCGATTCGAGGTCGTCGGCACGCGGCGGCGAGGAACTAGGTCCCTCGATGTCGGCCAGGGATGCCGCCGGCAGCCCTGTTGCGCCGCCTGTGCCCGCCTCGCTGCGGCGCGCGGCTTCCGCCGCCAGCGCGCGCACGAATTTCGATGCCAGGCCGGGAAGGTCGGCATGGATGGCGTCAATGGCGCGCTGATGCTTCGGCGACAGCAAGGTGACGGCGGACGCTATGCTGCCGGCGATCTTGCCGACCGAGACCATGGTGGGTCTGTTGATGGCCTCGTCATAGTGGGCAAGCGCGCGTTCGACCTCCTCCGCGACCATATCCGCGAAGTCGTCCTGCTTGATGCCGGTTGTCTGGATTTGAAATCTGTTCATGCATCTGTCTCTTGGGCCGGGCGCTCCTCCCACAGCTGCGGCCGGTTGTTGAACGGCTAGAGCGGAAAGCGGAAATCGCGGCGGCAACAGATGCAATGGCCCGACAGCATGCTGTCTTGCATTTTGACACCCCAACTGGCTGCGGGCGCCCGAAATGTCAGTCACGGGACCCCTGGATTGCGTGTAGGTGCGATGTATGACAGCTGCGCGACGGTGAGAAGCGGTCCGCGTAGCGGACGAAAAGCCAATTGCTTGGCTTTTCGAGCTTCGAACGGTGAAGGCCCGGTCCGCCTTCGGGCGGATCAAAAGGTCCAGTGGACCTTTCGAAGGGGCTGAACGCCCGAAGGGCTGGGAGCCTGCGAAGGGCTGGAGCGCGACCCGGCTACCTTGACGGTAGGCGGACCCTCGACCCTACAGCAATCCCGCCTGTTCCGCCTCGCGGCGCAAATTCTGCCGTGGCCTTGGCCCGATCTGCTGGATCACCAATCCGGCCGCCAGTGAGCCAAGGTCGCCGCAGGTCTCGAGGTCGCGGCCTTGCGTGTAGCCATGCAGGAAACCGGCGGCGTAGAGGTCGCCGGCGCCTGTCGTGTCGACCAGTTCCTTGATCGCGGTCGCCTGGATGACCACGGTCTCGTCGCCGCGCACGATGACCGAGCCTTTTTCCGAGCGGGTCACGGCGGCGATCCGGCAATCCTTGCGAATCTGCGCCAGCGCCTCGTCGAACGACGATGTCTGGTAGAGTGACTTGATCTCGTGGCTGTTGGCAAAGACGATGTCGACGGTGCCCGAGCGCATCAGGTCGAGGAACTCGTCTCGGTAACGGTCGACGCAGAACGAATCCGAGAGCGTCATCGACACTTCGCGGCCCGCGGCGTGCGCCAGCTTCGCCGTCTGCCGGATCGCTTCCTTGGCGCGCGGCGGGTCCCACAGATAGCCCTCGAAATAGGTGACCTTGGCGCCAGAAGCCTTGTCGGCCTCGACATCCTCCGGCCCGAGCTCGACGCAGGCGCCGAGATAGGTGTTCATCGAACGCTCGCCGTCGGGGGTGACGAAGATCATCGAGCGCGCCGTCGGCGGCTCGCCCTTGAGCGGCTTGGTGTCGAAGGCGACGCCCTGCGCATGGATGTCGTGGGCGTAGATTTGGCCCAGCGCATCGTTCGAGACCTTGCCGAAGAAAGCAGCGCGGCCGCCGAAGCTGGCGACGCCGGCCGCCGTGTTGCCGGCGCTGCCGCCGGACGCCTCGATCGCCGGGCCCATGCGGCTGTAGAGCAGTTCGGCGCGCTGGGTGTCGATGAGGTTCATCGCGCCCTTGATGATGCCGTTGGTCTCGAGGAAGTCCTCGTCGCACTGGGCGATGATGTCGACAATAGCATTGCCGATGCAAAGCACGTCAAAATCCGGCATCAATGTCTCCGCCAAAAACCCGAGCCGGCTTCTCGCCATGCCCGGGCGGGTCTACAGCAAGACCCTGAAAATTGGCAACCGATTTTCTGTCGTTGCCGGCGTGGCGGCGATGACCATTCCCTTGTCGAGGAAGGCGCGGAGCCGCAGTTCTTGCAAATCAGGGTGCGCCTTTGCGACGAGGTGCTATGACAATTCGACCGTGGCCGAAGCATTTCATCGCGATGCTGCTTACAAGCCTGGCTCAGCCGATCATTTTTCGAAGGCGAGCCAGCCCCCATGCCCACAGAGAAAATGCCGACAAAGAACAAGCCGACAAAGAACGATATGACCACCGACTTGGCGCTGCTCGCCGTGCTGGCGGTGCTCTGGGGCGCCTCCTACACATTCATCAACATCGGCGTCGAGACGATCCCGCCGGTCACCTTCATTGCCGCCCGCACGCTGATCGCCGGTGGCATCCTGTTCGCCATCATCCGCTGGCGCGGGCTTGCCATGTCGGGCGATGCGGCAAGCTGGCGCCGCTTCGCTTTCCAGGCGTGCCTCAACAGCGTCGTGCCGTTCACGCTGATCGCCGCGGCCGAACGCTCGGTCGATGCCGGCCTCGCCACCATCCTGAACGCGACCTCGCCGATCTTCACCTTCCTGCTGACCGCGCTCATCACCCGCCACGAGCCGGTCACGTTGCGCAAGCTGATTGGCGTCGGCGCCGGCATTGCCGGCATCTGCCTCATCGTCGGCACCGAGGCGCTGGGTGGTCTCGGTCACCAACTCTGGGCGCAGCTCGCCATCGTCGCGGCGACGATCTGCTATGCCGGTGCGGCGATCTTCGGCCGTGGCTTCAAGGGCCTCGACCCGATGCTGCCGGCCGCCGGTTCGATGCTGTGCGGCGCCGTCATCCTCGTGCCGCTCAGTCTTGTGTTCGACCGGCCATGGCAGCTGGCGCCGTCGACGGCGTCGATCCTGGCTCTGCTCGGCCTGTCGGTGTTTTCGACCGCGCTGGCCTTCGTCATCTATTTCCGCCTCATCCACACACTTGGCTCGGTCGGCACCACCTCGCAAGCCTATCTGCGCGTGCCGATCGGTGTCGGCATCGGCGCCGTTTTCCTCGGCGAAAGCCTTGGTTCGACGGCGTGGCTGGGAATGGCCTTTGTCGTTGCCGGGGTGGCGGCCATGACCATTCCGGTGTGAAGGCCGGCGCTCGCTCGATAGAGCAATTCCAGAAACTATCGGCGCTTGTGACCGGCGATAGCTTCGCC